>NZ_JAOWIA010000060.1:173399-348812 GCF_030332345.1 Citrobacter sp. Cpo221
TTCAGCGCACCAAGCCGGGATGTGGCCTACAAAGACACGCTGCCGTAGACCTGATAAGCACAACGCATCAGGCAGTTCAGCGCACCAAGCCGGGATGTGGCCTACAAAGACACGCTGTCGTAGGCCTGATAAGCGCAGCGCATCAGGCAATTCAGCGCACCAAGCCGGGATGTGGCCTACAAAGACACGCTGTCGTAGGCCTGATAAGCGCAGCGCATCAGGCAATTCAGCGCACCAAGCCAGGATGTGGCCTACAAAGACACGCTGTCGTAGGCCTGATAAGCGCAGCGCATCAGGCAGCACAGCGCACCAAGCCGGGATGTGGCCTACAAAGACACGCTGTCGTAGGCCTGATAAGCGCAGCGCATCAGGCAGCACAGCGCACAGACCTACAAACTATGCTGTCCCAGCGTAGATATCAAACCGATGCCCTTTCGTCACAACCGCGTTCGGCGTGGCGACATCCGCCAGCGGCGGCGCGTAGTCTGGGCGCTTCACCACCACACGTTTGGTGGCCAACTGACGCGCAGGCTCCAGCAGCCCATCCGCATCTAAATCCGGCCCCACCAATGACTGAAACACCCGCATTTCTTTTTTCACCAGCGCGCTTTTCTGCTTATGTGGAAACATCGGATCGAGGTACACCACCTGCGGTCGCGGCGTGATATCGGTTAACGCCGTCAGACTCGACGCATGGATCAGCTGTAAACGTTCCTGCAGCCACGGACCGATTTCCGGGTCGGCATAGCCGCGCGCCAGGCCATCATCAAGCAGTGCCGCAACCACCGGATTACGTTCCAGCATTCGTACGCGGCAGCCTACCGAGGCCAGTACAAACGCATCGCGCCCCAGCCCAGCTGTCGCATCGACCACATCCGGCAGGTAATCGCCTTTAATGCCAACCGCCTTCGCCACCGCTTCACCGCGTCCACCGCCAAATTTGCGCCGATGGGCCATCGCTCCGCCCACGAAATCGACAAAGATACCACCGAGTTTGGGTTCATCACGTTTGCGCAGTTCCAGATGTTCCGGCGTCATCACCAGCGCCATCAGGTTATCTTCATCGTGTTCCAGTCCCCAGCGGGCGGCAAGAACAGATAAGGCGCCGTCTCCGGCGCCTGTTTCATCTACTAAGCAGATTTTCACGTGAATAATCAGCCTTTGATCCCGTAATGCTCCAGCATTGCATCCAGCTGCGGCTCGCGGCCACGGAAGCGCTTGAACAGTTCCATCGGCTCTTCAGAACCGCCACGGGTAAGGATATTATCGAGGAACGATTGTCCGGTCTGACGGTTGAAAATCCCTTCATCTTCGAAGCGAGAGAAGGCATCTGCCGCCAGTACGTCTGCCCACAGATAGCTGTAGTAACCCGCTGCGTAGCCACCAGCAAAAATATGGCTGAAGGCATGCGGGAAGCGGCCCCACGTTGGGCCCGGCACCACGGCGACCTGTTTTTTAATTTCCGCCAGCGTCTCGAGGATTTTAGCCCCTTGCTGCGGGTTAAACTCCGCGTGCAGACGGAAATCAAACAGACCGAACTCCAGTTGACGCAGAATAAACAGCGCTGCCTGGTAGTTTTTCGCCGCCAGCATTTTATCCAGCAGTTCCTTCGGCAGCGGTTCACCGGTCTCAAAGTGACCAGAGATAAACGCCAACGCTTCCGGCTCCCAACACCAGTTTTCCATAAACTGGCTCGGCAGTTCGACCGCATCCCATGGCACACCGTTGATACCGGAAACGCCCGCGGTTTCGACACGGGTCAGCATATGGTGCAGACCGTGGCCGAACTCGTGGAACAGGGTGATCACTTCATCGTGGGTAAACAGCGCAGGTTTACCGTTCACCGGACGGTTAAAGTTACAGGTCAAGTAAGCGACCGGCTTTTGCAATGTGCCGTCTGTCTTACGCATCTGGCCGACACAGTCGTCCATCCACGCCCCACCGCGTTTGTGTTCACGGGCATACAGATCAAGATAGAAGCTGCCACGCAGCTCGTTGTTTTCGTCGTACAGCTCGAAGAAACGAACTTCCGGATGCCAGACGTCAACATCGGTGCGCTCTTTGGCGGTGATGCCATAAATACGTTTAACCACTTCAAACAGGCCGTTAACGGCTTTGTTTTCCGGGAAGTAAGGACGCAGCTGCTCGTCGCTGATGCTGTAGAGATGCTGTTTTTGTTTCTCGCTGTAGTAAGCGATATCCCATGGCTGTAGCTCATCAACACCAAATTCCGCTTTCGCGAAGGCGCGCAGCTGAGCCAGCTCTTTCTCACCCTGCGGACGGGCACGTTTCGCCAGGTCGGTCAGGAAGTCGAGTACCTGCTGCGGGTTCTCCGCCATTTTGGTAGCCAGAGATTTAAAGGCGTAGCTTTCAAAGCCCAGCAGCTGTGCCAGCTCGTGGCGCAGCGCGAGGATCTCTTCCATTATCGGACTATTGTCCCATTTGCCAGCGTTTGGCCCCTGGTCAGACGCGCGCGTGGAGTAAGCGCGATACATCTCTTCACGCAGCCCCTGGTTATCACAGTAGGTCATCACCGGCAGGTAGCTTGGGATGTCCAGCGTTAACAGATAGCCTTCCTGCTCTTTGGCTTCAGCCTGAGCTTTTGCGGCGGCCAGCGCGCTTTCCGGCATCCCGGCAAGTTCCGCTTCGTCGGTCACCAGCTTAGTCCAGCCCATCGTAGCATCGAGGACGTTATTGCTGTACAGGTTGCCGAGCTCAGACAGGCGGGTAGCGATCTCACCATAGCGCTGCTGTTTTTCCTTCGGCAGACCAATACCAGAAAGCTCAAAATCGCGCAGCGCGTTATCAACCGCTTTTTTCTGTGCGGTGTTCAGAGTGGCGTAATGATCGCCATCACGCAGATCGCGGTACGCTTTATACAGGCCTTCATGTTGTCCAACCCAGGTGCTGTATTCAGACAGCAGCGGCAGCGTTTGTTCGTAGGCTTCACGCAGTTCCGGGCTGTTTTTCACCGAGTTCAGGTGGCTAACCGGAGAGAAAATACGCCCCAGCACATCGTCAACTTCCGCCAACGGCTGGCAGAGGTTTTCCCAGGTGTACGGCGCGCCCTGCGCAACCACGCGCTCAACGTTTTCGCGGCAATCATTCAGCGCCTGAGTGACGGCAGGCACAACGTGCTCAGGCTGAATTTTAGAAAACGGCGGCAGTTCGAAGGGAGTCAGCAATGGATTGGTCATTAGCGCGGTCCTGTTGAAAAGAGTGAATGAAGCGCGTATCCGGCGCTGTGCATATTAATTTGTACAATGGGGTTAAGTGTAGAGGATTTCAATCCTAACCGTGACGGAAAGACGCCCGGTAGCGCTGCGCTTACCGGGCCTACGGGTAATCTGTGCCGATCTGCTGTAAACTGTGGCAAATCGTCATTTCAGCGGAATTTCATTACCCATGCTCAGTTATCGCCACAGTTATCACGCAGGCAACCACGCCGACGTCCTTAAACATACCGTTCAGAGCCTGATCATCGAGTCGCTCAAAGAGAAAGAAAAACCGTTTCTCTATCTGGACACCCATGCTGGCGCTGGTCGTTATCAGCTGAGCAGTGAGCATGCTGAACGTACCGGTGAATACCTGGAAGGGATTGCCCGTATCTGGCAGCAGGACGATTTGCCTGCCGAACTGGAACCCTACATTGGCGTGGTGCAACACTTCAACCGTAGCGGTCAGCTGCGCTATTACCCGGGTTCTCCGTTAATTGCTCGCCAGCTGCTGCGCGAACAGGACAGCCTGCAATTAACTGAACTGCATCCGAGCGACTTCCCTCTGCTGCGCGGCGAATTCCAGAAGGATGAGCGCGCTCGCGTGGCCAAAGCCGATGGTTATCAGCAGCTAAAAGCAAAATTACCGCCAGTTTCCCGCCGTGGGTTGATCCTTATCGATCCCCCATACGAAATCAAAAGCGACTACCAGGCAGTAGTGACCGGTATTAACGAAGGCTACAAACGTTTCGCGACCGGCACCTATGCGTTGTGGTATCCGGTGGTTCTGCGCCAACAAATCAAGCGCATGATCCACGATCTGGAAGACACCGGCATCCGCAAAATTCTGCAAATTGAGCTGGCGGTACGCCCGGACAGCGATCAGCGTGGCATGACGGCATCCGGCATGATTGTGATTAACCCGCCATGGAAGCTGGAGCAGCAGATGAACAACGTCCTGCCGTGGCTACACAGCAAACTGGTTCCGGCAGGAACCGGTCATACCTCGGTAAGCTGGATCGTGCCGGAGTAATCGCAGCCATCGGTGGAACCTTTTAATATCAGGTATACAATCGCGAATATTTTGGCGGATGGCGTAACGCTTCTCCGCCCTACAATGAACATGAAGGAGCGGTCATGACCAAGCACTATGATTACATCGCTATTGGCGGCGGCAGCGGCGGTATTGCCTCCATTAACCGTGCAGCAATGTACGGCCAGAAATGCGCACTGATTGAAGCCAAAGAGCTGGGCGGCACCTGCGTTAACGTTGGCTGCGTACCGAAGAAAGTGATGTGGCATGCCGCACAGGTCCGCGAAGCGATCCACATGTACGGTCCGGATTACGGTTTCGACACCACCATCAATAAGTTCGACTGGGATAAACTGATCGCCACGCGTACCGCTTATATCGATCGTATTCATACCTCGTACGACAACGTGCTGGGCAAAAATAATGTCGATGTGATCAAAGGCTTTGCCCGCTTTGTGGATGCCAAAACCATTGAAGTAAACGGTGAAACCATTACTGCCGATCATATTTTGATTGCCACTGGTGGTCGCCCGAGTCGCCCGGCTGTCCCTGGCGCGGAATACGGTATTGATTCTAATGGTTTCTTTGAGCTGCCAGCGCTGCCAAAACGTGTAGCCGTTGTTGGCGCAGGCTACATCGCCGTTGAACTGGCTGGTGTGATTAATGGCCTGGGCGCAGAAACTCACCTGTTCGTGCGTAAACACGCGCCGCTGCGCAGTTTTGATCCGATGATCGTCGAGACGTTGGTTGAGGTGATGAACGCCGAAGGCCCGACTCTGCATACTCACGCGATTCCAAAAGCGGTTGTTAAAAACGCTGACGGCAGCCTGACCCTGCAACTGGAAGATGGTCGTAGCGAAACGGTAAACTGCCTGATTTGGGCGATTGGTCGTGAGCCAGAAACGGACAACTTCAATCTGGCTGTTACCGGCGTGAAAACCAATGAAAAAGGCTACATCGTCGTTGATAAATTCCAGAACACCAGCGTGCCGGGTATTTATGCCGTCGGCGACAACACCGGTGCCGTTGAACTGACGCCGGTTGCCGTTGCCGCGGGCCGTCGCCTGTCCGAGCGTCTGTTTAACAACAAGCCGGACGAGCATCTGGACTACAACAACATCCCGACCGTGGTCTTCAGCCACCCGCCAATTGGCACCGTGGGCCTGACCGAGCAGCAGGCTCGCGAACAGCACGGCGATGACCAGGTGAAAGTGTATAAATCATCATTTACCGCAATGTATACCGCTGTCACCACACACCGTCAGCCGTGCCGCATGAAGCTGGTTTGCGTCGGTCCGGAAGAGAAGATTGTCGGTATTCACGGTATTGGTTTTGGAATGGATGAAATGCTGCAAGGCTTCGCGGTCGCACTGAAAATGGGCGCAACCAAGAAAGACTTTGATAACACCGTTGCGATTCACCCAACGGCGGCAGAAGAATTCGTTACCATGCGTTAAGCAATAAATAAACCGGATGGTGCTTTGCCATCCGGTTTTCTCTTATTTACCCTGCATATATGGTGTATACACGCCGTTTAAGCTTTCGAGGAACGCCACGATATCGTCGATATCTTCCTGCGGCAGTTCTTTACCCACCTGATAACGCAGCATCAGTTTTACCGCACCATCGAGCGTAGGCACATCACCGCGATGGAAATAAGGCGCGGTCAGCGCAACGTTACGCAAGCCCGGGACTTTTTGACGCAGCTTGTCACGTAATTCATTAGTGACGTTCATGCGGCCAATATCTGCGGCAGTGACCTCACCGAAATTAAAGTCCTTTTTCAAACCCAATGGCTCAAATGAGCGCCCGCCTAAAATAATACCGCCATGACAGGTCGCACACTTATTATCTTTAAACAATTGATAGCCATGTTTCTGCTGAGCAGTTAACGCCGCTTCATCGCCGCGTAGCCATTTATCAAACGGCGAATTTGGCGTAATTAGCGTTTTCTCAAACTCAGCAATCGCATCGGTAATATTATCCCCGCTGAATCCCTGCGGATAAACCGCGATAAACTCTTGCTTCAATTGCGGATCTTTATCCAGTTTCTGGATAATTTCATCCCAGGATTTAGACGCCATTTCGATAGGGTTCAACGGCGGGCCGCCTGCCTGCGCCTGCAGTGTTGGCGCACGACCATCCCAGAATTGTTCAACGTTGAAGACCGAGTTAAACACCGTCGGCGCATTAATCGGGCCAACGGCGCCGCCTACGCCGATCGACGTTTTCCGGCCATCCACGCCGCCTGCATTCAGGGCGTGGCAATGCGCGCAAGAAATCGTGCTGTCACCTGAAATACGCGGGTCGTGGTAAAGCGTAAAGCCAAGCGCCACTTTGCGGGCATCGGTTGGGATGCTTTCCGGTATCGGCTGCACAGGTTCATTACGATGCTGCGTGGCGGTATCGTTACTGGCGTAATACTGCTCACGCTGTTTCGCAATCCAGCCCAGGATCTCGGCTCGCTCCGTATCGCTGACCTTGCCAGCCCAGTGCAATGCGGTATAACGCGTCGGTGGCATGGTGTCGTACTGCATCACCCATTCAATTTTATTCAGGTCGCTTTGCGAAACGGGTTTATCTGCGACCAGCGCCGCACGAACGGCTTCAAGATTGAATGATTTGTATCCCAGTTGAATATCATAATTCATCAACTGCTTAGCGACAGGAAAAGAAGAATAGAAAGGTAATTCAGCTGAAGGCGTGTGACAATAATCGCATCCTTTTTCGCGTAAAAATCCTAATACCTTATTATTTTCTTCCAGCGTAGAGGCCTGAACATCTGCCTGTTTGCTACGTTGATTATCGTGATACCACACATAACCGGATAATCCAAAATAACAAATCACGATGCCAGCTATGGCAATCGCGGTAAGACGGGTAATGATTTTCATTATTTTACCCTCACCGTTGTGAGTTATTGTGACCCAGAAAAATTAGAATAATTAATGCACAGTCTTTGTCAGACCTGACCATCATAGGAAATGAGGGAATTACTATTTTGATAAGTATCAAGCAATTACATGGGGGAGAACTATCAATAGAATAGCCTGCGCCTATTATAGAGATAAGGCGTTACCTGTCTCTGTTCACACCTCGTTGCAATCGAATGCTCTGAAAATGGAATATATTCAGATCATGCAGAAATTTGAATTATCCATTATTTTCATTGGGATAGTCTGATTCTTTAAATTTTGCTCAGCATTAAAACGTGATCAACCGCACGCTTTACTCACCCGACACCGAAGCGAATGTCTACGCTTAACTGACGACCGGGCAATAGCCTTAAACTTTCAACGTCCATCGGAGGTCTTTCTCATTATGCTCAACCAGAAACTACCCCACGCCCCTTCTGAAGAAATGACGATCGACATCGATCTGCTTTATGAAATGGATCCGTGCGAGTTAAAGCTGGATGAAATGATTGAGGCAGAGCCTGAGCCGGAGATGATTGAAGGGCTCCCCGCTTCAGATGCGTTAACCCCTGCCGATCGTTATCTCGAACTGTTCGAACACGTCCAGTCATCCAAACTGTTTGCGGATAGTAAAACCTTCCCAGATTGTGCGCCCAAAATGGACCCGCTCGACATTTTAATTCGCTATCGCAAGGTTAAACGCCATCGGGACTTCGATCTGCGACGCTTCGTCGAGAACCATTTCTGGCTCCCGGAAACGCCCTCCAGCGAATACGTTTCTGACCCGGAAAGTTCGCTGAAAGAGCATATCGATCAACTGTGGCCGGTGCTGACGCGCGAGCCGCAGGATCATATTCCCTGGTCCTCGCTGCTGGCGTTACCGCAGTCATACATTGTGCCAGGCGGGCGTTTTAGCGAAACCTACTACTGGGATTCCTACTTTACCATGCTGGGTCTGGCAGAGAGCGGCCGCGAAGATCTGCTGAAATGTATGGCAGATAACTTTGCCTGGATGATTGAAAACTATGGTCACATCCCGAACGGCAACCGCACTTACTATCTGAGTCGCTCACAGCCGCCGGTATTTGCGCTGATGGTGGAACTGTTTGAAGAGGATGGCGTACGCGGCGCGCGTCGTTACCTTGATCATCTAAAAATGGAGTACGCGTTCTGGATGGATGGCGCCGATTCCCTGGTACTCAACCAGGCCTACCGCCACGTGATCAGAATGTCTGACGGCTCTCTACTTAACCGCTATTGGGACGATCGTGATACGCCACGCGATGAATCATGGCTTGAAGACGTCGAGACCGCCAAGCATTCGGGTCGCCCGCCCAATGAAGTGTATCGGGATTTACGCGCGGGCGCGGCTTCTGGCTGGGATTATTCATCGCGCTGGCTGCGCGACGCAGGCCGCCTTGCCAGCATACGCACCACGCAGTTCATCCCAATTGACCTGAACGCATTCCTCTACAAGCTGGAAAGCACTATTGCCAATATTTCCGCGCTAAAAGGTGACAAAGAAACGGAAGCACTTTTTCGCCAGAAAGCCAGCGATCGTCGTGATGCGGTAAACCGCTATCTCTGGGACGATGAAAACGGCTGCTATCGCGATTACGACTGGCGGCGCGAACAAATGGCCCTGTTCTCTGCCGCCAGTATTGTGCCGCTGTATGTCGGTATGGCAACGCATGAACAAGCCGATCGGCTTGCTAACGCGGTTCGCAGTCGCCTGCTCACGCCCGGTGGCATTTTAGCCACGGAGCATGAAACCGGTGAACAGTGGGATAAACCCAACGGCTGGGCGCCGCTGCAGTGGATGGCGATCCAGGGCTTCAAACTGTACGGTGACGACCATCTCGGGGATGAAATTGCCCGTAACTGGTTGAAAACGGTGAATCTCTTTTATCAGGAACACCACAAACTTATCGAAAAATACCACATAGCTGACGCCGCGCCGCGCGAAGGCGGCGGCGGGGAATATCCGTTGCAGGACGGCTTTGGCTGGACCAATGGCGTGGTGCGCAGACTCATCGGTTTGTATGGCGAACCCTAGCGGCTGACGGTCTGAGTCATCAGGCTGTCAGTTAATTGCATCATACAGCTCGGCGTGAATTTTCTGCCATTTCTTGTTCTCAGGGCTTGGCTGGGCGCGAACACGCAGCTCGGCCTGCTCAAGATCATATTGCTGACGCGCAACGACCGCAGGCACGGAACAAAAACTTTGCAGATAACTTTTATGCAGCGAAGTGAGCGATGCCCCATTCGACATCGCATGGCTGAGCGTAGTCATAAACTGTCGGCATGGTTTGCTTTCATCCATCTGCGAAGGGTAACGCAGCAGCAGTCTCAACACCTCAGTATTGCCCGCCGAAAACGCCTGCTCCGTCCACGCCAGCTTCCAGTCCATCCCGCCCTGCAGAAAAAGTGACGTCACGCGGGTGTCATTGCGATCGATAGCCGCCCGCATGTTAAAGGCATCCCAGGTGATGCCCATTCGGGTCACCGCCTCCCGTGCGCTAGGGGCATCACGCCGTGGCTCCTCTTGTACGATTTCAACGGACTGTCCGGAAGACGCCTGTGGCGCTGGCGAAGTAAATAACCAGAACGCACCCAGCGAAATCGCCAGCACCATCACGCCGACCGCTACCCACAACATACCGGAAATCAGCTGTTCACGTTCTTCCGCCGTGCGCTTGGCCCGCTTTTCCGGCGGATCAATGCTGTCTGCGATTTCATGCTTATCGCCTCCCGCTTGCTCGTCTTTTTGCTTTGCTGTTTCCCAAAACTGGCGGACCATGGCCTCATCAGATTCCAGATACGACGCAGGATTAATGCGCGTACGCCGTTCTTCAAATGCCCGTTGCACAGGATGAGTTATCTGTCGGTACTGGTAGTCCAGCAATATCAGTTGTACCGACGTCAGCGGCTGCTGCGCGATAACGCAGTTACGAGCCAGGCGGCAATCATCCAAAAACATGCGTAGCGTGATGCGCGGCTCAACAAATGACATGAGCACTGAAGTATCGTTAAAAATCTGCGTAAAGTGGCGAACGAATAATTTCTTATCGACGACCATCAGTGCCAGCTCGCTAAACATCATACCGTCCAGCGCATCTCGTCCTTCGCCCAACTTTAGCCAGCGACGCAGACGTTCACCACCAAAGTGCTGTTTCAGAAAGCTGTTGAGAGGATGTTGATCCGGCCATACCCGTGCAATCAGAGATTTGAGGGTTAATTCTATTGCGCGAAGTTGACGCTGCGCCCGCATCTGAGCATCCGGCTCCACAGGTGCAATTTCGGTTTGATACTTCAGGATGGGCTGTTGCTGGCGTAATTGTTCCAGAGAAGCCACAAAGCGCAGCGCTGAAATCAGCTGGTTTTCACTGACGTCCTGGCCATTTTCATATTGGGGTACACTCTGTTGAAGATGACGTAGCCGCAGAGTGAACTGGCTCAATTGCGCATCATTCATCTGCAACCGTCTGGCGACAGCCCCCCAGCCGCCCAGATTCAGTCGTGCCTGATCCAGCTGTTCGAGAAACCACCGCGGGTCTTTGCCTTCTGCGGCATGTACGCCTAGCAGCAGTAATATTTCTACCGACGCCTGCCGGATAATCCCCAGACAATGTTCAAAGGGTGTACATGTCGCTTGTAACGCGCTATTGGTCATCATCTTCCCTAAAAGGACCCAAAACGTGCGGCCTCACAATGGTATGTAATTATCTTTTTTAAACGCAACGTTGTGCCGATGTAGACTAGAACACATTCATATAGCAAATAAATAAGTTTTACAGTGACTTCCGCACAATCATTGAAAATTATTCTGGAGATAAGCCTGTGCCTGTACTGCAAACATCACGTCTGCTCTGCCGCCCACTGACAGAAAATGACTGGACGTTCTTCTTAACGCTACAGCAGAACCCAGATGTGATGCGTTTTGTCGCTGACGCACGTACTGAAGAGGAAGTACGGACAGCCTTCGACTCCCGCCTGCCTGAATGGTTTCCCGGCAGCCCGCACTGGCTATGTCTGCTCTTGTGCGATAAGACATCGGGAGCACCGCTTGGCGTGACCGGATACATTCAGGAGAACAATGAATGTGCCGAGGTTGGCTTTCTGCTCGCCCCAGAGGCGCAGGGTAAAGGTTATGGCGCTGAATCTCTGCATGCCGTGTGTGAATACGCCTTTGCCAGCGGCGGTCTGCGGCGACTGACCGCCTGTGTCACCGCAGGAAACGAAGCCTCACGGTGTCTGTTGGAAAAGGTCGGGTTCATTCATGAAGGCACGCTACGCGCAAGCTACTGGCTACATCAAACCTGGCACGATGACTGGATTTTTGGTCTGTTAAAACAGGAATATCAGCCGCCCAAGGCATAGGTCGTTTTGCGGTAAATACTGGCTGTCAGGCAACTAGCGTAACGGCGTGGTTTTTTTAGAATAGGTCTCTTTGCACAGAGATGATTATGCCGCTGCGTTCGACACATTTCACGCCCGCCTGTATCGCATTTATTAAGCAATGGCAGGGCCTGTCGCTGGAAAAGTATCAGGACAAAAAAGGCATCTGGGTCATTGGTTACGGGCACGAAATCTCCGCCAATGAATCCTTTGATACCCCAATTACGGTGATGCAGGCAGAAACATTGCTGCTCGCAGATATGAGTATCTGCGAGGCATTCATCTATAAGGAAATGACGCAAATAAAAGACAGGTTTCAGCTGGAAGCATTAATTACGTGGATATTCAGCGTGGGAATTACCCAATTTTGCGCTAAAAATATCTGGCCGGTGTCTATTTCACAGCCAGAAATATTCTGACTGTGAAATATGTTCCTAGTAAATGGTGTTGTTTAACATCATTGCCGCCTGCGTACGGTTTTTTACCTCCAGGCGCTGATACAACGACTCAAGATGGGCTTTTACCGTTCCGGTACTGATATTTAACAGTCGACCAATTTGTTTATTAGATTCTCCGGCGGCCAGCATGGTCAAAATCTCCCGCTGGCGCGCGCTGAGCAATCTGATATTTTGCCCACCGCTTTCGGTAGCGGTTATGCAGTCTCTGGGGATAAACATCATACCCATCGCGACGCTATTGAGGGCCAGCGTAAAGGTTTCCGCGTCAGAATCGCGCGGAACAATGGCCAGCACGTTCAGTTTAGTGACCTCTTGCAACCATTTTTTACGGCAGTCCGTTGCGGTCACCAGCACCTTCACCATCGCAAAGCGCTCTGCTATCTGTTGCAGCAAGCTACAGCAGAACTCAGCATCAAGGTCGCCATCCAATATAACTAATGCCTCGGGTTTATCTTCCAGCGTCAGCCAAAGTTCATCTGCCTGACTGACACCCTGAACATCCACTCCTGGAATACGTTGCTGCAAACTTACATTCATTCCATGAATAAATATTGACTGCCTGTCAAACATTACTACCTGCATTATTTATCTCCATCCGAATAGGATATTAGCCTTAACATGCGGAAGGGTATTACCCATAGGGTAAAATAAGAAGTCACCATTTGGCGGGGGCCATTTTACCAATAGACAGAGAAGAAAGAAGCAGAAGTTATGAATAGTTACAGCTCAACCCGAAGGATCATACAAAGGAACAAAAACAGGTTCGAAAACTAGGGAAAGTCTTAATATTCGATGCTCATGGAATATTAATTAATATGATTTTATATTTTTAGCTAAAAATAAGATATCAACGACAATGGATAAATCTGTTACAAAATACAATCTAGCATTAAGTGCTTATTCAACGCATGCCGTGACCTGTTGAATAAGCACCTTATGGGTTTACAGGAACATTCCGCCGGATACCTCGATACGCTGTGCCGTCATCCAGGCCAGTTCATCGCTGAGCAGCGCAGCAATGGCGTCGCCAATATCATCAGGTAAACCAACGCGTCCCAGCGCCGTTTGCGATGCAATGTACGCATTCAATTGCGCATTATCCCGCACATTTCCGCCGCTAAAATCCGTTTCTATTGCGCCTGGCGCAATAATATTCGCCGTTATGCCGCGCTCTCCCAGCTCTTTTGCCTGATAACGGGTTAGCACTTCCATCGCACCTTTCATGGCTGCGTATGCGCTGTAACCCGGTAGCGCAAAGCGGGCAAGCCCGGTAGAGACATTGAGGATGCGACCACCTTTATTTATCAGCGGTAGCAGGCTCTGCGTCAGGAAAAAGGGCCCCTTAAAATGGATGTTCAAAAGTTGGTCAAATTGCGCTTCAGTAAATGCCGGATACGGTGCGTTGATGCCGATTCCGGCATTGTTCAATAAATAATCAAACGCGTTACTTTGCCACTGCGTTTGTAACGTTCCCTGCACCTGTTGAATAAACTGAGGGAATGTAGAAATATCGCCGACATTTAACGGTAATGCCGCCGCTTTACCGCCAGATTGGCGTATTTCACCCACAACCTGCTGCGCTTCTTTTTCATTGCTGTTCCACGTCAGGATAATACCGATTCCTTTACTCGCCAGCTTCAGCGCCGCGTTTTTACCGAGTCCGCGGCCGCCGCCAGTCACCAATGCGATACGTTGCGTCATAAGAAACCTCATTTCAGGTGTTGTGAAGATTGAGACAAAGCTTATTAGGTGATAGAAGAACAATAAATACTGCTAACTGCGCATTACTGTTTCATTTAGAACAACAATAGGGCATGAGAATGGATAAAATTCACGCAATGCAGTTGTTCATCCGCGTCGCAGAACTGGAGAGCTTTTCGCGCGCCGCAGACACCCTCGGACTTCCTAAAGGTAGCGTATCGCGCCAGATCCAGGCTCTGGAAAATCATCTGGGCACGCAGTTGTTGCACCGCACCACCCGCCGCGTTCAGCTCACGCAAGACGGCATGATCTATTACGAACGCGCGAAAGATCTGTTGAGTAATCTGGATGAGCTGGATGGGCTGTTCCATCACGATCCGTCCAGCATCAGCGGCAAGCTGCGCGTTGATATGCCGGTCGGTGTAGCAAGAAACCTGGTGATGCCCCGCTTACCGAGCTTTTTGCATCAGTATCCGGGCCTGGAACTCGAACTCAGCAGCAGCGACCGCCTGGTGGATTTGATCCGCGAAGGTTTCGACTGTGTGGTACGCGTGGGTACGCTGAAAGATTCAGGGCTGATTGCGCGCCCACTGGGGAAACTCACGCAGATTAACTGCGCCAGCCCGCAATACCTCGCCCGCTTTGGTTATCCGGAAAATCTGGAGGATCTTGCCTCGCATGCAGTGGTGCATTACTCGGTCAATTTGGGAACGCGTGCGCAAGGTTTCGAAGTGGCGACAGAAAATGGCACGCAATGGGTTAAAACCGGCGGCATGCTAACGGTAAACAGTACCGAAACCTATCACGCGGCATGCCTTGCCGGTCTGGGCATTATTCAGGTGCCGCGCGTTGGCGTGCGTGATGCCCTGCGCGCCGGTACGCTGGTCGAAGTGTTGCCGCAATATCGCGCCGAGCCAATGCCAGTCTCTTTGCTTTATCCGCATCGGCGCAACCTCTCCCGCCGGGTACATCTGTTTATGGAATGGCTGACTGGTGTGATGAAAGACTATGTGGATTAGTCCATTTTTCAGGATGCGCCCCTGAGCAGGCTATAATGTCATGAGTGAACAAAATAAGGACAACCGATCGGATGACGCAGGAACAAGACGCAAAACACCCTACGCCAGAACATAAACCAGCCTCCGCCGAGCCGGAGAAAAACGCTAAAGCGAACCAGGCGCTGAAAACGGCTCTGACCTTCGCCGATAAAATTCAACGTCAGCCCATCATCGCCCATCTTATTCGTGCCGCAGAGCGGTTTAACGATCGTATGGGAAATCAGTTTGGTGCCGCCATTACCTACTTCTCGTTTCTGTCGATGATCCCAATCCTGATGGTGTCGTTTGCCGCCGCGGGTTTTATTCTCGCTTCGCACCCTACGCTGTTGCAGGATATCTTCAGCAAGATTCTGCTGAACGTCAGCGATCCGACGCTCGCTTCTACGCTGAAAAACACCATCAATACCGCCGTTCAGCAACGTACCACTGTAGGTCTGGTAGGGCTTGGCATCGCGCTCTATTCCGGCATTAACTGGATGGGGAACCTGCGCGAAGCGATTCGTGCCCAGTCGCGGGATGTTTGGGAACGTACGCCGCAGGATCAGGAAAAAATTTGGGTCAAATATCTGCGTGATTTTGTTTCCTTGATTGGCTTACTGGTTGCGCTGATTGTTACTCTGTCCATTACCTCTATCGCCGGTTCCGCCCAGCAGATGATTATCTCTGCGCTGTATCTCGACGGTATCGAATGGCTGAAACCCGCCTGGCGGCTGATCGGCCTGACCATCTCTATTTTCGCCAACTACCTGCTGTTCTTCTGGATTTTCTGGCGGCTACCGCGTCACCGACCGCGTAAGAAAGCGCTCATACGCGGTACCTTTATCGCGGCACTAGGATTTGAAGTCATCAAAATGATCATGACGTATACGCTGCCATCACTGGTGCAGTCGCCGTCAGGCGCGGCATTTGGTTCCGTGCTTGGACTGATGGCGTTCTTCTACTTCTTCGCTCGTCTGACCCTGTTTTGCGCAGCCTGGATTGCCACGGCAGAATACAAAGACGACCCGCGTATGCCGGGGAAAACACACCGCTAATTCATCATTCATGCCGGAAGGCGCTACGCTTATCGGCCTACAGGAGGTTTAGTTGTAGGCCGGGCAAGCGCAGCGCCCCCGGCAGGTGACGACACCTTAACCGCCACCGTTTGCAGAATATAAATCCAACCCGTAACTTTTATTTAACCAAAAACCAGTTTTATCATCCAAGTTTTAAATTGTGTGAAGCATTTCATAGAAGTGAAATCTCAAGCCTAAAAATTATCCCCTTTTTGCTCCATTTTTGACCAATCTCAAAGTTTGTTACAGATTGAAATGTCTCTTTTGCTGTGCGTAATATGACCTTTCGTTCGGCCAAAAATAAGAAAATATTATGCAAGCAACAGCCACAACGCTCGACAACGAACAGGAACACACCCCGGTCAACTCGCGCAATAAAGTCGTCGTCGCCTCGCTCATTGGCACCGCCATTGAGTTCTTCGACTTCTATATCTACGCCACCGCTGCGGTAATCGTGTTCCCGCATATCTTCTTCCCGCAGGGGGATCCGACTGCCGCGACGCTACAGTCTCTGGCGACTTTTGCTATCGCCTTTGTGGCACGACCGATCGGTTCTGCGGTATTCGGGCATTTCGGCGATCGCGTCGGCCGTAAAGTCACGCTGGTTGCTTCACTACTTACCATGGGGATCTCGACGGTCGTCATTGGCCTGCTGCCGGGCTATGAAACTATCGGCATTTTCGCCCCGCTGCTGCTGGCTCTGGCGCGTTTTGGTCAGGGTTTAGGTCTGGGCGGTGAATGGGGCGGCGCAGCGTTGCTGGCGACGGAAAACGCGCCACCGCGCAAACGCGCGCTGTACGGATCATTTCCGCAGCTGGGCGCGCCTATCGGTTTCTTCTTCGCCAACGGTACCTTTCTGCTGCTCTCCTGGCTGCTGACCGACGAACAGTTCATGAGCTGGGGCTGGCGCGTACCGTTCATCTTCTCCGCTGTGCTGGTGATTATCGGTCTGTACGTCCGCGTTTCGTTGCATGAATCCCCGGTCTTCGCCAAAGTAGCCGCGGCGAAAAAACAGGTGAAAATCCCGCTGGGTACTCTACTGACAAAACATGTTCGCGTGACGATCCTCGGCACGTTCATCATGCTGGCGACCTATACGCTGTTCTATATCATGACCGTCTATTCGATGACGTTCAGTACCGCCGCAGCGCCTGTAGGGCTTGGCCTGCCGCGTAATGAAGTGTTGTGGATGCTGATGATGGCGGTCATTGGTTTTGGCGTCATGGTACCGGTGGCGGGCCTGCTGGCCGATGCGTTTGGTCGCCGCAAGAGCATGCTTATCATCACCACGCTGATCATTCTGTTTGCGCTGTTTGCCTTTAAACCGCTGCTCGGCTCTGGCAATCCGGTGCTGGTGTTCGCCTTCCTGTTGCTGGGCTTAAGCCTGATGGGTCTGACATTTGGCCCGATGGGCGCACTGCTGCCGGAGCTGTTCCCGACCGAAGTGCGCTATACGGGGGCGTCGTTCTCGTACAACGTTTCGTCAATTCTCGGCGCATCGGTTGCCCCATACATCGCCGCATGGTTGCAGGCGAATTATGGTCTGGCGGCTGTCGGTACGTATCTGGCATCGATGG
Organism: Citrobacter sp. Cpo221; assembly: GCF_030332345.1. Classification (NCBI taxonomy): domain Bacteria; kingdom Pseudomonadati; phylum Pseudomonadota; class Gammaproteobacteria; order Enterobacterales; family Enterobacteriaceae; genus Citrobacter; species Citrobacter sp. Cpo221. Next base: position 190,810 of record NZ_JAOWIA010000060.1, read on the forward strand.
CGGCGTTAACGCTGATTGCACTGCTGTTGACCCACGAAACCCGCCATCAGTCGTTGTGATTCTTTTGCCGGATGCGGTGTAACCACCTTATCCGGCCTACGTTGAGCATGAAATCCAGGCCGGATAAACATCCGGCCAGACATCACTTCTTCATCTGTGACAGGATCGTCCGGCACTGATTCGCGTCACCCTCTGACGGCGAAATCAGCGCCAACAAGGCCGCCGCAGGAGTGACTAACGTGGCTAATGCGGCAGCAACCGCACCGCGCGCAATCAGCGGTCCGGCCTTCACGCCAGCCTGCGGATTCTTAAAGGTGCCGCGAACATACAGCGGCGAACGCAGCGTAATAATACGAATCCCTTTGCTCTCCGGATCGATGGTTAAATCCAGTTGCTCCGACGCAAAGCTCGCCGTACCAGTGACATTAATGACTGCGTTTTCCGTGTCGAAAGCAAAAATCTGCGGACGCGCCACGCCGTTAACAATATCCAGATTCGCCGCCGCGCAGTTCACCCGCACTTCGTCATCACCAAATATCTGCCCGACAAGATAGTTCCCCAGATTCAAGCCCACAATTTCCATCAGATTCCGGCTGATCAAGCCGTCATTCATCAGCAGTTTCAGGTTGCCATTGCTGTTACCCAGCAGCGCCGCTACCGAGTTTCCACTTCCGCTAAACCGGGCGTCCCCGTTCATTTCACCGAGCGTTTTCTGCATCAGTTCCACATCGGGCATCAGCGCTTTTAGCTTCAGCCGCCGCGCCTGAATATCCGCCTGCCCCCGCATCGGCTTTTTATCTCCTTCCAGATGGATGCTGGAGACAATGCTGCCTCCCGCAAGACCAAATTTCAGCGGTTGCAGGCGCAGGTCGGCATTTTTCAGGATGATATGAGTGGAGAGATCGCTGATCGGCAGGCTACTGCCATGCTCAATACGCCGTCCTTTGAAACGCACGTCAGCGTCCATCACGTTCCATTTATCGGTTTCAAAACGGTCATACGGCAAGACCTTGTCCACAGGCTGAACGCTCTTCTCACCTTTGCGCTGTTCAGATTGTTTTGCCCGTTCCGCCCCTTTACCTGAATCCACCCCGATCAGCGGCCCCAAATCGGCCAGCCTCAGCTGGCGTGATTCCACATCACCCTTCAGCATGGGTCGCGGCTTACCGGTGGTGTAGGCCAGCGTTCCGTGAATATCGCTGTCGCCAATACGGCCATTGAAATCGCGATAATCAAAAACAGAGGATTTTTCCGGGTCAATTTTCGCCACCAGACGTCCGTCGGTTTCAAACGGCGGCGTATCCGGGAGCAGTACGCCGGTCAAATCGTACAAATCCCCTAGCGAATCTCCCGAGAATTTAAGCCGCAGATCCGCCCCGCCCATGTTCATCGGATCGTTTATCGTGCCGATAAACGCTACGCGCGTATTGCCCGAACGGAAATCAGCCTGAATCGGGAAAGGCGTATCTTCGCCACGCAGCGCAAGCATTCCGCCTATTTTTCCGCTACCGCTTAGCGGTTCGCCGTTATATCGCCCTTGCGCTTTCAGCCCAAACACGTAGTCCTCGACGCGGGCGTTGCTCTCTTTACCTTTTGCGCCGGTCACTTCGCTAAAGGGCAACGGTTTACCCAGCGGATCGACCAGGATCTCAATCTCCGACTTCGTCACCTTATCGTTAATGGCGATACGTCCCTGGTCGAACAGAATGTTATCCAGCCGGAAAGACCATGCGGATGGCGGCGCATCAGGATCGCGGTTTTCTTCCCCAGCTAAGTTAAAGGTCCAGTTATTGTTTTTCTCCGACAGGCGGATCAGCCGCGCATCGGGTTTGACCAGCTTGACCCACGGGAGCCAGACAGTTTTTGTCAGCAGTGCCAGCGGGGCGAGCGTAGCTTCAACGCGCGGGAGATGCACCATGGTGACGTCGGGAATGTCCGGCGGGTTGCCGAGGATGATATCTTCAGCATGAACATGCGGCCACGGAACCCAGCTACGCCAGCCAGTTTCCTGCTTCTGGCGTTCCCAAACCACACCCAGATCACCCCGTATAGCAAAGGGCCGGTTGAGTTCTGTAGAGACTTTCTGGTTGATGGTCGGTTTGAGCCGGTTCCAGTCAAATGTCGCAATCACAATGATGAGTACGACGATCAACAACAAGAAAACCCCTATTACTGAAGTGGTTATTTTACCTGTTCTCGTCATGTCTAACCTCCTTACTTCCTTCCTTGCCTGTCCTAAAGATAGTCCAGCAGGATGAAAAGGAGGTGCGCTACGCCCTCATCAAAGTGACAGAATTACGTCTTCGAGGGTATCCAGGGGCACTGGACGAGAGAGAAAATAGCCTTGGGCCGCGAAAGCCGGTGAGTTTTGCACATCACGCCACTCTTCCAGCGTTTCAACGCCTTCGACAATGACACCGCGGCAATAGCGGTTCATGAGCTGTAATAGTAGTGTGAAGAGATTACGTCCCTCCGGCGTCTTGCGCAGCATGACGAACAGATCCCGCGCCACTTTGATATAGTCATAACTCACTTCACTAAGCGCCGAGAAGTTCGCCATTCCGGTACCAAAGTCATCCAGCCAGAGCGGGCCGAACTCGCACATTGAGGCAAACGACGACCCCTTCGGCAAGCGGATATGCTCCACCAGTTCAAAGCGCAGCCACGGCAGGCATTCGATGATTTTCAGGATTTCGGGATCCTGACGCATCGCAATGAGCGTTGGTCCGTCGACGTTCACAGAAGCCAGCAGGTTGTTGGCTCTGAAAAAGCCCCCTTTCAGCTCAAGCTGCAGAAGTTGCTCTTTCACTACATCAACACGATGCCGTACAGCCACTTCAGCAAAATAGCGGTCTGGTGCAATACGTTGGGAAGGGTTATCAGGATGGCTCACGACGGTCAGCAGTTCAACGGCCATCAGCCGTCCGTTGGTCTGGTAAATTGGCTGGTAGGTGTAAGCACGCTCGCACTGCAGCCAATAGCGTCTTTCCAGCAAGCTTTCAATACTCGCATCGGGCGTAATGAGCTGCTGGGTAACCTGCTTTATCATCTGAGATGTCCTGTAAATAAGAGTGTGACTGACCGGACTCGTCAAAGGTTATCGGCGCTCAGACGAAGAACTTTACGTTCAGCTGTGCGCAAAAATAAAAACTAAGCGGCAAAAACAACGCAGAACACGTGCTGGCTCAAAAAAATAATGGAACGATGTTTTAATATAGTTGACCACTTAACACCCACAGCGCACACTAACGCTAATTTTTTTCAGAGCAGGTTACGACTATGTCCAGAAAGATTGCCGTGATTGGCGAATGCATGATTGAGCTGTCACAGAAAGGCGCTGACGTTCAGCGCGGATTCGGTGGCGACACGTTGAATACATCCGTTTATATCGCCCGTCAGGTCGATGCGGCGGCACTTTCCGTACACTATGTGACTGCACTGGGTACCGACAGTTTTAGCCAACAAATGCTGGAATCCTGGCAGGGCGAAAACGTCGATACCTCATTAACTCAGCGCATGGAAAACCGCCTGCCGGGCCTCTATTACATTGAGACCGATAGCACCGGCGAGCGCACCTTCTATTACTGGCGTAATGAAGCCGCCGCAAAATTCTGGCTGGAGAGCGAACAGTCCACCGCGATTTGCGAAGAGCTGGCGACATTTGACTATCTGTATCTGAGCGGAATCAGCCTGGCGATTTTAAGCCCGGCAAGTCGTGACAAGCTGCTGTCATTGCTGCGTGAATGCCGTGCCAACGGTGGAAAAGTCATTTTTGACAATAACTACCGTCCACGCCTGTGGAGCAGTAAAGAAGAGACCCAGCAGGTGTATCAGCAGATGTTGGAATGCACCAATATCGCATTCCTGACGCTGGACGATGAAGACGCACTGTGGGGTGAAAAACCCGTTGCCGAGGTAATTGCCCGTACTCACGCGGCTGGCGTACAGGAAGTGGTTGTGAAGCGTGGCGCAGACTCTTGCCTGGTTTCCATTGCAGGCGAAGAACTGATCGACGTTCCGGCCGTTAAATTGCCGAAAGAGAAAGTGATCGATACCACTGCGGCCGGAGACTCCTTCAGCGCCGGGTATCTGGCGGTCCGTCTGACCGGTGGCGATGCCGCCGAAGCCGCAAAACGCGGCCACCTGACGGCAAGCACCGTCATTCAGCATCGTGGGGCGATTATCCCCCGCGACGCCATGCCGCAATAATTTATTGTTCCTGTAGGCCGGATAAGGCGTTAAAGCCGCATCCGGCACTGGGTAAGCCGGGAGCGCTTCACTTGCCCGGCTTACAGGTTACGATACCCTTTACTGTACAGGCGGGATATCCGTCACTTCAGGGTGTGATTCATCCGTTTCAACAGACGTTGCCGCTGCGGTAACGGGCGCCATAATGCTATCCCACGTCGCCTGCAGATCCTTCATATTGAATTCAGGTTCGCCCTTCGGCTGCAGCAGAATTAACGCCATATCTTGCGATAGCTGCTGACGCAGGTCCTGATTCAGCATCTCAACGCTCAGGCTGTTGAGGAAGCTCTGGCGTAAACGCTGGTACTGTTCAGGCGCAATATCCACCACCTGATTTTGCAGCGAGCGCAAACGCTGGCTGATCAAAATATCGGTATCGGTACGACCATAGGTGGCAAACAGCTTCTGCAGTTCCAGATTCTTTTGCGCTACCAGCGCATTGAACTCTTCTTCCGGCAGTCCCTTATCACGCACTTTCGCCAGCTCACGCGCAACCGTACCCAGATTGGCGTTCAGCTTATCGTTCGGCGACTCAACGTTAATCGCGCACTGCGCGCGCAGGAACAGCACCCGGCAGTCAAATCCGAGGCCAATGTCTTTGGCATTGTTTTTGGTTAGCTCTTGCTGAATGTGCCAGAACAGCGCCTCACGCGCTAAATCAGCGCGCCAGTAACGTAATAACGCGGCAGATTCACGGATCGGTTGCCACGGCGTATCCCACATAATAGACAGGCGATCCTGGCGTACCGCATCGGTCATAATGCTCACGGCTTCTGCTCGCAGCGGAGAGAGCGTGGGTACCGGTGCAGGCGTTTCGCGTTTTCCTTTTAACTCGCCAAAGGTTTTATTGATTTGCTCAGCTACGCTGCGTGCATCAACGTTACCGACGATGATCAGCGTCATCGCGTCCGGGGTATACCATTTCTGGTAGAAAGACTGAATTTTCGACGCATCTACAGGCGTTTTCAACGGATCGGCGGGATCGTGCCCCAGCAGGGTCGATCCCTTCAGACGGTAACGCCACCACCCTTCTTTGGTATCTGACGGCCAGGTTGCAACCATATCTTCGCTATTCAGCGCATGATTGACCGTTTCAGAGGTAATGCTCAGTTTACCGGAGATATTCGCCAGATAAGAAAGTGACTCTTTCAGTAGATCGTTACGGCTGTTAGGCAGACTGAGGTTATACAGCGTTGAATCATAGGAAACGATAACCGGCGGCATGGGACGTTTGGGATCGAACCCCTGCTGCCACAGTGAACGGGCTTGCGAGGCATCGAGGCCACCGCTTTGCGTCAGCGCGATACGCGGGATCGCATGGCTGAAACCACTCTGTTGCGCACTTTCGGTGAGTGAACCGGTATTAACCAGCAGGCGAACCTCAATACGGTCGCTCGGGCGCTGGGGAGTGGCTAACACTTGCCACTGTAAACCATTTGCCAGTGTGCCCTGTTGCCATGCTGGATCAGGCTGGAGCGCATCTGCCTGCACATAGCCGGCAGTGGCCATCATCAGCAAGCCGCCCGCTAAAAGTCGAATTTTTGTGCCCTGCATGTGAACCCCTGATCAACTATCCTGGAAATAAAAAGACAGCCCTCGAAAGGACTCTCTGAATATGACGTTAAAAACACTTCGTGTTAGACCGCGAGAACATAAAAATGTCACGGAAGAAGTGAAAAAATCCCGAGCCGCCGAATCGACGGTTTCAGGCACAGGGGGTAATTATGCGCAAACGCCCGCAGTCCTGGAAGGGACTACGGGCATAAGTGACGAGATTAAGAGGATAAATCGTGCGTTTTGCCATCCGGCGCACGATTATTCAACGTGTCATCCAGCTTTTTGGTATCCAATTCTTTCACCCATTTAGCCACAACAACAGTTGCAACACCGTTACCAATCAGGTTGGTCAGCGCACGGGCTTCAGACATGAAGCGGTCAATACCAAGAATCAGCGCCAGACCAGCAACCGGCAAGTGACCCACCGCAGAGATAGTCGCGGCCAGAACAATAAAGCCACTCCCGGTCACACCCGCTGCACCTTTTGAGGAGAGCAGAAGCACCACCAGCAGGGTTATCTGATGGAAGATATCCATGTGGCTGTTGGTTGCCTGAGCGATAAACACCGCCGCCATTGTCAGATAGATTGATGTCCCATCAAGGTTAAACGAGTAGCCCGTGGGTATAACCAATCCGACAACCGACTTCCGACAGCCCAGTTTTTCCATCTTATCGAGCATACGCGGCAGCGCGGACTCGGAAGAAGAAGTCCCCAGAACGATCAACAGTTCTTCACGGATATAGCGGATGAATTTAAAGATACTGAAGCCAGTTGCGCGGGCAATTGAACCCAGCACCAGCACCACAAACAGAATACAGGTGATGTAGAAGCAGATGATTAGCTGACCCAGTTGCACCAGCGTTCCGACGCCATATTTACCGATGGTAAAGGCCATAGCACCGAAAGCACCGATCGGCGCCAGGCGCATGATCATATTAATGATGCCGAAAATAACCTGCGAGAAACTTTCAATCACGTTGAAAATCATCTGGCCCTTGCTGCCCAGACGATGCAGCGCAAAACCAAACATTACCGCAAACAGCAATACCTGCAGGATGTTACCGCTGGCAAACGCGCCAATGACACTCGCCGGGATAATATCCATCAGGAAACCTACGATCCCCTGGTCTTTTGCCTGTTCGGCGTACATTGCAACCGCTTTGGCATCCAGTGTCGCCGGATCGACGTTCATCCCGGCACCGGGTTGCACCACGTTGACGATGATGAGGCCGATGATCAGCGCAATGGTACTAACAATTTCAAAATAGAGCAGTGCAACCGCGCCAGTGCGGCCTACGGCTTTCATACTTTCCATGCCTGCAATGCCGGTAACGACAGTACAGAAAATGACAGGTGCGATGACCATCTTGATGAGCTTAACGAAAGCATCACCAAGCGGCTTCATTTGGGCGCCTAATTCAGGGTAGAAATGGCCAAGGAGAATACCTATGGCAATCGCTGTCAGGACCTGAAAGTAAAGGCTTTTGAATATAGAGGTTTTCATAGGGTGTCCTTAAAGTAAAAACCACAGGTCTTGTAAGGTTTTGTTTAACCTGCGGCCTTAAGGTAACACCCACACAACTTGACAGAAATGTACCTGGATCATAATTGATACAGAAATGTTAAAAATTTTGAGCTGGCTCGCACAAGCGAGACCTTTTTTAACTTTTGTAATCAGCGCTTTCCGGCGCCAGATAACGTTCTTCGAAGATATTTGCCGGAACCGGTCGGGCAAACAGGAACCCTTGTGCCACTTCCACCCCGGCTTGTGATAGCCATTCACGCTGCGCTTCGGTTTCGACACCTTCGGCGATCATCTGCAAATTAAGGCTGTGGGCCAACTGAATGATGGCGGAGATCATGCTGCAATCCTCAGGTACCCCATCGACAAACATCTTATCGATTTTGAGGACATCCACCGGTAGCGACTTCATGTGCTGCAGCTGTCGCAGGCCCGCATACCCCATGCCAAAGTCATCCAGTGCGATACGTACTCCCGCATTACGCAATGGGCGCAAAATGGCCACCGCAGCGTGGGGATCATCGATATGTCGGCTTTCAGTCACTTCCAGGATCAACGTACCAGGCTTGATGCGATAGCGGTTTAACAACTCCAGCAGGTCCGAGACCATACTCGGGTGCATCAGCTGTAGCGCGGACAAATTCACCGACAGCGGCAGCATCAGACCCCGTTCCTGCCACGCTGACAGCTGGCGGCACGTCTCTTCCAGCACCCAGTAACCAACCGTCACCATCAGGCCGCAGGACTCAATCCTGTCGATTAACCCTTCGGGCAGCTCCCAGCTTCCGTCCGGCTGCTGCATCCGCAATAATGCTTCTGCGCTCAATACCTTACCGCTGGACATTTCCACCTGCGGCTGCATCCAAAGCGCGAACTGCTGGTTATCCAGCGCGCTGAGAATATCGTTCTCTTCCGTCAAACGCTGCTGCGCCTCTTCCATCTGTAACGGATCAAAGAACTGAATTTGATTTTTACCCTTATGGCGCGAGGTTAACACGGCCGAGAGTGCGCGGCGGTATAGCTGTTCTGCGGTCAAATCACCATAGAACATTGCCACCCCAATGTTGCAGGTAGGACGCAGTTGAATACCCTGAATAGGTAATCGCTCATTAACGATAGTGAGTACTTGCTGACCTAGCGTAATAGCGTGCCAGGGTTCTTTTACACCATGGGCGATGATGGCAAAGTCATAGCCACTCACCTGGGAAAGCACCATCCTGGGGGCTAATACCGACTTGAGTTTTTCGACCAGCGTAAGCAGCAGGATTTCCCGCTGAGTTTCGGTTAACACCCCCGCGGTGTCACGTAGGGTTTCGCAGGTGACAATCATCAGCGCCGTCGTCTGCTGGCGGGTAACAACCTGCTCCAGCAGCCCCATTAAAAACGACTTATTGGGCAGTTCGGAAACCGGGAAACGCATTGCAAAGTCGCTTTGCTCTTCGCTATGTCGCTGAATCAACTGCTGATTAAGATTGTAGCTACGCACCAGCATACCAATCTCATCATCCTGATGTAGACGCGGCAATGCCAGTTGATAGCCAATCAGATCCTGCTGTTGAATGTCGTTCAGCTCACGAGCAATTTTACGTAAGGGGTGCACAATCAAGCGATTAATGCACCAGGAGATGGCGACGGTCAATATTAACGACAAAAGTAAGTAAATGGTCACTAACGTCGAGAGCGTACTCATCACGAATTTGTACATGCGGTACGAATCCGCCTGCAGCACCAGATACGCCAGCGGTTGCGGGTTAGCTGAACGCTCAAGGGAATAGATCGGCAGCGAAATTTGTACCGGAAGCTCAAACAGGCGAGTCACCGTAACAGGAACGGGGCGTTCAGGGATAAAGCTCATCCGCAACGCCTGAAACTGATTGGGCAGCACCACATCGGCGCGACTTACCACGCCCGCTGGCCGAATACTTTTTAAAATGGCTTCCGCTTCGGGAATATCCCCTTTCAGGATAGTGTCCGACAGAGGCTCACGGACGGAGCGAGCGATACTTTCCAGTTGCGTAGCCGTGTTATAGCGGTTTTGCTGGACCAGATGGAACAACAAAACGGTGCAAAAAATAAAAACGAACACCATAACAACGGCCGCAACCATTGCCATCTGCTTAATTGTTAACGAGCGACTGACACGCAAACTGACTCTCCACGGATAGACGAAACTGCCGTCAGAGTATACCCGATCGTAGCGGTATTAAGAGAGGCGGTATCTGAAAACTTCCCAGCGTGCATTATCGCGACAGGATAGGCACCTGGCGACGAGATTTATCTGCATTTAAGCCGAAAAAGGCCGCAAGGTCGCCCCCTGCGGCCTGGTTCGGGCGCATGTTGCCATCACGGCAGGCAGACGCCTACAAAGCGCATTACTTCCTGTTACGCAGCCAGCTCACAATCAGGCTGGCAATGGTGCCAGCGATGACTGGAGCCGCTAAATCGTGCCAGAAGGCCACGCCTAACTGTGCGAGCGTCATATAGCCGCCTGTGTTGCAATGGCAACTGTTCACGGCTATCCTTGAGTTGTTCAGGTTCAAGTCAGCCCCCGTTTTGTTGCCAGGTTTATACCGAACAACGTGCGGGGGTTTTCTCTTTCCAGCAACCGATGCCGCCGGGGATCAACGCCTCACCGGGAATTCCCGGCTTGCCGCTGATTCTACGGCAGCCCACTTGCCATATCACTGCGCAATATTGCGCTCTGCGTAGCGCCTCGCAATTCACCCATTTTCTCACCAGCACGCTGGAAAGATTCTTTCCAGTTGGCAACATTCCTGCCGACCATTAGTTCAGACAAAAACATAACGCATTGATATCTATCAGTTCATTTTCTGGCACAGCGATTGCTATTTGACTGTGAGCTGTTCTGTTCCGAATTAAAGGAGATATCATGTCTGACTGTCGTACTTACGGATTCAACACCCAGATCGTTCACGCGGGGCAACAACCCGACCCTTCAACTGGCGCGCTTAGTACGCCTATTTTCCAGACCTCAACGTTTGTTTTTGACAGCGCCGAACAAGGTGCCGCCCGCTTTGCGCTCGAAGAGTCCGGGTACATTTACACCCGCTTGGGTAACCCCACCACCGATGCGCTGGAGAAAAAGCTGGCTGTACTGGAAAGAGGTGAAGCCGGGTTGGCAACCGCGTCCGGTATTTCTGCTATCACCACAACGCTGTTGACGCTTTGCCAGCAGGGTGACCATATCGTTTCCGCCAGCGCGATTTACGGCTGCACCCACGCGTTTTTGTCGCACAGCATGCCGAAGTTTGGGATTAACGTCAGCTTTGTCGACGCGGCAAAGCCTGAAGAAATCCGCGCCGCCATGCGACCAGAAACCAAAGTTGTGTATATCGAAACGCCCGCCAACCCAACGCTGTCGCTGGTCGACATTGAAACGGTGGCTGGTATCGCCCATCAACAGGGCGCATTGCTGGTGGTGGATAACACCTTTATGTCGCCGTACTGTCAGCAACCTTTGCAACTGGGCGCGGATATTGTGGTTCACAGCGTCACCAAATATATCAACGGTCACGGGGATGTGATTGGGGGAATCATTGTTGGTAAGCAGGAGTTTATCGACCAGGCGCGGTTTGTAGGCCTGAAAGATATCACCGGCGGCTGCATGAGTCCTTTCAATGCGTGGTTAACACTACGCGGCGTTAAAACGCTGGGCATTCGTATGGAACGTCACTGTGAAAATGCGCTGAAAATCGCCCGCTTCCTCGAAGGGCATCCATCCATTACTCGGGTGTATTATCCTGGCCTGACTTCGCATCCGCAGTATGAGCTGGGCCAGCGGCAAATGAGCCTGCCAGGTGGAATTATCAGCTTCGAAATCGCCGGCGGCCTCGAGGCTGGTAGGCGGATGATCAATTCTGTAGAATTGTGCCTCCTCGCGGTCAGTCTCGGTGATACCGAAACCCTCATTCAGCACCCAGCGTCTATGACACATTCGCCCGTTGCACCTGAGGAACGGCTTAAAGCAGGTATTACCGACGGGCTTATCCGTCTTTCTGTGGGTCTTGAAGATCCAGAAGATATTATTAACGACCTTGAACACGCCATCAGAAAGGCAACATTCTGACCAATATGGCCTGAACCGACGCCGTTCGGTTCAGGTTGTTGAGAATCAAGGCACAACAGTCTGGCAATACGCGTGATCCTCTTTCGGGGAGAACGTGTATTTTGGGCAGGGGGTTCTATGCAGGACAACACATTACAATTAAGCAACAATACAGCAACCGCCGTACCATTCTCAAAAAAAATACCGTTTACGAAATACGATTTTGGCTGGGTATTACTGTGCATCGGCATGGCCATTGGTGCCGGAACGGTACTGATGCCGGTACAAATTGGCTTAACAGGCATTTGGGTATTTATCGTTGCCTTTATTATTGCTTATCCGGCAACTTATATTGTGCAGGATATTTATTTAAAAACATTATCAGAAAGCGAAACCTGCAATGACTATACGGATATTATAAGTCATTACCTTGGAAAAAACTGGGGCGTATTTCTTGGCGTCATCTATTTTCTGATGATTATTCACGGCATATTTATTTATTCCTTATCCGTGGTTTTTGACAGCGCCTCATATATCAAAACCTTCGGCTTGACCGAGGCCGATCTTTCGCAGTCGATAATCTATAAAGTGGCCATTTTTGCCGTGCTGGTCGCCATTGCTTCCGGGGGAGAAAAGCTGCTGTTCAAAATCTCCGGCCCGATGGTGGTGGTCAAAGTAGGTATCATCATCGTATTTGGTTTTGCGATGGTTCCGCACTGGAACTTCGCTAATATCAGCGCCTTCCCTGAAGCATCGGTCTTCTTTCGTGATGTACTGCTAACCATCCCGTTCTGCTTCTTCTCAGCGGTGTTTATTCAGGTGTTGAACCCAATGAACATCGCCTACCGCAAACGGGTGACGGATCGGGTGCTGGCTACGCGTATGGCAATCCGTACGCATCGCATCAGTTACATTACTCTGATTGCTGTCATTCTGTTTTTCTCCTTCTCTTTTACCTTTTCTATTAGCCATGAAGAGGCCGTTTCGGCTTTCGAACAAAATATTTCCGCACTGGCACTGGCGGCTCAGGTCATTCCTGGGCAGATTATTCATATCACCTCAACAGTATTAAATATCTTCGCCGTATTAACCGCGTTCTTTGGTATTTATCTGGGATTCCACGAGGCGATCAAAGGTATTATTCTCAACGTTCTGAGCCGCGTCATTGACGTTGAGAAAATTAATCCGTTAGTACTCACGCTGGGTATTTGCACCTTTATTGTTATCACTCTGGTCATTTGGGTGTCATTTCGCGTATCGGTACTGGTATTCTTCCAGCTAGGTAGTCCGCTTTACGGGATTGTGTCGTGTATTATTCCGTTCTTCCTGATCTATAAAGTAACGCAACTGGAAAAACTACGCGGGCTGAAAACCTGGTTGATCCTGCTGTACGGAATTCTGCTGTGCCTGTCGCCCTTATTGAAGCTGATTGAATAACCCACGTATATCGCGCCGTCAGACGCTGGCGGCGCTTAACCCACACTCTCCAGCTGATAGCCGCGAATTTTATTCAGCACCGTGGTGTGCGACACGCCCAGCGCTTTGGCAATATGCCGTGACGACACATTATCTTCCACCATCTGTTCAATGAGCTGGCGTTCAGCACACAGAACCTGCTCTTTAAAAGGACGTTCTGTCGCGCCCCGCTCAACGGCAGGCAAATTCACCATCCCTAATTCTTCCCGCGTAATAACATCGGATTCAGCCATCAGCATCAGGCGAATAATGGTATTTTCCAGTTCGCGCACGTTTCCCGGCCAGGTGTGATGGTGCAGGGCATCAAAACAGGCTTTATCCAGAATGATCCGCCGCTGGAATTCCTTCGCGTATTTCTGCACAAAGTGGCGAATCAGCAGGCTGATATCCTGTGGGCGCTCGCGCAAAGGTGGGATGGTCAGTGAAAGCACGTTGATGCGGTAATAGAGATCGGCGCGCAGCAGACGTTGTTCCACCATCTCTTCCAGATTGGCATTGGTTGCCACAATAATGCGCACATTGACCGGAATAATATGTGCCCCGCCAACGCGCCGAATCCCGCCATCCTGAAGCACGCGCAGGAGTTTAGCCTGTAAGCTCAGCGACATTTCGCCAAACTCATCGAGAAAAAGGGTGCCTTTATCGGCCATTTCAAACAGCCCTTTTTTGCCTTTACAATCCGCGCCGCTGAAAGCCCCTTTCTCATAGCCAAAGAATTCACTCTCCATTAGCGACTCAGGTAGCGCAGAGCAGTTGACCGGAATAAACGGATAAAAACGTCGCTGCCCGGAATTATGGATAGCCCGGGCCAGCAGCTCTTTACCAGTCCCCGTATCGCCACGGATCAGAACGGTATATTTGCTGTCGGCAATTTTTATCGCCTTTTCGATAAGCGCGTGCATGCTCTGGCTGCTGCAAATAATGTCAGAGAAATAGCGCGGGCGTTCCGGCTCCGGCGTTGACAGCTCGCTTATCTCCTCACAGAGATAAGCAACATTAATAATATCGGCGCGCTGGCTTAAACAGGATTGCACACAGGAAATATCCTGTAGCTGGCGGCACCAGGATTTAATCAGGATCCGCCCAGGCGTCACTTTCATGGAGATGATATTGATATCACAGCAGGAAAATTCCTTCAGGACATCCTCAACCATCGACAGACGATCAATTGTTTTAATATCCCAGCGTATCGTGACCACATTTGCTCCTGGTAGTTAGCAACTGCGAAATAGATATTTCTGTGACTAGAGGAAATCTGACTACATTCTAGACGCTGTGGAATAATGTTCTGCCAAAGGACTCACATTGTGGACGTAAAGAGAAAATATAAAAAAACCGGAGCACAAGGCTCCGGTTATCGGGTCATAACCCAGGTTTATTGCTGTGGGTTTTCATCCTGGTCAACGGCAAAACAAGCTACCAGTTGACCGCCGTAATCTTTCAACTGCGGTTGAAGCTGGGTACACGGACCAAAGCGACGACGGCAGCGGGCGTTGAACGCACAGCCCGGCGGCGGATTCAGCGGGCTTGGCAGTTCACCGGTCAGCTTGATACGCTCACGGCGATCGTCCGGGTTCAGGCGCGGTGTTGCGGAGAGCAGCGCTTGCGTGTACGGATGACGCGGATTATTGAAGATTTGGTCCTTCGTCCCTTTCTCCACACAGCGGCCTAAATACATCACCATCACTTCATCGGCAATGTGCTCGACAACCGACAGGTCGTGCGAGATAAAGACGTATGACAGCCCCAGTTCCTGCTGCAAATCCATCATCAGATTCAGCACCTGCGCACGCACCGAAACGTCCAGCGCTGAGACCGGTTCATCGGCAATCACCACGTCCGGGTCAAGCATCAGACCGCGAGCGATGGCAATACGCTGACGCTGACCGCCGGAGAACATATGCGGATAGCGGTCGTAGTGCTCGGTTTTCAGCCCCACTTTCGCCATCATCGCCAATGCTTTTTCACGACGCTCCTCTTTGCTGAGCGTGGAGTTGATCAGCAGCGGCTCTTCCAGAATCTGTCCCACTTTTTTACGCGGGTTCAGGGAACCGTACGGGTTCTGGAATACAATCTGGATTTTCTGCCGACGCAGCTTTTGCGCCTGCGGGTCGTGCTTAAGCAGATCCTGTCCCTGGTAATACAGCTCACCGCCGGTCGGGACTTCAATCATCGTCAGCAGGCGGCCAAGGGTGGATTTCCCACAGCCCGACTCGCCTACCACCGCCAGCGTTTTACCGCGTTCTAAGGTAAAGGAGACGCCGTCCAGCGCTTTCACCAGGCGCTCCGGGGCGAACATGCCCTTTTTCACCGGGTAGTGTTTTTTCAGATCAATAGCCTGTAACAGCGGCTGTGACAAAGCGGCCTTTTGCGTACTCATAGCCCAGGCCTCCCGGCATCATCAAGTGGGTAGTGGCATTTCGACTGACGACCGCCTTCCAGCAGGTTCAGTTCAGGTTCTTCAGCGCGGCATTTGTCGGTCGCATAGGGGCAGCGTGGGTTCAGCAAACAGCCGCTCGGGCGGTCATATTTCCCGGGAACCACGCCCGGCAGCGAGGCCAGACGTGCTTTATCCTGAGCAAACTCAGGCAGCGCACGCAGCAGCGCCTGGGTGTAAGGATGACGCGGCGCGCGGAAGATATCCTGCGCGGCTCCGGTTTCTACCACCTGGCCGGCGTACATCACGATGATTTTGTGTGCCGCTTCAGCCACCAGCGCCAGATCGTGGGTGATTAAGACCAGCGCCATGTTCTCTTTTTGCTGCAATTCCAGCAGTAGCTCGATGATCTGCGCCTGAATAGTCACATCCAACGCCGTTGTCGGTTCGTCGGCAATCAGCAGTTTCGGACGACAGGCAATCGCCATCGCGATCATCACGCGCTGGCTCATCCCCCCGGACAACTGGTGCGGATAGACATCCAGACGCGAGGCCGGATCGGGGATCCCCACCAGCGTCAGCAGGTCAATTGCCCGCTGAATACGCGTTTTTTTGTTGCCGCCCTGGTGCACCTTGATGGCTTCCATAATCTGGTAGCCGACGGTATAGCAGGGATTAAGGCTGGTCATCGGGTCCTGGAAGATCATCGCCACTTCCGCGCCCACTAACTGGCGACGCTCTTTCTCAGAAATGCGCTTCAGGTCGCGACCATTAAACTCCAGATTTTCGGCCATAACGCGGCCAGGGTAGTCAATCAGTCCCATAATCGCCAGCGAACTGACAGACTTACCAGAGCCGGACTCTCCTACAATGCCAACCACTTCACCCTGATTCACACTGTAGCTAATGCGGTCTACGGCGCGGAATTCGGAACCTACGTCGCCGAAATGCACCGATAATTTATCTACATTTAATAACGCCATCTCGAACCTCTTACTGCTTCAGTTTGGGATCGAGCGCGTCACGCAGACCGTCACCCATCAGGTTAAATGCCAGCACCGTCAACAGGATCGCCAGCCCCGGGAAGGTCACGACCCACCAGGCGCTTTGGGCAAACTGTAGAACGTCAGAGAGCATGGTGCCCCATTCCGGCGTAGGCGGCTGTGCGCCCATCCCCAGGAAGCCGAGGGCAGCCATATCGAGAATGGCGTTAGAGAAGCCAAGCGACGCCTGAACAATCAGCGGCGCAAGACAGTTAGGAAGAATGTTGACGAACATCTGGCGCATCGCGCCGGCTCCCGCCACGCGAGATGCAGTGACGTAGTCGCGGTTAACCTCCACCAGCACGGCGGCGCGCGTCAGACGCACATAGTGCGGCAATGCCACAAACGTCAGCGCCAGCGCGGCGTTGCCAATCGAGGGGCCAAATACCGCCACCAGCACCAGCGCCAGCAACAGGCTCGGCAATGCCAGCATGATATCGACCACACGCATGATGACGTTATCGACAATCCCGCCAAAGTAACCGGCGATCAGCCCAAGAACCACGCCCATCAGCAGGGAGAGAACTACCACCAGACAGCCGACCAACAGCGACAGACGCGCACCGTACATCAGGCGGGACAGCACGTCGCGGCCTACATCATCAGTACCAAACAGATGCGCCATGGTACCGCCTTCCTGCCACGCGGGAGGAGCCAGCAGCGTATCGCGGAACTGGTCTGCCGGGTTGTAGGGTGCGAGGACGTTGGCAAAGACCGCAATCAGGATCATCACCACAACGTACACCAGCCCAACAACCGCACCTTTGTTGCGTTTAAAATAGTGCCAGAACTCCTGCAACGGAGTCATCGGCACCGGTGCAGCAATAACTTTATTTTCAGTAACCTGTGACATGATGGCCCCTTACTTCTTATGCCGAATACGCGGGTTCACCACGCCGTACAGCAGGTCTACCAGCAGGTTGACGAGGATAATCATCGTCGCGACCAGCAGCACCCCGCCCTGCACCACCGGATAATCGCGGCGTTGCAGCGCATCGATCAGCCAGCGCCCCAGTCCCGGCCACGAGAAGATGGTCTCGGTCAGGATCGCCCCGGCCAGCAACGTACCAACCTGCAGGCCGATAACGGTCACCACGGGCAGCATCGCGTTACGCAGAGCGTGAATAATGATGACGCGCATACGGGTCAGGCCTTTGGCGCGCGCGGTACGGATGTAATCTTCACCCAGCACTTCCAGCATCGATGAACGGGTCATACGCACAATGACCGCCAGAGGAATGGTACCCAGCACCATCGCAGGCAGGATCATATGCGCCAACGCATCAATAAAGTTGCCCTCTTCACCCCAGATGGCGGTGTCGATAAGCATAAAGCCGGTTAGCGGATTGGAATCATCAAGGAACACCATGTCGCTCACCCGCCCAGAAACTGGCGTCAGGTTCCACTGCACGGAAACCAGCATGATCAGCATCATGCCCCACCAGAAAATCGGCATGGAGTAACCGGTCAGCGCCAGGCCAACGGCGGTATGATCGAAAATAGAGCCGCGCTTAACGGCAGCAAGTACACCCACTGGGATACCCACTGCGACGGCGAAAATCATCGCGCAGACGCCGAGTTCCAGCGTTGCTTTGAAGCGAGGTACGAACTCTTCCCATACCGGTAAGCGGCTTTTCAGTGAGATACCTAAATCACCATGCATAACCCCCCAGATATAGTGGAGGTACTGCTGCCACATCGGCTTATCCAGACCGAGTTCAGCCAACAGTTGAGCATGACGCTCAGGGGAGATCCCACGTTCACCCGCCATGATCATAACCGGATCGCCGGGGATCATATGGACGAAGGCAAAGGTGAGAAGAGTGATACCGATAAACGTGGGGATGACGAGTCCCAAACGTCGGAGAATGAACTGCAACATAACCCGGATTCTCTCTAATGACGCACGGCCTGGAACCGTGAGTCTGTATTGCTCACAAATCTTATCCCACGCAAACTGCATCGCGGGTAAAGCATTACGCCGGAGGGCGCTGCGCTTATCCGGCCTACACATCACCGGGGCGCAGCGCTTCCTTAATTGCTTTTAATTATTCGACAGAGACGTTTTCGAAGTGGTGTTTGCCTAATGGATCAACCACATAGCCTTTCACTTCTTTACGCACTGGTTCGTACACGGTGGAGTGAGCAACAATCAGAGCCGGAGCCTGGTCGTGCATAACAACCTGAGCTTGCTTGTACAGTTCAATACGTTTGTTGTGATCGTCGGTCGCACGCGCCGGCTGGATCAGGTCTTCAAACGGCTTGTAGCACCAGCGAGAGTAGTTGGAACCGTCTTTCGCTGCCGCACAGCTGAACAAGGTGGCGAAGAAGTTGTCCGGATCCCCGTTGTCGCCGGTCCAGCCCATCATCACCGCCTGATGTTCACCCGCTTTGGCGCGTTTCAGATACTCGCCCCACTCGTAGGTCACAATCTTGGCCTGAACGCCAATTTTCGCCCAGTCAGCCTGAACCATTTCTGCCATACGACGTGCGTTCGGGTTATATGGACGCTGTACCGGCATAGCCCACAGCTCAACGGTAAAGCCTTTGTCCTGACCCGCTTCCTTCAGCAGCGCTTTGGCCTTCTCAGGATCGTAGGTGTAGTCTTTAACGTCATCGTTATAGCCCCACATGGTCGGCGGGATCAGGTTTTTCGCGGCAACGCCAGCGCCCTGATAAACCGCTTTGATGATCGCTTCTTTGTTTACCGCGTAGGTCAGCGCCTGACGGACTTTCACGTCATCAAACGGTTTCTTCTCGGTGTTGAAAGAGAGGTAGCCAACGTTCAGACCCGCCTGTTCCATCAGGTTGATGTTTTTATCCTGCTTCATGCGCGCGATGTCTGCCGGGTTCGGGTACGGCATCACCTGGCACTCGTTTTTCTGCAGTTTGGCGTAACGCACGGAAGCGTCAGGCGTAATGGAGAAGACCAGACGGTCGATCTGCGGCTTGGTGCCCCAGTAACCTTCGAATGCTTTATACAGAATACGGGAGTCTTTCTGGTACTGCTGCAGCTGGAACGGACCGGTCCCGATTGGGTTCAGATCCACTTTCTCCGGAGAACCGGCTTTCAGCATGTTGTCAGCATATTCTTTGGAAAGAATAGAAGCGAAGTCCATCGCCAGGTCAGCCAGGAACGGCGCTTCCGGGCGAGTCAGCACGAACTGAACGGTTTTATCGTCCACTTTTTTCACTTCGGAGATCAGATCCGGCAGACCCATCCCTTCGAAGTATTCATAGCTGCCGCCAGAGACTTTATGGTACGGGTTCTGGGCATTTTTTTGACGATCGAAAGAGAACACCACGTCATCGGCGTTAAAATCGCGCGTCGGTTTAAATTCTTTGTTGTCCTGCCACTTCACGCCCTGACGCAGGTGGAAGGTGTAGGTTTTGCCGTCTTCGCTGATTTCCCACTTCTCAGCAAGGCCCGGGATCACTTCAGTCGTACCGGTTTTGAACTCAACCAGGCGGTTATAGATCGGTACGGAGCTGGCATCATAGGTGGTGCCAGAGGTGAAAAGCTGCGGGTTAAAGCCTTCAGGAGATCCTTCTGAACAATAAACCAGAGTTTTAGCCTGTACGCTTGCTGCGACGGTCATAGCCACCAGGCTCAGACCAAGCTTCAGCATCCCTGACTTCTTCAAGGAAATACTCATTCTTCTGCTCCAAATGTGATGTTTGTTGTTTTACCCTTTGCAGTGGGTTTGCACCGCCTGGCCTTTTTTGTTTTTTACCCGGCCGGGTCGGCGTTAAGAGGATGGGGATTCCGTTCACATAAGCGACTGAGTTGCAGTGCGGATTCTCCATGAAATGCCCCTCATACCCTACAATCTGTCAACAGAATGTGAAAACGTCAATACAGGTCACCGTGATTTACGCCAACGGTGAGAATTCACAAACAAAGATTAAAAAAAGTGCGGAAGGACATTTTCAGCAGGGAAATTTGTGCTACGCGTACTATGCCAGAATAAACATCTTCATATTTCGCAACATTTGGTGATTAACATTTATGCAATTTATTCAAACTTTCTAAATTAATGCTGCATATCTGAGCGATTAATACCATGAACGTTAAAGCGCACAGCGTAAAATGCCAGCTTCAGCCATAAGTAGCGCAAAAAAAGTTTCAAGCAAATATAAAAAAAGGCAATGGAATATGTCACAGAATCGTTAACAGTCAGTGGGAAGTGGTGCACAATTTTTGCAGATAAAATGAAGGTCAAACATGGGGTCGGAAAAACAAAAATACGCCCTGCCAGCGCTTCGCCTGTAGGCCGGATAAAGCGCTTGCGCCGCCATCCGGCAATACCAAAACGCTGCAATGTTTTGCCTGATGGCGCTTCACCTGTAGGCCGGATAAGGCGCTTGCGCCGCATCCGGCAATGCCAAAACGCTGCAATGTTTTGCCTGATGGCGCTTCACCTGTAGGCCGGATAAGGCGCTTGCGCCGCATCCGGCAATGCCAAAACGCTGCAATGTTTTGCCTGATGGCGCTTCACCTGTAGGCCGGATAAGGCGCTTGCGCCGCATCCGGCAATGCCAAAACGCTGCAATGTTTTGCCTGATGGCGCTTCGCTTATCAGGCCTACAAAAGCCACCAATGCAAAAAGCCCGCTCAAAGAGCGGGCTTTTTAAATTTGGTCGGTGATAGAGGATTCGAACCTCCGACCCCTTCGTCCCGAACGAAGTGCGCTACCAGGCTGCGCCAATCACCGAATGCGGGGCGCATCTTACTGCTCAGCTGCGCGCCCGTCAATCCCTTAGTATCAAAATGCCATTTGATCGGTGAGAAAGTCAGCAGCTCAGTTACTGGGCTGTAGCCTTATTCGCGTCCGGGATACGGCACCAGTTGTTATTCTCGTTAATACCACCATTTGGCGAGGTATAACCGAGGCAACCCAAAATGGTGTCGTACAGTTCAACATGACGACGCGGCACCTTCATATCAGCTTCTTGCTTAAGGTGTGCAAACGCCTTCGCATGGTCGGGGTCATCCAGATACTTGTCAGACATCCACACCATCATAGGAACGCGGAACTGCTCAGGTGGCGCCATTTTACGCGGCGTACCGTGCAGGTGCTCGCGCTCGTTAATCGACTCACCGTGATCGGCGGCGTAGAACACGATCGCTTTCTTATCGCGTAGTTGATCAAACACTTTGGTAATAAAGTGATCAACATAGGTTACCGAGTTATCGAATGAGTTGATCATCTGGGCCTTCGAGCAGCCACTATCAACATTGACACATTCCGGCTTCCACTGCGCATATTCGCGGGTGTAGCGCTGGGTGTAGTTAAAATGCGAGCCCTTAGTATGCAGAATAATCAGATGCTTGCCACCATCTTCATTATTTTGTAGAGACTGCTGCATCTCGGTAATCAACAGCATATCGTCAACGTTCTTGCCACGGTTGCGCGGCTCTGCGCCAATCTGCTCACGATAGGCGATGTTCTCCGCCATGGTGTTACTGTAGAACCACATCTCGCTTTGCATCGCGTAAAGATCGGTCTTGAACCCTAACTGGCCGAGCACGGAGAAGACGTTTTGTTCTTTCAGAGTACGCTGCGGGTTTTCTTCTGCCCCACCCTCACGCACGAACATACAACGCAGCGAAAGTTTTGTTGCCGTATCACAGGAATATCCACGGAAGGCGGCCAGATTTTTCTCCTGGGCGAGCCTTGGCGTGGTATTACGCTCATAGCCAAAAATCCCCATATGATCCCAGCGGGTCGTTTCGCCGATAATAAAGACCACATAGGTGTCGTCGAGGTTTTTGGGGGCAACATAGGTAAACTTCTTCGCCGGGTTCATCAACGATTTGTTGTCTGAGGATTCATCCACCTGTGCCCAGGCGTACAGACCCAGCGCGGAGAGCCAGTTTGACGGCAGATAGGAATTCGCCACTACCCCGCCATAGCTGGGTAAATCGATTCCCGTTGCTCGCTCAACGCTTCTCTGTTGCATGCTCAGCAGGCGAATCGGCGCCCATACCATCAAGCCAGCCAACAATACCACCGCCACGCTACGCCATCTCATGCCAGGCGTACGGATCTGTTTCATCAGGGTATAGCGGCAGCGATTACTCCAAATCAGAACCAACGGTAAAATGCTGACCGAAACCAGCCACACGACAAAATGCCAGCCAACAACTTCTTTCGATAAATCAATATCCGTGGTCATTACGGAGGCAATAATACCGTAACCAATTACCACATTCAGGAAGGTCATGTAATAGCTGGCACCGGCAGAACACAGCACCACTAAGGTTGTCAGGACACGCCAGGCGCGCCGACCAAATAAAGAGAGAAGCCGTAGTAAAAAGAAGGTCACCAGAACAGTGCCGGCTAATTCAACAACCGCAGAGAGTCCTTTCCAGACGGTAAACTCGTGTGCATATCCGCTAAAGCGCCGGAAAAATACAGCACAGTTCATAAACAAACCGATATAGATTGCCAGCAGGAAACTGAGTTTCTGCTGCGTCATCGACTTAATGTATCTCATGCAAACAAACCCTGGGAATCGGGATAAAAACACCCTGTGCAGTAGTCAAACAGACCAGGCAGGGGAAAATGCGACAACAGCAGAGGTGAAATGTCTACGGGCGCGGGTAAGTAGACCACAGGAGGGTGAAAAAGTGCTTATGGAGAATGCAAATGGCGCATATATTTTTGTAAATATATGCGCCAGGTATTAATCAGACTACTAATAGGTTTAGGCGTGCGCCTCGGTATATACGCTACGCTGTGGCTGGCGGATGGTGGTGGAGAGTGCCAGTGAGATGATTAACAGCGCAAAGATAACGCAGAAGGTCACATAGAAACCGCCGAACAGCGAGGCGATAATGGAACCACAAATGCTGCCGATACCGAAACCTAAGTAAATGACACCATAGTTTTTAGCCAGGTTGTTCAAACCGAAGAACTCGCTCACCAGTGACGGGAACACGGTGATGGTACCGCCAAAGTTAAATGCTACACAGGCAATCGCCGCAAAGAAGGTCACATCATTCAGCGGGGCGAACAGCAGTGCCGCCATACCGACCAGCGAAACGACCTGCCCAATGGTGATAACGCGAATACGAGAGATTTTGTCGGACAGAATCCCCAGAACCAGACGACCGGACAGGTTAGCTATAGAAATGACGGTGACCGCATTTGCCGCCGTTGCCACATCCATATGCGCCAGGCTTTGTGCAATATCTTTCGCCACGCCAATCACATACAGCCCACTCATACACGCCGTCAGGAACATCACTGCCAGCATCCAGTACTGCGGTTTACGCATGGACTGCGCCAGGGTGTAGTCATTCTCAACCACGCCATTTTTCGTTTTCACTTCCTGATTCGGCGCGTCTTTCATCAGCGTGGAGCCAAATACGATCATCACCAGCACAATCGCGCCCCAAATCATGAAGGTTTTTTCCAGACCCACAGTGCTCAACAGTTGGCTGTCGATGAATTTAAAACCGAGGCTGCCAAGACCGTAAGAACCGATGGCAAAGGCGGAAATCAGCCCTTTACGCTCAGGGAACCATTTTACACAGTTGGAAAGTGTTAACAGGTAGCCTGCTCCATCCGCCAGACCGACCAATACACCGGCGCTCAGCCACAGCATAATCAGGCTGTCAGAGTGGGCGGTTAAGAAGAAGCCGACACCCAGTAAAATACCGGAGGCCATGGTGACGCGTTTCACGCCAAAACGTTCCTGCAGTTTCCCGGCGACGGAAGAAGAAATTGCCAGCCCGAGGCTCAGCAGGCCAAAGGAAAAGGCAACCTGACTCACTGGCGCATCAAGCTTAGAAGAGAGCGCACCGTTAAACAGGCTCCAGGTATAAACAGAACCTAAAGCAAATTGAGTAATGATGGTGCCGATCAGTGTCAGCCAGCGGGTACGCTGATAATCAGAAGTTTTCATGGCAGTCTTCCTGCATAAACAAAATGGGAAATTCTCTGCCAACAACCATACCGAAGCGCTTTTATGAGCAGGAGAAAACGGCATGAAATGCCGCCAGGACGGAATGAAATGCCTGGAATGTGGAATGAATGACGAGACAAAAAGTCGGGTTACTGAATTTTATCGCATGAGTTAGTACACGCTATCGCTGGAGTGCGTGTGATTGTTGATCTCAATATGTAATCAAGATGTTTATGTGCTGATTACTTACGTTAAAATTTGGCGCTCACTCCCATGGTGTACATATAGTCGCTGTTGTTGGTGCTGTTTTCAGCCTGCGAAAGCGCTGCGTAAGCCGCCATGTGCGGGTTCAACAGCATATCCGCACCGACGGTAACATCCACCCAGTTACCGTCCTGACCCGCTGCTGACATGCGGCTGAGACCCGACTGCGCCTTCCAGATATTCTCGCCAAACTGCTGGTTATAGCTGATTTGCGCCCACGGTCGCACATCACCGAACTGCGAATTGACTCGCCAGCCCAACGAGCTCACGCTGGCATGCCACAGCGGATCGTTCTGCGTTACCGAAGTCGCGCTGTCGCCAAATTCGTTGTAAGTAGATGTGGTTGAACCGTCATAATGCAGTGCGGCAACCGGACCGGTCGTTACCTGCCTGGACAGCGGGAAGTTCCAGCCCATACTCATGCCGCTGGTCGCATCCATAGGCGTCTCATCCGCAAGATTCACCACGGGACCCGCCACGTTCTGAGTGGAACGAATACGTTCTTCCAGAATGTCGTTATAACGTGGTTGGTGATCGCTGTCCCATGTATAACGTTCAGCCGTATGCCCTGACATAGCATCAACGATATATTCTTGTTGCCAGCCATATGCTGTATTGATGGACAGCGCACAAACTACGACGCTCGCCAGAGTTAACCTTTGGCGACCACTACTGTTTCTTATAATCATCAACGCGACTCCAGAAAAGAGCCGAATTCGGCGATATTATTGTCATTGTGTGAAGGATATCGGGCCCATCAGGCCCTGTATTAAATATTGTCTTTTTAGCTGGCGCGTCAAGGCGGGCCGAATGAAATTTTTACGCCAGTAAAAACAGCGAGGAAGAATATGCAGCGTTGCGGATGGGTCAGCCAGGATCCACTTTACATTGCCTACCACGACAAGGAATGGGGCGTCCCCGAAACTGATGGTAATAAACTGTTCGAAATGATCTGCCTGGAAGGTCAGCAGGCCGGGTTATCGTGGATTACCGTACTCAAGAAACGGGAAAATTATCGCCACGCTTTCCACCATTTTGATCCGGAAAAAGTGGCGGCCATGACCGAAGAGGATGTGGAAAGGCTGGTACTGGATGCCGGCATTATTCGTCATCGCGGAAAAATTCAGGCCATTATCGGCAACGCTCGCGCTTTTCTGACGATGGCGCAAAACGGAGAGTCGTTTAGCGAATTCGTCTGGTCATTTGTTGATAACCAACCGCAAGTGACTCGCGCCGCCAACCTGAGTGATATTCCCACCTCCACGCCTGCGTCAGACGCGCTGTCTAAAGCGTTAAAAAAACGCGGATTTAAGTTTGTCGGCACCACCATTTGTTACTCCTTTATGCAGGCGTGCGGCCTGGTCAACGACCATGTCACCAGCTGCATCTGTTATCCGGGAGAACAACATGATTCGTGAATCCAAGGCTGAAGATCTGCCGTCAATTCTGGCGCTGTGGATGGAAAGCACAATCCATGCCCATCCGTTTATCGAAGAGCGCTACTGGCGCGAAAGTGAATCCGTGGTGCGGGATGTTTATCTGCCAGCCGCGCAAACCTGGGTTTGGGAAGAAGAAGGCGAGCTCAAAGGCTTTGCCAGCGTGATTGATGACCGCTTTCTCGGCGCGCTGTTTGTCGCACCTGCCGCCATCAGAAGCGGGATCGGCAAAGCGCTGGTGCAGCATGTCCAGCAGCGCTTTTCGATACTCAGCCTTGAGGTCTACCAGAAGAATCAATCAGCGGTGAACTTCTACCATGCGCTGGGTTTTCGCATTGAAGACGGCGCATGGCAGGAAGAGACTCACCATCCCACGTGGATTATGGGCTGGCAGGCGGATCAAACGCTGTAAGCGTCAACGTTGGTCCGCTGTATTTTTCGAGCCACGCCAGCGCTGTGTTGCCCGCGCAGCCATTCCCCAGCTTCGAGCTGGGGAGATCTTTGGTCAGCACGTTGACGGCGCCATTTTTACAAATACCGTTCGCTGCGAGATCCAAATCAGGCCACGCGCCTTCATGAATACAGATGACGCCGGGTTTAATACCCGCCGTCACCACCGCGCCCGCCAGAACTTGCCCGCGCTGGTTCCACACCCTGACCGTATCGCCATCCGCAATGCCGCGCGCGTGGGCGTCCTGCGGATGAATCGTTATCGGCTCACGATCCGCTACCGCGTACTGCTCACGTAGCGCACTGTAGTTAAGCTGACTATGCAAACGGTGCGCCGGATGGGCGGAAAGCAGCTGTAGCTGGTCCGGTTCGGCGTTACCGAACCACTCATCCGGCTCCAGCCACATCGGGTGCCCCCCGCAGTCCGCGTAGCCGTAACCTGCAATCCTCGCGGAGTAGATTTCAATTTTTCCGCTGTCCGTTTTCAGCGGATGCGCCTGCGGGTCGCGGCGAAAATCCGCAAAACGGATAAACTGTGCGCTGGCGGCGTTTTCCGGCATTTCGATCAGGGCGTTGCGCTGCCAAAACTCGGCGAAAGGCGGCAATGTCACCTGCTGACTGGCCCCACGTTGCCCGGCAATATTGTAAAAAGTCTCCAGCCACGCCAGTTCGCTTTTACCTTCGGTGAACCGTTCATATCCGCCCTTTTCCCAGCGCTCACTCAGCTCGGCAAAGACATCAAAATCATTTCGCGCTTCGTCCTGCGGCGGTACGACCTGCTTCATCGGCACCAGGTGCTGGTTGCTGTAATCGCCGGTCATGGTCAAATCATTACGCTCAAAGGAGGTGGTTGCTGGCAGCACGATATCGGCATGCTTTGCTGCTGCGGTCCAGAAACACTCCGAGATGACCACCAGCTCCGGTTTTTGCCAGGCGCGAATTAAACGGTTAGTGTCCTGATGATGGGTGAAGTTAGCGCCACCCGCCCACCACAACATGCGAATGTCCGGGAAATGACGGTCCATGCCGTTGTGCTGGTAAAAACCACCGGGGTTCTCCAGCGCTTCAACAATTCGTGCCACCGGAATTTTATCTACTGCGTCGGTGCCGCCTTTAACGCTGCCTTGCATTGAAGCCAGTACCGCAGCCCGGCGCGTTGGGTTGCCGCCGTTGGCAAAATGGTACGACAGCCCAAAACCGCCGCCTGGCGTCCCGATTTGTCCGAGCATGGCGGCCAGGGTGACAATCATCCAGTGTTTCTGCTCGCCATACTGCTGGCGCTGCATGCCCCATCCGGCCATCAGCATGGTGGTATTTTGGTGAAATATCGCCGCAAGTTCGCGTATCTTCGCCGCCGGAATGCCACAAATATCTGCCGCCCATTCTGCCGTTTTTGCAACATCATCAGATTTACCCAGCAGATAGTCGGCAAAACGGTCATATCCGGTGGTACACCGGGCGAGAAAGTCCTCGTCATGCCAGCCGTTTTCCACCAGCGTATGCGCGATGCCCAGCATCAGCGCTACGTCGGTCCCCATATGCGGGGCAATCCATTCCATCTTATCGCCAAAGAAATCGACGCTTTCCGATCGCATCGGATCGATACAGATCAACCGTTTACCGCTGTCGCGCAATGCCTCAAAGTACGCGAGGCCCTGCTCATCGGACGCGTTCCAGGCAATCTTGAGAGTGTTGAGCGGATTGGCGCTCCACAACACCACCACTTCGCTGTTCTCCAGCACCACCGGCCAGCTGGTTTGCTGCTGGTAAACTTCGTTCCCGCCCACCACGTACGGCATGATCGCCTGCGCAGCCCCCGTCGAGTAATCCCCCAGATGCCCGGTATAACCGCCCGCCAGCGCCATATAACGCTGTAACAGGGTCGCCGCTTTGTGTAACACGCCGTTGGAACGCCAGCCGTACGAACCGGCAAAAATTGAGGCCGGGCCGTAGCTGTCACGGATGCGTTTATGCTGCGTATGGATAAGATTCAGCGCGTCGTCCCAACTGACGCGAACAAACTCATCCTGCCCACGTACGCCCTGTGGGTTCTCCGGCGAGGCGAGAAACCCTTTACGCACCATCGGAAAACGTACCCGCGTTTTACTGTGAACCTGGTCGCGCACCACGGTTTGCAAAGAGTTGGGATGAGCGGTGGGCAGCGCGCCACGCGAGGAGAAAACCGTCTCACCATCAGTGTCGACGAGGATTGGTCCCCAGTGGGCGGCGGTTAACACCGAGTAATGTGCGGGTGAATTAGCCAAGATGGCGCTCCTGAATGCGATGTAACGGCTTATTTATTATGCCGTTCAATGTTACTTACAAATTTCAGAGTCTTCCCTGGAATTTTCTTCATGTTCACACGTCATAATCAACCGCCACGGTCGCTGTGGCAAAGAAGAAAAAGTCATTAAGGAATTAAGATGAAGAAACGTGTATTTGTTATTGCTGCCATCGTGAGCGGCGCCCTGGCGGTTTCTGGCTGCACAACAAACCCTTACACCGGCGAACGCGAAGCGGGTAAATCCGGCATTGGCGCAGGTATTGGCTCTCTGGTCGGCGCGGGCATTGGCGCACTCTCTTCTTCGAAGAAAGATCGCGGCAAAGGCGCACTGATTGGCGCAGCGGCTGGCGCGGCCGTTGGCGGTGGTATCGGCTATTACATGGACGTGCAGGAAGCGAAACTGCGCGAAAAAATGCAGGGAACGGGCGTCAGCGTGACACGCAGTGGCGATAACATCATTCTGAACATGCCAAACAACGTCACCTTCGACAGCAGCAGTGCCAACCTGAAGCCTGCGGGTGCTAACACCCTGACCGGCGTGGCGATGGTACTGAAAGAGTACAATAAAACCGCCGTCAACGTACTGGGCTTCACCGACAGCACCGGCAGCCAGGATCTGAATATGCGTCTGTCGCAGCAGCGCGCAGACTCCGTAGCCAGCGCCTTGATCACTCAAGGGGTCGCAGCTAACCGCATCCGCACTCAGGGTATGGGCCCGGCAAATCCAATCGCCAGCAACAGCACGGCGGAAGGTAAAGCGCAAAACCGTCGCGTAGAGATTACCTTAAGCCCGATCCAGTAACGTTTTGTGCCGGATGGAGACAGTCCGCGCCCATCCGGCATGAAGCACTTGCCATCGTTGATTTTCGCGTTAAGGTGTTGTCACCAAATTCAGGGAAATCAGCGATGAGCAAATCAACACGGGCAACCATCAGCGATGTGGCGAAAGCCGCAAAAACCGGCAAGACCAGCATTTCACGTTATCTCAACGGTGAAAAGCACCTGCTTTCCGACGCGCTGCTGGCCCGCATTGAACAAGCCATTGCCGATCTCGACTACCGTCCCAGCCTGATGGCGAGGGGCCTGAAACACGGTCGTACCCGCCTGATTGGCCTGATCATCGCCGATATTACCAATCCCTACTCTGTCAACGTGTTAAGCGGTATTGAAGCCGCCTGTCGCGATAAGGGCTTTACCCCACTCGTTTGTAACACCAACAACGAAGTGGATCAGGAACTGCATTATCTCGACCTGCTGCGCAGTTACCAGGTCGAAGGGATTGTGGTCAACGCCGTTGGGATGCGCGAAGAGGGGCTGAATCGCCTGCAACAGTCTGCACTGCCGATGGTGCTGATTGACCGTAAAATTCCCGATTTCGCCTGTGATATGGTCGGGCTGGATAACACCCAGGCGGCAACGGTTGCCACCGAACATCTGGTCGAACAAGGTTTTGAAGCCATCCTGTTCCTCAGCGAACCACTCGGCATGGTGAATACCCGCCGCGAACGCCTGAGCGCTTTTCGCGCCACGCTCGCGCAATACCCCGGCGTTATCGCGCAAAATGCCGAAGTCCCGCTCACGGACAATACGCAACTGGACGACACCCTGCGCCAGTTTCACCAGCAGCATCGTGGCATGCGCAAAGCCGTTATCTCTGCCAACGGTGCCCTCACGCTACAAGTAGCCCGCGCCCTGAAACGCATTGGCCTCAACTGGGGGAGCGACATTGGCTTACTCGGCTTTGACGAACTGGAATGGGCAGAGCTGGCGGGCGTTGGTATTACCACGTTGAAACAACCCACCTGGCAGATTGGTTACACCGCCGTTGAGCAGGTTGTGCGCCGGATTGATGGCGGCTCCGCTGCCATTCAGGAACAGGTCTTCTCCGGCGAGCTGATCGTGCGAGGCTCTACCGCCCGTTAAATTACCTTCGTGATGGTGATCATAAATTCGACATCATGGGCTTTTCTTTGGAACCGGTTCCATCTGGCGTTATAACAAGAACGCTAGTCTGGAGTTTCCATGAAAAGAAAAATTATGGTGGTCACAGCCGCTTACGGTCACGACCAGGTACGGGCCGCAGGCGGGCAAACGGCAATGCTGCCCATTATCGCTGAAGCCGGTGCTGACGGCGTCGAAATCCGCCGCGAGCTATTAACCGAGGCCGAGCTGAAAACGCTGTCAACGATGGCCTCTGCGATCGAAATCTTCGGCCTGCTGGCCTGTTACTCTGCGCCTGAACCGTTGTTCCTTGAGGACGGTAACCTCAACCCCCGTCTTCCAGAACTACTTGAGGAAGCGCAGGCCTTGCAGGCACTGTGGTTAAAAGTCTCCCTCGGCCATTTTTCCCATACCGAACAGTTCAACGTTCTACGCCAATGGCTGGACAACAGCGGAATGGAGCTGGTTGTCGAGAACGATCAGACCGACTGCGGACGCCTGCAGCCGATGCAGCGCTTTAACGAAGCCTGTCAGGCGCAAAACCTGCCGATATCTTTAACCTTCGATATGGGCAACTGGCTGTGGGTGGGCGACTCCCCGGAACAGGCGGCGCAGAACCTGGCGTCAACCGTTGGGTATATCCATGTCAAAGCCGCAGTTGCACATCGCGACAGCTACCGCGCCGTACCACCTGATACAGCCGATCCGCGCTGGCTGGCGCTGCTAAAAACGCTGCCCAACGATGTCCCGCGCGGCATTGAGTTCCCCCTGGAAGGGCAGGATTTGGCGGCGGTTACCCGCCACTACGTCGAGCTGTTACGCGAGGAGTAACGCATGAAAAATTCACTGGATGTGGCCACTATTGGTGAAGCGATGGCGATGTTTGTCGCCACGCAAACCGGCGAACTGGCGGATGTGGAGCAGTTTATCAAGCGCGTTGCAGGCGCTGAGCTTAACGTAGCGACCGGTCTTGCTCGTCTGGGCCTGAAGGTCGGTTGGGTGAGCCGCGTTGGCAACGACAGCTTTGGCCGTTTTATCGTTAAGTCGCTGGAAAAAGAAGGGATTGATGCGCAGGGAGTCACCCAGGACGGGCGTTACGCTACCGGCTTTCAGCTTAAATCTAAGGTTGAAAATGGAACCGATCCCATTGTGGAATATTTCCGTAAAGGTTCCGCTGCCAGCCACCTCAGCATTGAAGATTATCACGAGGACTATTTCGCCAGCGCGCGCCACCTGCACCTGAGTGGCGTAGCGGCAGCGCTTTCTGCCAGCTCTTATGAACTACTGGCGCATACCGCCCGCACCATGAAGGCCCAGGGGAAGACCATCTCGTTCGACCCGAACTTGCGCCCGGTATTGTGGAAAAGCGAAGCCGAGATGGTGGAAAAACTGAACCGCCTGGCATTTCAGGCAGACTGGGTTTTACCAGGGTTAAAAGAGGGCATGATTTTAACCGGTCAGCAAACGCCTGAAGCCATCGCCGACTTTTATCTGCGCCATGGCGTGAAGGCCGTGATCGTGAAAACCGGGGCTGATGGCGCCTGGTACAAAACCGCCAGCGGCGAACAAGGCTGCGTGGCACCGGTAAAAGTCAACAACGTGGTCGATACAGTCGGCGCAGGCGATGGCTTTGCCGTGGGCGTTATTAGCGCCCTGCTGGAAGGCCGCTCGTTGCATCAGGCGGTGACCCGCGGCAATAAAATTGGCGCACTGGCCATTCAGGTTCAGGGCGACAGCGAAGGATTACCCACACGTGAACAATTAGGGGAATAAACTCCCGGCCAACTCTGTACCCTACATACAGAGGCGGCGTATCAGCATAACCAGAGGGCAGTCTATGAATAGCTCAACTAATGCAGCAAAACGCTGGTGGTACATCATGCCAATCGTGTTTATCACGTATAGCCTGGCGTACCTTGACCGCGCGAACTTCAGCTTCGCCTCCGCCGCCGGTATCAACGAGGACCTCGGCATTACCAAGGGGATCTCTTCCCTGCTGGGCGCACTGTTTTTCCTCGGCTATTTCTTCTTTCAGATCCCGGGCGCAATTTACGCTGAACGCCGCAGCGTACGAAAACTGATTTTTGTCTGTCTGATCCTCTGGGGCGCATGCGCGTCGTTAACCGGCATGGTCAGCAATATTCCAATGCTTGCCGCCATCCGCTTTATTCTTGGCGTCGTTGAAGCCGCCGTGATGCCGGCAATGCTGATTTACATCAGCAACTGGTTTACGAAATCTGAACGCTCGCGCGCAAACACTTTCCTGATCCTCGGTAATCCGGTCACCGTCCTGTGGATGTCCGTGGTTTCCGGTTACCTGATTCAGGCGCTGGGCTGGCGAGAAATGTTCATCATCGAGGGCTTCCCGGCCATCATCTGGGCGTTCTGCTGGTGGGTGCTGGTAAAAGACAAACCGTCTCAGGTCGGTTGGCTGTCAGAATCTGAAAAAGCCGCCCTTCAGGCAGAACTGGAAAAAGAGCAGCAAGGCATCAAAGCCGTACGTAACTATAGCGAGGCTTTCCGCTCACGAAACGTCATCCTGCTGTGTATGCAGTATTTCGCCTGGAGTATTGGCGTCTATGGTTTTGTCCTGTGGCTACCGTCGATTATCCGCAACGGCGGCGCAAACCTGGGGATGGTGGAAGTTGGTTGGCTGTCATCCGTACCGTATCTGGCGGCAACGGCGGCGATGATCCTCGTCTCCTGGGCGTCCGATAAGCTGCAAAA
Organism: Citrobacter sp. Cpo221; assembly: GCF_030332345.1. Classification (NCBI taxonomy): domain Bacteria; kingdom Pseudomonadati; phylum Pseudomonadota; class Gammaproteobacteria; order Enterobacterales; family Enterobacteriaceae; genus Citrobacter; species Citrobacter sp. Cpo221. The sequence goes on from NZ_JAOWIA010000060.1 coordinate 224,116, forward strand.
CCGTAAGCTGTTTGTCTGGCCACTGTTACTGATCGCGGCGTTCGCGTTTATCGGCTCCTGGGCCGTAGGCGCAGACCACTTCTGGATTTCTTACACGCTGTTGGTTATTGCAGGCGCGGCAATGTACGCCCCCTATGGTCCCTTCTTCGCCATCATCCCGGAAATGCTGCCACGCAACGTCGCCGGTGGGGCAATGGCGTTGATCAACAGCATGGGCGCGCTAGGCTCATTCTTTGGTTCATGGTTTGTCGGCTACCTCAATGGCGCAACCGGCAGCCCGTCCGCCTCGTACATTTTTATGGGGGTAGCGCTTTTTGTCTCAGTGTGGCTAACTTTGATTGTTAAGCCTGCTAATAATTCCCAAATTCCGGTTGGCGCACGCCACGCTTAAATTTTAACTTACGGAGATTCGCATGAAGCCGTCCATTATTCTCTATAAAGCGTTACCTGACGATTTACTGCATCGCCTGGAAGAGCATTTTACTGTGACTCAGGTGCCTAACCTGCGCCCGGAAACGGTCACACAGCACGCCGACGCTTTTGCCAATGCAGAAGGTCTACTGGGCTCCAGTGAAGCCGTCAATACCGCTCTGCTGGAGAAAATGCCCAGGCTGCGTGCGACCTCCACGATTTCCGTAGGCTATGACAACTTCGACGTCGATGCCCTCAACGCACGTAAGGTGCTGCTGATGCACACGCCAACCGTGCTGACGGAAACCGTCGCCGATACGGTAATGGCGCTGGTGTTAAGCACCGCTCGCCGTGTGGTGGAAGTTGCTGAACGGGTGAAGGTCGGTGAATGGACCAAAAGTATCGGACCGGACTGGTTTGGTACCGATGTACACCACAAAACGCTGGGGATTGTCGGTATGGGCCGCATTGGGCTGGCGCTGGCACAACGTGCGCATTTCGGCTTTAGCATGCCGATTCTCTATAATGCGCGCCGTCATCATCAGGAAGCAGAAGAACGCTTTAATGCACGTTACTGCGACCTCGATACGCTGTTGCAGGAGTCTGATTTTGTCTGCCTGATCCTGCCGTTAACCGACGAAACGCATCATCTGTTCAGCACCGAGCAGTTTGCCAAAATGAAGTCTTCCGCCATTTTCATTAACGCCGGACGTGGCCCGGTGGTCGATGAAAAAGCGTTGATTGCCGCCCTGCAAAAAGGCGAAATTCATGCCGCTGGCCTGGATGTATTTGAGCAAGAGCCATTACCGGTAGACTCACCGCTGCTGTCACTGCCCAACGTGGTGGCCGTACCGCACATTGGTTCAGCCACGCACGAAACGCGCTACAACATGGCGGCCTGTGCGGTGGATAACTTAATCGATGCGCTGCAAGGACGCGTTGAGAAGAACTGCGTAAACCCGCAGGTCGCATCATAAACAAAAGGCCGGGTAGCGCTTACGCTCACCCGGCCTTTCATGTATTACCGTATCTTAATTACTGAGCGGCATTCACCGCAGCAGTCCAGGCCTGATTAAATGCCTGATGCTGAGCAGCCAACGGGCCAATCAGCGTATTGTACTGACTTGCCTGCTGTGACGTTGGGAACTGGATACCGTTGGCGACAAAGCTCACCTGCGTATCCTGCTGCGCCACAAAATCACCAACCTGCACCAACTGCTGCGTGAAAATTTGCGCGGCAGGGATCAGCGGCTGTAAGGCCTCTGCTGGTGCAGTAACAACTTTGTTGTACACCTGATCAAAGACCGGCTTCAGATCTTCGCCCTGCTTCAGCGCGCCATGTGCAGCATCTGCCTGTAGTTTCGCATTCTGCAACTGTTGCCCTAATACACCTAGCGCACCATTTGCCTGACGCAGCGGTTCACGCTGAGTCACATAATCCTGAGGAACACGAATCGCATTTACGCTATCAACCACCGGGCGCAGACCGGAGTCCATCGCCTGATTAACCTGCTGCGAATAGCCATACAGAATCGCGTAATCGGACACAAACGGGCCAAACTGTTTTTTCTGATCGGCGGTCAGCGTTGGTAAACGCTCTCCGCTACGCATTGCAGTATTCTGCAGAAAATCGATAAACGCTTTGCGTTGATCGCCTTCTTTATCAAAACACCCACTCAGGCCAACTACCATTAAGAGCGCCAAAACAGGCGCAAACCAGCGAGAGCAGGACTTACCTGTCGCCATTTTAATACTCCTTTCACCCAAAAATGCGCACAACGACACCCGCGTGCCTGACGTTGACAAGGATAGTCCAGGTCAGCCCCGCAAGATACCCTTTCCGCGTAATCTTGTGGGGGAAAATAACCGTTCCCACCACCGTTCGTTTTGCTAAACAATGCTGCATTTACCACTCGGCGTCATATTTTAGTCATCTTTACAATCGGAATCGATCGTTCGGAGATCCCGACCTTTATCAGTTCGTTAGCCAGCAAAAGATTATCACCTGCGATCCGCTGAAACGAATCCATCACACAAACCTTAAATCCGGCTTCATTTTTTCCGACTACTCTTAATGAGCTTCGAAGAAATTCACGATCCCGCTGTGTGATTTGTAGGAGTTCTCAATGGAATACAAAGATCCTATGTTTGAACTGCTAAGCAGTCTGGAGCAGATTGTTTTTAAAGATGTATCGCAGACGGTCACTCTGCCGCAAAAAACCAACCCTTTCACCGAATTTGAACAGCTACGACGAGGGACAGGTTTAAAAACAGATGATTTTGCCCGAGTGATGGGCGTGACGGTCGCGATGGTTCATGAATGGGAGTCTAAACGCGTAAAGCCTTCCACTACCGAATTGAAGTTAATGCGCTTGATTCAGGCAGACCCTAGGTTAAGTAAGCAACTGATGGATTGAACTATTTTTCAATTTTGCTTAAGAACGGTCCTGTTACAGGGCCGTTCTCTTACGAAGGTTATCCACAAAAAAGAAAATAGTAGTTGCATCCACATGCGTAAAATGAGTTAATGCCCTCAACGGTTTGACGTACAGACCATTACAGCAGTTAGTAAGGCAAGTCCCTTCAAGAGTTATCGTTGATACCCTTCGTAGTGAGCATTTCCTTTACTGTTAAAAAATCTGTAAAGCACGCCATATCGCCGAAAGGCACACTTATTTTTTAAAAGGTAATACACTATGTCCGGTAAAATGACTGGTATCGTAAAATGGTTCAACGCTGACAAAGGTTTCGGCTTCATCACTCCTGACGATGGCTCTAAAGACGTGTTCGTACACTTCTCTGCTATCCAGAACGATGGCTACAAATCTCTGGACGAAGGTCAGAAAGTTTCCTTCACCATCGAAAGCGGCGCTAAAGGCCCGGCAGCTGGCAACGTAACCAGCCTGTAAGCTTAAAAAGCTCAAAAATTCTGAATCCCTGCCAAACGGCGGGGATTTTTTTTATCTGTACTTCGCAGCACATCCCACCTAAACGCTTCTTTGCATTACTTTACCCGTCGCCCCTTTGACCTTTCCCTAAGGGCAAGCTTTATAGTGAGCCAGTCTATATTCCACAATTTTCACAAGGAATTGAAGCTATGTCGAAATCCTCACTGCTGCTGATTTTAGGTTTGCTCACCACTGGTACTGCTTTCGCGGCAACGCCGGAAGCTACTTTTCTGGCCGAACACGGACTTAGCGGGAAATCCGTCGAACAAATCGTAGAAACGATCGATCAATCACCGCAGAGTCGCCCGCTGCCGTACTCAGCGTCCATCACCAGCACCGCGTTGAAGCTCTCTTCGGGCGATCAGATTTATACCCTGCCGCTCGGTGACAAGTTCTATCTGTCGTTTGCCCCGTATGAATGGCAAACACATCCTTGCTTCAACCACAGCCTTTCTGGCTGCCAGGGCGAAATGCCGGAGAAGACATTCAATGTCAAAGTGACGGATAACAAGGGTGATGTGGTGGTACAAAAAGCGATGAAGAGCGGCCGTAATGGCTTTGTCGGGGTATGGCTACCGCGCAATATGGAAGGCACCATCGCAGTGAGCTACAACGGTAAAACGGCGAAGTATCCTGTTAAGACGATGGAAGACAGCCAGACCTGTCTGACAAAATTGCAGTTGCGCTAATAACATAAAAAAATGCCGGATAAGGCGAAGCCGCCATCCGGCATTTTCTAAGTCAGCGCAGGGCCATTACTGCAGCAGAGAAATATCCGCCACGCGCAGGAACAGCTCACGCAGTTTTTCGAGCATAGACAGGCGGTTAATACGCAGATCTTTATCTTCCACGTTAACCATCACTTTCTCGAAGAACGCATCGACCGGTTCACGTAGCGCCGATAGCTCAACCAGCGCTTCCTGGTAATGACCGGCAGCGAAGACAGGCTCCAGCTTATCGCGCAGCAAGACAACCTGCATTGCCAGCGCAATTTCTTCCGGCTCTTTCAGCGTCGCCGCATTCACGCGGTCATTCAGCGTCTCTTCAGACTTCGCCAGGATGTTCGATACACGCTTGTTCGCGGCAGCCAGCGCGGACGCGGCTTCCAGCGTACGGAAGTGCGAAACCGCCTTCATACGTGCGTCAAAATCAGCCGGACGAGTCGGACGACGTGCCAGTACGGCCTGAATGGTGTCGACGGTGTAACCTTCGTCCTGATACCAGGCGCGGAAGCGACCGAGCATAAAGTCGATAACGTCATCCACCACGTTGGCGTTGGTCAGCTTGTCACCATACAGACGAACCGCTTCTTCGGTCAGCGTTTGCAGATCCAGATTCAGGTTCTTCTCAACGATAATACGCAGCACACCCAGCGCAGCACGACGCAGCGCAAACGGGTCTTTGTCGCCTTTCGGATGCTGACCAATACCGAAGATACCCGCCAGGGTGTCCATCTTGTCAGCAATCGCCACGGCACAAGCTACCGGGTTCGACGGCAGATCATCACCGGCAAAACGCGGCTGATACTGTTCGTTCAGCGCCACGGCTACATCTTCCGCTTCGCCATCGTGACGCGCGTAGTGCATGCCCATCACACCCTGGGTGTCGGTGAACTCGAAGACCATGTTGGTCATCAGGTCACACTTGGACAGCAGGCCAGCACGCGTTGCGTGGTTAACATCAGCGCCAATCTGACCAGCAATCCAGCCCGCCAGAGCCTGGATACGGTCAGTCTTGTCGCGCAGCGTACCCAGTTGCTGTTGGAACAGCACGGTTTGCAGACGCGGCAGATGGTCTTCCAGACGTTTTTTACGGTCGGTATTGAAGAAGAACTCGGCATCCGCCAGGCGCGGACGAACGACTTTCTCGTTACCGGAGATAATCTGGATCGGATCTTTCGATTCGATGTTGGCAACGAAGATAAAGTTCGGCAGCAGTTTGCCGTCGTTCGCGTAAACCGGGAAGTACTTCTGGTCACCTTTCATGGTGTGTACCAGCGCTTCAGACGGAACTGCGAGGAATTTCTCTTCGAACTTCGCGGTCAGCACTACCGGCCATTCCACCAGCGAGGTGACTTCTTCCAGCAGGCTTTCGCTCAGATCAGCGTTACCGCCAATCTTACGCGCCGCTTCTTCAGCATCGGCTTTGATTTTCGCTTTACGCTCAGCGTAATCCGCAATTACTTTGCCGCGCTCACGCAGGATTTCCGGGTACTGATCGGCAGAATCGATGGTGAATTCCGGCTCGCCCATAAAGCGGTGCCCGCGGATCACGCGATCGGACTGAATGCCCAGAATCGTTGCCGGAATCACTTTGTCGCCCAGCAGCAGGGTCACGGTGTGAACCGGACGCACGAAGTGGACATCAGACGCGCCCCAGCGCATCAGTTTCGGGATAGGCAGCTTCGCCAGTGACGTGGCGATCATGTTTGGCAGCAGCGTTTCTGCGCTTTCGCCTTTTACATGCGCACGGTACAGCAGCCATTCGCCTTTGTCGGTAGTCAGACGCTCAGCCTGATCAACCGTGATGCCGCAGCCACGTGCCCAACCTTCTGCCGCTTTACTCGGTTTGCCTTCAGCGTCAAACGCCTGGGCAATGGCCGGACCGCGTTTTTCAACTTCGCGATCGGGTTGAGATTCCGCCAGATTCGCGACTTTCAGCGCCAGACGACGCGGCGCGGCGAACCACTGAACGTTGCCGTGCGCGATGCCAGCGTTATCCAGCTCCGCGGTAAAGTTTGCAGCAAAGGACTCAGCCAGGCTGCGCAGTGCTTTTGGTGGCAGCTCTTCAGTGCCGATTTCCACCAGAAAAGTTTTCTCAGACATGGCCGCCTCTTATTTGTCTTTGTTGCACATCGGGAAGCCAAGGGCTTCACGGGAAGCGTAGTAAGCTTCTGCCACTGCTTTAGTCAGGGTGCGAATGCGCAGGATATAGCGCTGACGCTCGGTGACGGAGATGGCTTTACGCGCATCCAGCAGGTTGAAGCTATGGGCGGCTTTCAGAATACGTTCATACGCAGGCAGCGGCAGCGGATTTTCCAGCGCCAGCAACTGCTGCGCTTCTTTTTCGTACTGCTCGAAGCAGGTGAACAGGAAGTCCACGTCGGCGTATTCGAAGTTGTAGGTGGATTGCTCCACTTCGTTCTGATGGAACACGTCGCCGTACGTGGTTTTACCCAGCGGGCCGTCGCTCCAGACCAAGTCGTAAACGCTGTCTACGCCCTGAATGTACATGGCCAGACGTTCCAGACCGTAGGTAATTTCCCCGGTTACTGGTTTACATTCCAGACCACCAACCTGCTGGAAGTAGGTGAACTGCGTCACTTCCATGCCGTTCAGCCACACTTCCCAACCCAGACCCCAGGCACCCAGCGTCGGGTTTTCCCAGTTATCTTCCACGAAACGGATATCGTGAATGGTCGGGTCCATACCCAGCTCTTTCAGAGAGCCCAGGTACAGCTCCTGAATGTTGTCCGGAGAAGGCTTAATCACTACCTGGAACTGATAGTAGTGCTGTAAGCGGTTCGGGTTTTCGCCATAGCGGCCATCGGTCGGACGACGAGAAGGCTGCACATAAGCAGTCGCCATCGGCTCCGGCCCCAGCGCACGCAGGCAGGTCATTGGGTGAGATGTTCCCGCGCCGACTTCCATGTCCAATGGTTGAACAATGGTGCAGCCCTGGCGAGCCCAGTAATCCTGTAAGGTCAGGATCAAGCCCTGGAAGGTCCTGGTATCAAACTTTTGCATATTATTTCGTGCTGGATACGTGTGGATTTAAAGGAAGCGATCAGTATACCCGCTGGCTGCAAGATATACAGTACGAAACGGGAAAAAGGGGGAACTTAGCGCATGGAAAGGTGCAAAAACTGCCCGTCTGCATCAAAAGAACAGACAAAACTCTCTTTACGGAAGGTAGAACCACGCATCTCATAGCTGCCCTGGAATTGTTCCAGGCCGGAGATATCAATTTTCTGCGCGCCAGTGTTGTAGCGTTGCGCCGCCTCATTTTTGCACAATGACTCCATATCCAGCGAACGCGTGGCACTGACCTTAACCTTTTGCGCTTTCTGCGCAGGTGCAGACGATTGTGTGTCAGCGCACGCTACCAGCAAAAGGGCAGCGATCGCGGGAAAGAAATACTTCATCATCATTTTATTACCGCCTGGTTTGCTGGTCAGTCTTATTATTAGTGTCTGGAAACAGATCCTATTTTGAGAATCTCATCAGACCATCTCAAGCTTTAGCGTAAGAACTCGGATTATTCCAGTGAGCTACGTTCGCAAAATATCGGTCAGACTTTTTTTAATGGACACAGAGGAACTGATGCAGCCCAAAATTTTCTGGATTGATAACCTGCGCGGGATAGCCTGTTTAATGGTCGTGATGATCCACACCACAACCTGGTACATCACCAATGCGCAAAGCGTCAGCCCGTTGAATTGGGATCTGGCTAACGTGCTCAATTCAGCCTCTCGCGTCAGCGTTCCGCTGTTCTTTATGATTTCGGGCTATCTGTTCTTTGGTGAGCGTAGCGCCAAACCGCGCCATTTCCTGCGCATCGCGCTTTGCATTCTGTTTTACAGCAGCGTGGCACTGGCCTATATCCTGCTGTTTACCTCGATCAACGCTGAGCTGTCGCTGAAGAACCTGCTGCAAAAGCCGGTGTTCTATCATCTGTGGTTTTTCTTCGCGATCGCCGTCATCTACCTGGTTTCTCCGCTGATACAGGTGAAAAATATCAGCGGCAAGATGCTACTGGCGCTCATGGTTGTGATTGGGGTGATTGCCAATCCCAATACCGTCTCGCAAAAAATCGGCGGCTTTGAGTGGCTCCCAGTCAACCTGTACATCAGTGGCGATACTTTCTATTACATCCTGTACGGCATGCTGGGCCGGGCGATTGGCATGATGGATACGCAAAAGCGTGCGCTCAGCTGGCTCTGTGCGGCGGTATTTATTACCGCAGTATTTATTATTTCTCGTGGCACATTGCATGAACTGCGCTGGCGAGGCAATTTTGCCGACACCTGGTACCTCTACTGCGGCCCAGCGGTATTTATTTGCGCCGCCTCGCTCCTGACGCTGGTCAAAAATACGCTCAGCACACGTACTCTGCCGCTACTGGGCCTTATTTCTCGCCATTCATTGGGCATATATGGTTTTCATGCGCTGATCATTCACGCACTACGTACCAACGGAATTGAACTCAAAAACTGGCCACCGCTGGATATGCTGTGGATTTTCAGCGCCACGCTGGCGGGAAGCCTGCTGCTGTCCGTATTGTTGCAACGTATCGATACGCGCAGGCTGGTGAGTTAGGTGTCTCCAGGCAGCGCCTGATTACGCGAACGCTGCAGTAAAAATTGCCCCATTAAACAGACGAAGAATGCTGCCGGGTATAACCCTATTTCAAAGGGCGCCAACGGGGCATTCCACACCCCCACCAGCAACAACCCTATCGTGATGAGCACCACCATCTGACACACGGAAGCGAAGCGTTCATCAATTTGATTGAGATTTACTGCACGTTGATAGGCATACGTAACGAACATCCCCGTCATCAATGCCCCCAAAAAATACCCCTTGCCGCTCAGTAACGGGCATGCGCGCCATAAACCGATACTGTAAGTCAGTATGCCTGAGAGGAATAATATCCATGGCAACAGCCTGGTTGTCTTCATTGGGATCTCCTTATCCATCATGGATACAATATGAATAACCCGCTAAAGACAACACAGAAAAAAGCGACTACACAGGACTTTCAGAATACATCCATACGTGTAATTTATTATTTTTGTGGATATATGCATGCGGCAAATTCCCCTCTGCTAGCCAGAGGGGAAAGTGGTCAGGACATCAGCGGTTGTAATTGCTGATAGATACGACGGAAGGTTTCTCGACGCTGTTGATAACGAGCATGACGCTCCGCGTCAGGATAATGCGCCTGCTCCAGCGTAAGCTGAGGCAGTAACTCTGATAACGACGTTTGGGGATTCATGGCAACTTGCGCCAGGCGCGCCGCGCCGAGTGCAGGGCCAACGTCACCGCCGGTACGGTAATCCAGCTGCAATCCGCTGATGTCAGATAGCATCTGACGCCAGTATTCGCTACGTGCCCCGCCGCCGATCAGCGTAATGCTGGCGGGCTGAATGCCACAGGCATGTACCACGTCCATACCGTCAGCCAGCGCAAAACCCACACCTTCCAGCACCGCCTGTGCCAGTTCTGCCGGACCATGCTGATGCGTCAGACCGAAAAATACGCCCTTGGCCTGCGGATTGTTATGCGGCGTACGCTCGCCGGACAAATAAGGTAAAAACCAGACCGGCTCCGCGTGTTCATCCGCCTGTTGCGCAGCGTCAATCAACGCAGGAACGCTCGCCAGTCCGGTTAATTTTGCCGCCCAGTCCAGACACGATGCCGCACTTAACATTACAGACATCAGATGCCATCGCTCAGGCAAAGCATGGCAAAAACTGTGAACCGCACTTTCCGGTTTGCTTAGGAAACCATCACTCACCGCAAAATAGACGCCGGATGTCCCCAGCGAAAGCATCGCCTGACCGGCATTCATCATGCCTACGCCAACCGCGCCCGCCGCGTTATCACCGCCTCCGGCAACCACCGCAACCTCCTCCATTCCCCAGGCTTTGGCGACGTCTGGCAATAAGGTTCCGGTAATCTCGCTGCCTTCATAGAGCGCAGGCATATGTGCGCGAGTCAGTTTACAGGCAGCCAGCATGACATCGCTCCAGTCACGCTTCGCGACATCCAGCCACATTGTCCCTGCCGCATCAGACATATCGCTGGCAAAATCACCGGTCATGCGCAAACGCAGGTAATCTTTCGGCAGCAGGACTTTATCAATCTGGTTGAAAATCTCCGGCTCGTGGCGTTGCACCCACAGCAGTTTTGGCGCGGTAAAGCCAGGCATCATCAGGTTGCCAGTGATCGCTCGAGACTGCGGAACCTGATTCTCCAGCATCACGCACTCTTCAGCACAGCGACCGTCGTTCCATAAGATAGCCGGACGCAATACCTTCTGTTGTTCATCCAGTAGCGTCGCACCGTGCATCTGCCCGGCAATCCCCAACGCTTTCACCTTGCGGAGTGAATGCTGCTGACCCAGTGCTTTTACCGCGCGATCCGTTGCCAGCCACCACTGCTCAGGGTCTTGTTCTGACCATAACGGATGCGGGCGCGAGACGGTGAGTTTCTCCGTTTGTGAAGCCACCACATCGCCCTGCTCATTGAGCAGAATGGCCTTTACGCCTGATGTGCCAAGATCTATCCCGATATACATAAGGCATCGTTCCTTAAAGAAAGGCCCGGTAGCGCTAGCTGACCGGGCTTACGGACGTTCTCAGAGACCCGTTATTTGTCGAACAAATAATGGTTTACCAGATTTTCCAGCAATTCCTGATGACCGCTCTGGTGCACTGGCGCCAGGTTGTGTTGTTCAGCGTACTGCGCAATTTCTGTCAGCGTCATCTGGCCTTTCAGAATTTGCTGGCCCAGCTCACCATTCCAACCGGCATAACGTTTAGCCACACGCTGATCCAGGCCACCGTCTTCAATCATACGGGCCGCAATTTTCAGCGACAGTGCCATGGTATCCATCGCGCCAATATGACCATAGAACAGATCGTATTTATCGGTGCTCTGACGACGTACTTTGGCATCAAAATTCAGGCCGCCGGTAGTGAAGCCACCCGCTTTCAGGATTTCGTACATCACCAAGGCATTCTCTTCTACGCTGTTCGGGAACTGGTCGGTATCCCAGCCCAGCTGTGCATCGCCGCGGTTGGCATCGACAGAGCCAAACAGACCCAGCGCGATAGCGGTGGCGATTTCGTGATGGAACGAATGGCCTGCAAGCGTAGCGTGGTTGGCTTCAATATTCAGTTTGATCTCTTTTTCCAGACCGAACTGCTTGAGGAATCCGTACACGGTCGCCGCATCGTAGTCGTACTGGTGCTTGGTCGGTTCCTGCGGTTTCGGCTCGATAAGCAAAGTGCCCTGGAAACCGGTTTTGTGTTTGTGTTCCACGACTAATTGCATGAAACGACCAATCTGCTCACGTTCCTGACGCAGATCGGTATTCAGCAGCGTTTCATAACCTTCACGACCGCCCCACAGAACGTAGTTTTCACCGCCTAACTTGTGCGTGGCATCCATGGCCGTAACCACCTGCGTGGCAGCCCAGCTGAACACTTCTGGATCCGGGTTCGTGGCCGCACCCGCGCCGTAGCGTGGGTTGGTGAAGCAGTTTGCTGTACCCCACAGCAGCTTCACGCCGCTCTGTTCCTGTTTTGCCGCCAGCACATCAACCATCTGCGCAAAGTTGTTTTTGTACTCTTTCAAAGACGCACCTTCCGGCGAAACATCCACGTCATGGAAGCAGTAGTAAGGCACGTTCAGCTTGTGGAAAAACTCAAATGCCACATCCGCTTTGCGTTTCGCCAGCGCCAGAGCTTCACCAGGCTGCTGCCACGGACGATCGAAAGCGCCCATACCGAACATATCCGCCCCGTTCCAGCAGAAGGTATGCCAGTAGCAGGCAGCAAAACGCAGATGATCTTCCATGCGCTTGCCCAATACGATTTCGTCAGGGTTGTAATGGCGAAATGCGAGCGGGTTGGTGGATTGAGTGCCTTCAAAACGAACACGATCGAGTTGGTCAAAATAAGCCGGCATAATAAGCTCCATAATCAGGTAATACGGTAAGTAAACTGCGATGTAGCTATACTGGAATTTCCTGATTTATTGCTCAATTACGTTATTTCACACCGCTATTAAGAGAATACCCAAACGTGCGCTGGCTCCCAAAAAAACGCGCTGAAAAACGAAATAAAAAAGCGATCGCGATCGAAGGTTAGCCAATAAACAAAAAACCGTAATGCGCAGATAAAAAATGGCAATTGTCATCCCACTGGCAGTATGTGAATTTTGCGTAGCACCAGGCAAATAAGAAATTTGTCACGCTTCATCAAGCAGTCGTACCTGCGATTTTGCTAGTATCGACAGGCCCACGTTAACCTTTCCAGGACAGGTTCTTATGTTTGATAAACGTCACCGCATCACTCTGTTATTTAATGCCAATAAAGCCTATGACCGCCAGGTGGTAGAAGGAGTGGGTGAATATTTACAGGCATCGCAATCCGAGTGGGATATATTCATTGAGGAAGATTTCCGCGCCCGTATCGATAATATTAAAGACTGGTTAGGTGACGGCGTTATTGCTGATTATGACGATGATGACATTGCACAATTACTTGCCGATGTGGAGGTTCCCATTATCGGCGTTGGAGGCTCCTACCATCTGGAGCAAGATTATCCCCCAGTTCATTACATCGCCACCGATAACCACGCGTTGGTAGAGAGTGCTTTCCTGCATCTGAAAGAGAAAGGGGTTAACCGCTTTGCGTTTTATGGTCTGCCTTCTTCAAGCGGTAAACGCTGGGCCGAGGAACGTGAATATGCGTTTTGCCAGTTGGTTGCCAAAGAGAAGTACCGCGGCGTTGTCTATCAGGGGCTGGAAACCGCACCGGAAAACTGGCAGCACGCGCAAAATCGTCTGGCGGACTGGCTACAAACACTACCGCCGCAAACCGGTATTATCGCCGTTACCGACGCGCGGGCACGGCACGTCCTGCAAGTCTGCGAGCACCTGCATATTCCAGTACCGGAAAAGCTGTGTGTGATTGGGATCGACAACGAAGAACTGACCCGCTATCTGTCGCGGGTGGCGCTGTCATCCGTGGCCCAGGGAGCCAGGCAGATGGGGTATCAGGCCGCTAAACTCTTACATCGTTTACTGGCAAATGAAGAGCTGCCGCTGCAACGTACACTGGTTCCTCCGGTGCGCGTCATTGAACGCCGCTCAACCGACTACCGTTCATTAACCGATCCGGCGGTGATTCAGGCGATGCACTTTATCCGCAACCATGCCTGTAAAGGTATTAAGGTTGAACAAGTGCTGGATTCAGTGGGGATTTCTCGTTCGAATCTGGAGAAGCGTTTTAAAGAAGAGGTCGGAGAGACTATCCACGCCGTGATTCATGCCGAAAAGCTGGAAAAAGCGCGCAGCCTGTTGATTTCTACCACGCTTTCAATCAACGAAATTTCACAGATGTGCGGCTATCCGTCTCTGCAATACTTTTATTCGGTCTTTAAGAAAGAGTATGACACGACGCCCAAAGAGTATCGCGATGTGAACAGCGAAGTGTTGCTGTGAGGAATATTGCCGGATGCGGCGAAGCCGCCATCCGGCACACAGAGTTACATATGCGCGGCGATTAAACGCTGGTTATCCTGATACATTGCGAACAGATAGTTGTTGTAGCTCTGTCCTTTAGTGGAATAACCCTTCAGCTTATGAATCATCGCGGTAGCGGTGACTTCCTGATCGGCTTTACGCAGTTGCGCACGTGACTTACGGAAAGAAGAGTAAGCCGGATGCGTGTTCAGGTTAATGACGTAGGCATTCACCGACTCTTTCACCGATTCAAACTGTGAGTAGCCTTTCACTTTACCCGGTGCATTGTTACAACGACCTTTGCCACATTTCATGCCAAACAGGTTGTTGTTGCTACGCGCCAGCTTCGACGTACCCCAGCCACTTTCAGCCGCAGCCATGGTTGCCACCATACTGGTCGGGATAATGTCTACGCGCTCAAGCAGCGTATTCCACGGAATTTTACGCGTGTTGCCAGACCAGTTCACCTTGTAGCGCTTCGCGATGTCTTTCATACGCGTACGCTCAGTCGGTGACCAGCGGTTCTGGTACTGTTTTGAAATCAGCCAGTTACGGTCCGCCGTAATGGCAGCATTTTGACTGGTAATATAAGGCATAACCGTCCGGAGAAACGCTTTTTTCCTTGGTGTTCCGGAAGGGTATTTTCGCAAATCAGGAAGTGAACTACTCTTTGCACTATTGCGAGAATACTCTTGTTTACTGCTTACCTGTGTATTACTTGTCTTGATTACCTGGGGCTTGTGACTCGTTGTCGCCGTGTGTGTCTTTGCCAGCACCTCACCCGAAAATGCAACGGTGAGTAACATAAGAATCATTGCCCCATATCGTCGAATGGGAGTCAATATCATTAGGTCTCCTGGTCGGATTTATACATTCCAACACCTTATATTTTTCACAAAAATGAGAGATGAATCTCAAATCATATCAAAAATAGCCGTCAAGAGCACCCAAAGGAATAGTCCAATTCTGAAACCATGTCACGCATTAACGGTTCAGGGTGCTATTAATTCGAAGAAAATGTGGAGGTTATCGCAAAATAAGTTCATTTTTTGCGCGCGATCGCTCACCCTCACTTCTCCTCCTGGCGGAATCGACTCAAAGGAGGAGTTTCCGGCCTGATTTCACTGGCAAACTGGCGAAAATTGCAGCACCAAGGACAGCATTATGAAACTTGCCGCCGTTGCGCTGGCGCTCATGCCCGGCATTGCCATCGCCTCATCATGGACTTCTCAGGGACTCCCCACCTTCGAAGCGGAAGGTACGGGTAAATTCGTCAGCCATGCAGCGTTGACGAAGGGTACGCGTCCTTTAATCCTAAATTTTGACCAACAGTGCTGGCAGCCTGCTGATGCAATAAAACTCAACCAGATGCTGTCGCTAAAACCGTGTGAAGGCGCCCCGCCGCAGTGGCGCTTATTCAAAGACGGCGATTACACGCTGGAAGTGGATACCCGCTCCGGAACGCCAACGTTGATGCTCTCGGTAAAAAGCGCCGCTGACCCTGTCACGACCCAGATTCGCCAGTGCCCGAAATGGGATGGTTCGCCGTTAACACTGGATGTGAGCCAGACCTTTCCGGAAGGTGCCGTGGTACGTGATTTCTACAGCCAGCAAACGGCAACGGTAAAAAATGGGTCGATTACCCTACAGCCTGCTGCAGCCAGTAACGGACTGTTGCTGCTGGAACGGGCGGAAACTGACGCCCCAGCCGCTTTCGACTGGCATAACGCTACGGTGTACTTCGTCCTGACGGATCGCTTTGTAAATGGTGACCCAAGCAACGACCACAGCTACGGGCGTCGCAACGACGGCATGCAGGAAATTGGCACTTTCCACGGGGGCGATTTGCGCGGTCTGGCCAGCAAACTCGACTATCTACAACAGTTAGGCATCAACGCCCTGTGGATCAGCGCGCCGTTTGAGCAAATCCACGGCTGGGTCGGCGGTGGCACCAAAGGTGATTTCCCCCATTATGCTTACCACGGCTATTACACTCAGGACTGGAGCACGCTCGACGCGAATATGGGTAATGAAGCTGACCTGCGTGCGCTGGTTGACGGCGCGCACCAGCGCGGCATTCGCATCCTGTTTGATGTCGTCATGAATCATACCGGCTACGCCACGCTGGCGGATATGCAGGAGTATCAGTTTGGGGCCCTGTACTTGTCGGGCGATGAACTGAAAAACACGCTCGGTGAACGCTGGACGGACTGGAAGCCAGCCGCCGGGCAAAGCTGGCACAGCTTTAATGATTACATCAACTTCAGCGATAAAGCAGGCTGGGAAAAATGGTGGGGGAAAAACTGGATCCGCACCGATATTGGCGATTACGACAATCCGGGTTTTGACGACCTGACCATGTCGCTGGCTTTCCTGCCCGATCTGAAAACCGAATCCACCACGCCTTCCGGGCTGCCAAACTTTTATCAACACAAACCGGATACGCACGCTAAAGCTATTGCTGGTTATACGCCCCGCGATTATCTGACCCACTGGCTCAGCCAGTGGGTGCGTGATTACGGGATTGACGGGTTTCGGGTCGATACCGCCAAACACGTCGAACTTCCCGCCTGGCAGCAGTTAAAAACACAGGCCAGCGCGGCGCTGGTTGAATGGAAGAAAGCGAACCCGGATAAAGCGCTTGATGACAAACCTTTCTGGATGACCGGCGAGGCTTGGGGTCACGGCGTGATGCAAAGCGACTATTACCGTCACGGCTTTGATGCGATGATCAATTTCGACTATCAGGAGCAAGCGGCAAAGGCCGTCGATTGTCTGGCGAGTATGGATCTCACCTGGCAACAGATGGCGGAAAAATTGCAGGATTTCAACGTTCTGAGCTATCTATCCTCGCACGATACGCGTCTGTTCCGCGAAGGTGGAGACAAAGCCGCCGAGCTATTGCTGCTGGCGCCAGGCGCGGTACAACTCTTTTACGGCGACGAGTCTGCCCGGCCCTTTGGACCAACAGGTTCAGACCCATTGCAGGGTACGCGCTCAGAAATGAACTGGCCGGATGTGGCCGGGAAATCTGCCGCCAGCGTCACTCACTGGCAGCGCATCAGTCAGTTCCGGGCCAGACATCCCGCCATCGGTGCGGGTAAACAGACCACGCTGACATTGAAGCAGGGATACGGATTTATCCGCGAGCATGGCGACGATAAGGTGATGGTGGTGTGGGCCGGTCAGCCCTGATCCCAACAGGCTTCTCGCTGTGCATACAGCGGGAAGCCCAACACAAAATAAAAAACCAGCCAGGAAAGCATCTGTAGCACAAAACATCAATCCAGCCCGCTCCCCCTGATTTGCACCCTGCCATAGGTAGCGCTATGGTTAGCCACTTTACTACTCAGTTCGACAGACCCCCTGCTATGACATTCTCACTTTTTGGCGACAAATTTACCCGCCATTCAGGCATCACCCGCCTGATGGAGGACCTCAACGACGGTTTACGCACCCCAGGCGCCATCATGCTCGGCGGTGGTAATCCGGCGCAAATTCCAGAGATGCAAAATTACTTCCAGTCTCTGCTGACAGATATGCTGGCAAACGGCAAAGCCACTGATGCGCTTTGCAATTATGACGGTCCGCAAGGGAAAACCGAGCTACTGTCTGAACTGGCGAAACTGCTACGTGAGAAGCAGGGTTGGGATATCGAGCCACAAAATATTGCACTGACAAATGGCAGTCAGAGCGCGTTTTTCTACTTATTCAATCTGTTCGCCGGACGCCGCGCTGACGGAACAACGCAAAAAGTATTATTCCCGTTAGCCCCGGAATACATTGGCTATGCCGATTCCGGGCTGGAAGAGGATCTCTTTGTCTCCGCACGTCCGAACATCGAACTGTTACCGGAAGGCCAGTTTAAGTATCACGTTGATTTTGAACACCTGCACATCGGTGAAGAGACGGGGATGATCTGCGTGTCGCGCCCCACTAACCCGACAGGCAACGTGATCACCGACGACGAGCTGATGAAGCTGGACCGGCTGGCCAACCAGCATGGGATCCCACTGGTGATTGATAACGCCTATGGGGTACCGTTCCCCGGCATCATTTTTAGCGAAGCACGCCCGCTGTGGAACCCCAACATTGTGTTGTGCATGAGCCTTTCCAAGCTGGGTCTGCCGGGTTCCCGCTGCGGTATCATTATCGCGAATGAAAAAATCATCACTGCGATTACCAATATGAACGGCATCATCAGCCTTGCACCTGGCGGGATGGGACCGGCGATGATGTGCGAGATGATTAAACGTAACGATCTGCTGCGCCTGTCCGAAACGGTTATCAAGCCGTTTTACTATCAGCGCGTTCAGGAGACGATTGCGATTATTCGCCGCTACTTGTCTGAAGATCGTTGCCTTATCCATAAACCTGAAGGCGCGATTTTCCTGTGGCTATGGTTCAAAGATTTACCGATCACCACCGAACTGTTGTATCAGCGCCTGAAAGCGCGCGGCGTACTGATGGTTCCTGGTGACTACTTCTTCCCAGGTCTGGATAAACCCTGGCCGCATACCCATCAGTGCATGCGGATGAACTACGTACCAGAACCTGAGAAAATCGAAGCTGGCGTGAAGATTCTGGCTGAAGAGATCGAACGCGCCTGGCTGGAAGGCTAACGCAAACCCGACCCAGGTGTGGGTCGGGCTCACTTCACAGCGGCTGTGAACGCAGGCGCTGGCGCTGAATACTGACGGCATCAACACACTGCAACGCGCTGGTCGGGCAGGCTTCGACACACGCTGGTCCCGCCTCGCGATGCCAGCACAAATCGCATTTTATCGCCTGCACCCGCGACGAACGGGCAACGACATTCATTGCCCCAAACGGGCAGGCCAGCATACAGCTTTTACAACCAATACAACGTGCCTGTTCAACGAAGATATGCCCATGTTCACGACGAATGGCGTGAGTTGGACAAACATTCGCACAGGGAGCGTCTTCGCATTGATGGCAGGCGACCGCCGTGGTAAAGGCGTCGTCTTTGATTACCCGAATCCGCGGGATAAACGCAGAAGAAGAGACCGACGCACAGTCCTGGTTTTGCTGATGCGCGACGACACAGGCAACTTCACAGGTACGACATCCAATACATTTTGCCGCATCCGCCATAATAAACGCGTTCATTGCCCCCTCCTTCTGCGTGAAAACCACAGAGTGCCAGAGAGACCGCCCCTGACGCTTTGATCGGACAGGGGAAACGGTTAAATAGTGTCAGGTGCCTGAACGACGCCTGGCATGTGCCTAATCGCGAACGGTAAAACCCAGCTCATTTGAAATGGCCTGCGCGGTTTCCCGTAGCGGCTTGAGTAGATTTTTTTCCCCTATCTGCTTAAGTCGCGAGGTAGAGAGTGAAATTGACACTGCGTACGGCACCCGACCATGAATATCAAACACCGGCACAGCAATACAGGAAACGCCCAGCTCGTTCTCTTCCCGATCCATCGCCATACTGCTTTCGCGGATCTGCGCCAATTCGTCGTACATCGCCGGCAAACCGGTAATGGTATTGCGGGTCAGCGGCTGAATAAGATCCTGATGGCTCTCCCAGTAGGCCTCCACATAATCCGCATGCCCAAACGCCATGTAAATTTTACCCATCGCGGAGCAATACAGCGGCATATGTTGACCGATATAAGCGCGGGTACGCAGCATGCCTGTCGTCGGTTCCAGCTTATAAATCAGAATCGCGTGGTCATCTTCACGGCTTGAGAAGTTAATTGTTTCACCCGTGGCAATATTCAACGCTTCGAGGTGCGGTGCGGCAACATGGATGATATTCAGTGAGGATAGTGCCTTCTGACCCACGGCGATAAATTTAGTGGTCAACCTATAGCTACCCGCAGCAGGTGCAGGCGTGACATATCCGCAGGACTGCAGTCCTTGCAGGAGTCGATGCACAGTGCTTTTGTTCAGCCCGGCCAGTTCAGACAGATGGGCCAGTGGGCACCCATTCGGATAGTTACTCAGAATCTCAATCAACATCAAACCACGGAACAGGCTCTGACTTCCGGCTGGCCTCTCTTTGTCTTGCGTCATTTCACTCTCTTTTGTGCCCATCGCTTCCGCTCCCCTTTTCGTCGCGCTCTGATGGTAGCGCAAAGTGTGTTTCAGTTCACGATCTGAACCGAAAAAACACAACCATTTGATTTTGATGATTTTAAAAAATAGACCACCCCGTTGATCTGTCAAAATTTGATCGCTATATTTGAAATCAGATTTCGCATAGTGAAATTTAGAGATAAAAAAGCGATCAAATTTAAACAAGGAAACAGGAATGAAAGTCACTTTTGAGCAGTTGAAAGATGCGTTCAATCGGGTACTGCTGGCACGCGGTATTGCCGTTGAAACCGCCGATGCCTGTGCCGAAATGTTTGCGCGCACTACCGAGTCCGGCGTTTATTCGCACGGTGTGAATCGTTTTCCTCGTTTTATTCAGCAATTGGATAACGGCGACATCATTCCTGAGGCCAAACCGCAACGCATTACCAGCCTGGGGGCGATTGAACAATGGGATGCTCAGCGTTCGATCGGCAATCTGACGGCGAAAAAGATGATGGACAGAGCCATTGAGCTGGCCTCCGATCACGGTATTGGCCTGGTCGCACTGCGTAACGCCAACCACTGGATGCGCGGCGGCAGCTATGGCTGGCAGGCGGCGGAGAAAGGTTACATCGGTATCTGCTGGACTAACTCGATTGCTGTCATGCCGCCGTGGGGTTCGAAAGAGTGCCGCATTGGTACTAACCCGCTGATCGTCGCGATCCCCTCATCGCCAATCACCATGGTTGATATGTCGATGTCGATGTTCTCCTACGGCATGCTGGAAGTGAATCGCTTGGCCGGTCGCGAACTGCCGGTGGATGGTGGCTTTGATGATGAAGGCAATCTCACCAAAGAGCCGGGCGTTATAGAAAAAAACCGCCGCATATTGCCAATGGGTTACTGGAAAGGTTCAGGTCTGTCGATTGTGCTGGATATGATTGCCACTCTGCTTTCTGATGGCTCTTCCGTTGCGGAAGTCACCCAGGATAACAGCGATGAATATGGCGTTTCACAGATTTTTATCGCCATTGAAGTGGATAAGCTGATCGATGGTGCCACCCGCGATGCCAAGCTACAGCGGATTATGGATTTCATCACCACCGCCGAACGCGCAGATGAAAACACGCCTGTCCGTCTGCCGGGCCACGAGTTTACAAAGCTACTGGAAGAAAATCGCCGGAACGGTATCACCGTTGACGACAGCGTCTGGGCAAAAATTCAAGCCCTGTAAGGAGCAAAACCATGATCTTCGGACATATTGCTCAACCTAACCCATGCCGTTTGCCCGCTGCGATTGAAAGGGCGCTCGACTTTTTGCGCACCACAGATTTTCGCAAACTGGAGCCGGGCGTGGTGGAGATCGACGGTAAAAATATCTTCGCGCAAATTATTGATTTAACCACGCGTGACGTTGCCGAAAATCGTCCTGAGGTGCATCGCCGCTATCTGGATATTCAGTTTCTGGCCTGGGGTGAAGAGAAAATCGGGATCGCCATTGATACCGGGAATAACCAAATCAGTGAATCGTTATTAGAACAGCGCGATATTATTTTTTATCACGCCAGCGAACATGAATCTTTCATTGAAATGATTCCGGGAAGTTACGCCATATTCTTCCCGCAGGATGTTCATCGTCCAGCATGTCATAAAACTGTCGCCACGCCGATCCGCAAAATAGTCGTGAAGGTTGCTATTTCAGTTTTATAAAAGGAGCACAAAAATGAAAGCTAACACTACCGGTTATATTATCGGTGCGTACCCTTGTGCACCCTCATTTCACCAAAAGGGTGAAGAGGAAGAGAAGGAATTCTGGCGACAGCTCTCCGATACCGCGGATATTCGCGGACTGGAGCAGCCCTGCCTTGAAAATCTGCATCCGTTAGGCGACGAATGGTTGTTACGCCATACGCCGGGCGACTGGCAAATTGTGGTCACGGCTATTATGGAAACCATGCGCCGTCGCGGTACTAATGGTGGCTTCGGGTTGGCTTCCAGCGACGAAGAACAGCGTAAAGCCTGCGTGGCGTATTACCGTCATCTGCAGCAGAAAATCAACCATATCAATGCGGCCAACGGCGGAAAAGTAATCGCGCTGGAGCTGCATGCGGCCCCACTAGCAGGCAACCCGAACGTCGATCAGGCCACCGACGCGTTTGCTCGTTCACTGAAAGAAATTACCCGCTGGGACTGGTCCTGCGATCTGGTGCTGGAACATTGCGATGCCATGACAGGTCCCGCGCCACGCAAAGGCTTTTTACCGTTAGACAACGTGCTGGACGCGATAGCCGGATATGACATCAGCGTGTGCATTAACTGGGCGCGCTCGGCTATTGAAGGGCAGAGCCCCACTCTACCGCTGACCCACACGCAGCAGACCAAACGGGCTGGGAAACTGGGCGCACTGATGTTCTCCGGCACCACGCTTACGGGGGAATACGGCGAGTGGCAGGACTTACATGCACCGTTTGCCCCTTTCTGTCCAGAAGGTCTAATGACCACAGAGCATGCCCACGAATTATTCGCCTGCGCAGGAGCTGAGCCATTGCAATTTTCTGGCATTAAATTGCTGGAAATAAATGCCAGTGCAGATGTGAACCATCGTGTAGCGATATTGCGCGACGGTATCGCCGCATTAAATAAAGCAAAACTATAAAAATAAAATACTACTCTACGAGAATATTAATATGAACATGACCTCTCGCCCTACACTTCAAGACATACCCCGTCAGCGCTGGCTACGGATTATTCCACCTATTCTCATCGCCTGTATTATTTCTTATATGGACCGCGTCAATATCGCATTCGCGATGCCCGGCGGAATGGATGAGGAATTAGGTATTTCCGCCACCATGGCCGGTCTGGCCGGCGGTATTTTCTTTATCGGCTATCTGTTTTTGCAGGTTCCCGGCGGAAAAATTGCCGTTCACGGCAGCGGCAAGAAATTTATCGGCTGGTCCTTGGTTGCCTGGGCGGTCATTTCCGTTCTGACGGGCTTAATCACAAATCAGTATCAACTGCTGGTTTTGCGCTTCTTACTCGGCGTTGCCGAAGGCGGCATGCTGCCGGTCGTGCTGACGATGATCAGTAACTGGTTCCCCGATGCAGAACGCGGTCGCGCCAATGCGATTGTGATTATGTTTGTGCCGATTGCCGGGATCATCACCGCCCCGCTCTCGGGTTGGATCATTACCGTTCTCGACTGGCGTTGGCTGTTTATCATTGAAGGTTTATTGTCTGTCGTCGTCCTGGTGCTGTGGGCCTATACCGTTTACGACCGTCCACAGGAAGCGCGCTGGATCTCTGAGGCCGAGAAAAATTACCTCGTTGAGACGCTGGCCGCCGAGCAAAAAGCCATTGCCGGAACCGAAGTCAAAAATGCCTCTCTGAGTGCAGTGCTGTCCGATAAAACCATGTGGCAGCTAATCGCGCTGAACTTCTTCTATCAGACCGGGATTTACGGTTACACCCTGTGGCTGCCGACCATCCTCAAAGAGTTGACGCACAGCAGCATGGGACAAGTCGGTATGCTCGCCATTCTGCCGTACGTCGGCGCAATTGCCGGGATGTTCCTGTTCTCTTCACTCTCTGACCGCACCGGTAAACGCAAGCTGTTCGTCTGCCTGCCGTTAATTGGCTTTGCCCTGTGCATGTTCCTCTCCGTAGCGCTGAAAAATAACGTCTGGCTGGCTTATGCCGCGCTGGTCGGCTGCGGATTCTTCCTGCAATCGGCTGCGGGTGTGTTCTGGACTATTCCGGCGCGTTTGTTCAGCGCGGAAATGGCCGGTGGCGCACGTGGGGTCATCAACGCTCTCGGCAACCTCGGCGGTTTCTGCGGTCCTTACGCGGTCGGCGTTCTCATCACTCTGTACAGCAAAGATGCGGGCGTTTACTGCCTGGCAATTTCACTGGCTCTGGCCGCGCTGATGGCGCTGCTGCTGCCAGCGAAATGCGATGCCGGCGCCGCGCCGCTTAAGACACTGAATCCACATAAACGTACAGCTTAAAACAATGCCCGGTGGCGCTTCGTTTACCGGGCCTGCAGGTAGCAACCGTCCCAGGCCGGATAAGCGCAGCGCCATCCGGCAAAAATGAGATAACAAAGATGAGTGAGAAAGCGACCTTCTGGCTGGGTATTGATTGTGGCGGAACATATCTGAAAGCAGGTTTGTATGATGCCAAAGGTCATGAGCAGGGAATTAACCGGCAATCGCTGCAGACAATATCGCCATTACCCGGTTACGCCGAACGCGATATGCACCAACTGTGGCAACAGTGCGTCGCGACCATTGCCGGGCTGTTAAAGCGCACAGGCGTCCGTGGTGAGCAAATCAAAGGCGTCGGTATATCTGCTCAGGGAAAAGGTCTGTTCCTTCTCGATAAGCAAGATAAGCCGCTAGGCAATGCCATTCTCTCTTCTGACCGACGCGCGATGGACATCGTTCAGCGCTGGCAGCAGGATGGGATCCCTGAGCAGCTCTACCCGGTCACCCGCCAGACATTGTGGACCGGGCATCCGGCATCGCTCCTGCGCTGGGTGAAAGAGAACACCCCTCAGCGCTACGCGCAAATTGGAAGCGTCATGATGGGTCATGACTACCTGCGTTGGTGCTTAACCGGCGTCAAAGGCTGCGAAGAGAGCAATATCTCCGAGTCGAACCTCTACAACATGACCACGGGTCAGTACGACCCGAGGCTGACCCAGTGGCTGGGCATCAGTGAAATCGACAATGCCCTGCCCCCCATCGTTGGTTCAGCAGAAATATGCGGGGAAATCACCGCTCAGACAGCCGCCATCACCGGTCTGGCGGCGGGTACCCCCGTCGTCGGCGGACTGTTTGATGTGGTTTCCACCGCACTCTGCGCCGGTATCGAAGATGAACGCACCCTCAACGCGGTGATGGGTACCTGGGCCGTCACCAGCGGGATCGCTCACGGCCTGCGCGACCACGAGCCCCATCCCTATGTCTATGGTCGCTATGTAAATGACGGGCAGTACATTGTTCATGAAGCCAGTCCGACCTCCTCCGGCAATCTGGAATGGTTTACCGCCCAGTGGGGCGAACTCTCTTTTGATGAGATTAATCAGGCCGTTGCCAGCTTACCGAAAGCCGGTAGCGCGCTTTTCTTTCTGCCCTTTTTGTACGGCAGCAACGCCGGGCTGGAGATGACCAGCGGCTTTTATGGCATGCAGGCTATACACACTCGTGCCCACTTATTACAGGCCATCTACGAAGGCGTTGTTTTCAGCCACATGACCCACCTGAACCGCATGCGCGAACGTTTTACACAGGCACATACCCTGCGCGTCACCGGAGGTCCGGCCCACTCCGACATCTGGATGCAAATGCTGGCAGACGTCAGCGGTTTACGTATCGAGCTGCCGCAGATTGAAGAGACCGGTTGCTTTGGCGCAGCGCTTGCCGCCCGCGTAGGCACCGGCGTTTATCACGATTTCAGCGAAGCGCAGCGTAGCTTACAGCACCCGGTGCGCACACTGCTGCCAGACGCCGCCGCGCATGCGATCTACCAGCGTAAATACCGCCAATACCAGAATTTAATTACCGCACTACAGGGCTATCACGCCCGCATTAAGGAGCACGAATGATGAGTCGACCATTACTGCAACTGGCGCTCGACCACACCAACCTGCAGGCGGCCCAACACGATGTCGCACTGCTACAAGAGAGCGTCGATATCATTGAGGCAGGGACGATTCTCTGCTTAACCGAAGGCCTGGCTGCCGTGAAAGCGCTGCGTACTCAGTGTCCAAATAAAATCATCGTTGCCGACTGGAAGGTGGCCGATGCGGGTGAAACCCTCGCACAGCAAGCATTTGGCGCTGGCGCTAACTGGATGACCATCATCTGCGCTGCCCCACTGGCGACGGTGGAGAAAGGCCATGGCGTCGCGCAGTCCTGCGGCGGCGAAATTCAGATGGAACTGTTCGGCAACTGGACGCTGGATGATGCCCGTGACTGGTATCGCGTTGGGGTTCGCCAGGCAATTTACCATCGTGGCCGCGATGCTCAGGCCAGCGGACAACAATGGGGAGAAGCGGATCTGGCGCGCATGAAAGCGCTTTCCGATATCGGTCTGGAGTTGTCGATTACCGGCGGGATTACGCCCGCCGACCTGCCGCTGTTTCGCGATATCAACGTTAAAGCCTTTATCGCCGGACGCGCGCTGGCTGGGGCGCAAAACCCAACGCAGGTTGCCGCTGAATTCCATGCGCAAATCGACGCCATCTGGGGAGCACAGTATGCGTAATCATCCGTTAGGTATCTATGAAAAAGCGCTGGCGAAAGACCTCTCCTGGCCGGAGCGTCTGGTGCTGGCGAAAAGCTGTGGTTTTGATTTCGTCGAGATGTCGGTGGATGAAACCGATGAACGCCTGTCGCGTCTCGACTGGAGCCCTGCTCAGCGTGCATCGCTGGTGAGCGCAATGTTGGAAACCGGCGTGGCAATCCCCTCAATGTGCCTGTCCGCCCACCGCCGGTTTCCCTTTGGCAGCCGCGATGAATCAGTCCGTATTCGGGCACGCGACATCATGACCAAAGCCATTCGTCTGGCGCGCGATCTCGGTATCCGCACTATTCAACTGGCAGGTTACGACGTCTATTACGAGGAACATGACGAAGGTACGCAGCAGCGCTTTGCCGAAGGGCTGGCATGGGCAGTCGAGCAAGCCGCCGCTGCGCAGGTCATGCTGGCGGTAGAAATCATGGATACCGCTTTTATGAATTCGATCAGCAAGTGGAAAAAGTGGGACGAAATGCTGTCATCGCCGTGGTTCACCGTCTATCCGGACGTCGGCAATCTCAGCGCATGGGGTAATGACGTCACTGCCGAATTGACGCTGGGCATCGACCGTATCGCCGCTATCCACCTGAAAGACACGCTGCCGGTAACCGAAACCCATCCGGGCCAGTTTCGCGATGTCCCTTTTGGCGAAGGGTGCGTGGACTTTGTTGGTATCTTCAAAACGCTGCATGAGCTGAACTATCGCGGGTCGTTTCTGATTGAAATGTGGACTGAAAAAGCAAAAGAGCCGGTACTGGAAATTATCCAGGCACGACGTTGGATAGAAGCACGTATGCAGGAAGGAGGATTTCCATGTTAGAACAACTGAAAGCCGATGTGCTGGCGGCCAATCTGGCGCTTCCGGCTCATGGTTTAGTCACCTTTACCTGGGGTAACGTCAGCGCTGTGGATGAAACGCGTAAGCTGATGGTGATTAAGCCGTCCGGCGTGGAATATGACGTGATGACCGCCGACGATATGGTGGTGGTGGATATTGCCAGCGGCGACGTGGTTGAAGGCAGTAAAAAACCCTCATCTGACACGCCAACCCATCTGGCGCTATACCGTCGCTACCCTGAGATCGGTGGGATCGTCCATACTCACTCACGCCACGCGACGATCTGGTCACAGGCGGGTCTTGATCTCCCGGCATGGGGCACCACGCATGCCGATTATTTCTATGGTTCAATTCCGTGTACCCGGCTGATGACCGTTGAGGAAATCAATGGTGAATATGAATATCAAACCGGTGAAGTGATCATTCAGACCTTTGAGCAACGCTCTCTTAATCCGCTGCAGGTTCCGGCAGTGTTAGTACATTCACACGGTCCGTTTGCCTGGGGTAAAGATGCCGCAGACGCTGTACATAACGCAGTGGTACTCGAAGAATGCGCCTACATGGGGCTTTTCTCGCGCCAGTTGGCTCCGCAGTTGCCGGATATGCAGCCTGAGTTGCTGGATAAACATTATCTGCGCAAACACGGTGTGAATGCGTATTACGGGCAAAACTAACGTCCGGCGGCGCTGTGCTTGCACTGGTCTGTTATTTTGTAGGCCGGGTAAGCATAGCGCCACCCGGCGATCCTCATTTACGCCGAATTAATATGCTCTTTGCAGTAGCGCCGTTTCCACGCCGCAGGCGTCAGGCTGGTATGTTTACGAAAGATTTTGCGAAAGTAACCCACATCATTAAACCCACATTTAATCGCCACTTCGGTAAGCGACAACGAATCGCTGATCAACAGTTTTTCTGCCGCCCTTACCCGCTGGCGATGCAACGCTTCAGTTAGCGTCAGCCGGAAAACGCTCCGGAATACACGCCCCAGATAGTCGGCATTGCAATGCAGTTCTTTCGCCAGAGTTGAAGCACTAATCGGCAGGTGGAACTGGGTGTGGATTATTTGTTGCGCTTTCCATGCCAGCGCATTACCGGGGCTATCTGCGGGTTGCTCGCTAGCCGCCGCAGAGATTTGCTGCAAAATCAGCAGTAGGATCAGTTCCAGCGCAACGCTGCGATGAATATTTTCCTGCTCGCGTAAGAACTGGCGAAACAGCGAAATAATATTTTGTGGCTCGCTAACCCGGGCATGCTGAGGAATCGCAAGCAACGGTTCTGTAAGTGAAGCATCGTTTTCTGCTGTCACCTCAAAGTGTAGCCAGTAAAATTTCAAATCAGCCGGAAACTGTCCCACACCAATATGCGAACGCTGCGGCCATAGCAGCAAACTTTCTCCGGCATTCACGCAAAAAACGGTCTGGCCTTCGCGAATCGTTAATGTCCCTTTTTCGACAAA
This sequence comes from Citrobacter sp. Cpo221, assembly GCF_030332345.1. NCBI lineage: Bacteria > Pseudomonadati > Pseudomonadota > Gammaproteobacteria > Enterobacterales > Enterobacteriaceae > Citrobacter > Citrobacter sp. Cpo221. The sequence continues at coordinate 252,374 of NZ_JAOWIA010000060.1, forward strand.
GATAATTTCCCAGGATTGCAATTGCCGCGCCGGATGGCTTCCCACGCCTCGGGAAATAAATAGCCCACCATTTTGCACTTTAATCGGAAGAGACATGGATAATTCGAGCATATATATTCAAATTCCCGCTTATTGCATTATTTAAACCGATCTTTATCATTGATTATTAACGATAAACTTGCTTTTCGCCGGATCGAAATCACATTTTTATAATGAAGTCGGAATTGTCATCTTTTTATACTTTTCTCTTCCCTTGTTGACCCAAACATTTCGTGCAGAATAAATAACGTACTTTGCAAATTACAAACAAATAACCCGCAACGTAGCGGGATACTTTCTGAACATCCTCTCCGGGAGTTATTTATGACTTCGGCTCCGATTACGACATCTGATTTGGCACAACGTGCCCAGGACGACAAATTATCCCTGCGTGAAAAAATAGGTTATGGGTTAGGCGATGCTGGCGGGACGGTAATTACCTGTCTGATCATGAACTTCCTGACATTTTTCTACACCGATGTCTTCGGGTTAACGCCCGCGCTGGTCGGCACATTGTTTATTGCCCTGCGCGTATTTGATGCCATTTCCGATCCGATAATGGGCATACTTGCCGACCGCACGCAAAGCCGCTGGGGGCGTTTTCGCCCATGGCAGCTGTGGGTGGCAATTCCCATTGGCATCATTGGCGTACTCACGTTTACCGTCCCTGACGCCAGCATGAGCGTAAAAATCGCCTGGGCATTCGGCACCTATCTACTGCTTTCTGTCGGCTATACCGCCATCAACGTACCGTATTGTGCGCTGATCAACACCATGACGACCCGCCATAACGAGGTGATCGCCTGTCAGTCCTGGCGCTTTGTGCTGTGCGGCGTGGCGGGATTCCTTGTCTCCGTTGGTCTGCCGTGGATGGTGGATATTCTGGGTCAGGGCAATGCCGCGCAGGGTTATCAGTTCGGCGTGGGCATCCTGTGCGCCATCGCGGTGGTGATGTTCCTGTGCTGCTTCTTCTGGGTTCGCGAGCGTGTGCCGCTGGCGATGATGGGGAAATTTACCCTGCGTGAACACATTGGTGGGCTACGCAAAAATGACCAGTTGCTGCTGATGCTGGTGATGTCTTTCCTGCTGATTAACGTCTTCAATATTCGTGGCGGCGGGTACATGTATTTCATTACCTACGTGCTGGAAGGCAGTACCGCTTACACGTCGCTGTTTTTCACCATGGTGACCTTTGCGTCCATCATCGGTTCAGTGGTTGTCAGCCCGCTGACCCGCCGTATAGATACCGTCAAACTCTATTACTACACCAACCTGGTGCTGGCAGCCCTGGCAGTGATGATGTGGTTCCTGCCAACCGGTTCGGCTTATCAAACATTATGGCTGGCGGTGATCCTCGGCAACGGCATTATTCTGGGCTTCACGCTGCCACTGCACTTCTCGCTGATGGCCTTTGCCGACGACTACGGCGAGTGGAAAACCGGCGTGCGTTCTTCCGGCATGAATTTCGCCTTCAACCTGTTTTTCATCAAGCTGGCCTGGGCCTCGAGCGCGGGGATCATCAGCCTGCTGTTTATTTTTGTCGCCTATCAGCCAGGCGCTGGTAATCAAACCTCCAGTTCGCTGCAAGGAATTACCGCGATGGAAACGCTGCTGCCCGCACTGTTCCACCTGCTGCTGGCGCTGTCTGTCCGCATCTGCAAACTCAATAATCCGATGATGTCGCGCATTGCCACCGATCTGCGTCAGCGTCATGTACAGCCTTAAGGAGCACGAAATGAACGTACTGGAAGTCGACCTGCATAAGCTCACCGTCAGCGATCCGTTCCTCGGACAATACCAACAGTTGGTCCGTGATGTCGTGATCCCCTACCAATGGGATGCGCTCAATGACCGCATTGCAGAGGCGGAACCAAGTCATGCAATAGAGAACTTTCGTATCGCCGCAGGACTGCAGGATGGCGAATTTTACGGCATGGTTTTTCAGGATAGCGACGTAGCGAAATGGCTGGAGGCAGTCGCCTGGTCCCTGTGCCAGAAATCTGATGCGGAACTTGAGAAAACCGCAGATGAGGTCATCGAGTTGGTAGCCGCTGCGCAGTGTGAAGACGGCTATCTCAATACATACTTTACAGTAAAAGCCCCGGATGAACGTTGGACTAACCTTGCCGAGTGTCATGAGTTGTACTGTGCAGGTCATTTGATCGAAGCAGGCGTCGCGTTCTTTCAGGCGACGGGAAAACGTCGTCTTTTAGACGTAGTGTGCCGCCTGGCAGACCACATCGATAACGTTTTCGGGCCTGGAGAGAATCAACTGCGCGGCTATCCGGGACACCCGGAAATTGAGCTGGCGTTAATGCGCTTATACGAAGTGACCCAGCAACCACGCTATATGGCGCTGGTAAATTACTTTGTGGAACAGCGCGGCGCGCAACCCCATTTCTATGATGAAGAGTACGAAAAGCGTGGCCAAACCTCTTACTGGCATACTTACGGCCCGGCATGGATGGTGAAGGATAAACCCTATAGCCAGGCTCATCAGCCCATATCAGAACAGCAAACGGCGATCGGTCATGCAGTACGTTTTGTTTATCTGATGACCGGCGTGGCGCATCTGGCACGCTTGAGCCAGGACGAAGGCAAACGTCAGGATTGCCTGCGTCTGTGGAAAAACATGGCCCAGCGTCAGTTGTACATTACCGGCGGGATCGGTTCACAAAGCAGCGGCGAGGCGTTTAGCAGTGATTACGATCTGCCTAACGACTCCGTGTATGCGGAAAGCTGCGCCTCAATCGGTCTAATGATGTTCGCCCGCAGAATGCTGGAGATGGAGGCAGACAGCCAGTATGCCGACGTGATGGAGCGCGCCCTGTATAACACTGTATTGGGCGGGATGGCGCTCGATGGCAAGCACTTCTTCTATGTGAACCCGCTGGAAGTGCATCCTAAATCATTAAAATTCAATCATATTTATGACCACGTGAAACCCGTTCGTCAGCGCTGGTTTGGCTGCGCCTGTTGCCCGCCGAATATCGCCCGCGTGTTAACCTCAATTGGTCATTACATCTACACACCACGTCAGGACGCGCTGTATATCAATATGTACGTGGGCAATAGCATGGAAGTCCCCGTGGCGGATGGCTCGCTCAAGCTGCGCATTAGCGGGGATTATCCATGGCATGAGCAGGTGAAAATCGCCATCGAATCACCGCAGTCGATATATCACACCCTGGCCCTGCGCCTGCCAGACTGGTGCACCGCACCGCAGGTTTTACTGAATGGTCAGCCAGTTGAGCAGGATATTCGCAAAGGCTATTTGCACATCAGCCGAACCTGGCAGGAAGGCGATACGCTCAGTCTGACCCTGCCAATGCCGGTGCGTCGGGTGTACGGAAATCCATTAGTGCGCCATGTTGCTGGTAAGGTCGCTATTCAGCGTGGACCGCTGGTGTATTGCCTGGAGCAAGCCGACAACGGCGAGGAATTGCATAATCTGTGGTTGCCAAAAGAGAGTGAGTTCAGAGTATTCGAGGGTAAGGGGCTGTTCAGCCATAAAATGTTAATTCAGGCTGAAGGCGTGAAGCAAAGTACAGCCGATGCAGCACAACAATCGTTGTGGCACTACGATGTTTCCCCAACTTCGCGTCAGGCGCATACATTGACGTTTATTCCGTGGTTTAGCTGGGCAAACCGTGGTGAAGGCGAAATGCGTATCTGGATAAACGAGCAGTAATTAAACCGTGCCGGATGGCGACGCTTCACGTCTTATCCGGCCTACAAAACCCATCCACGTAGGCCTGATAAGCAAAGCGCCATCAGGCACATATTTAAATCAGAAACGCCAGGTCAGACCGGACATAAAGGTGAAGCTGTCATCGCGATCAACCATTGGGCTATTTTTAATGTCATCCGGCAGTGCGCTATAGTTGGCGCTTGCCAGCAGCGTCAGGTTAGTGGTCAATGCGTATTTAGCGGACAGGCCAACATACGGTGTCCAACTATCGCCTGGGGAATAGCTTGATAAGCCACTACGACGGGACTCATTACCCGATATGCCGTAGTAGTATTCATTGAATTTTTCGTCATAGTAGAGCACGCCAATCGATGGCGTCAGCGTCAGCTTGCCCATCGGCATTGGACGGAACAGTGAAACTTCCCCTATCCAGCCATTACTGTTGTCCAGCACATCCGCAGCGGCGGAGACTTTCACGCTACCCCATCTTTCATGGTGATACCACGCGGCACCCGCCATTGCAGTTGCGTCACGCTTATCCAGCTTTTTCATCGCATGATCGTCATTATCGCCGGGATCAAACTCAAGCGGCATATAAGAGGCAGTAATACTAAATTCATTACTTTCACTCTTAGACAAAATATAACCTAGCGTTGTTTGCCTAAAATAAAATGATTCACTTTCGTAACTGACAAGCGGTACTGCGTGAACATTATCATTATACCCGCGATAAGGTGATTCATTATATACAGCACCAGCGCCAATAGAAAACTCTGCGGCAGTTGCACTCGCCATAAAAGAAAAGGCGAGCAGCGCCACAATATTGTGTTTAATTAACATGCCAACATTCCATTTTAAAATAAGCTACAAAGCTGGTGCATAATAATGCTTACAATTTCATCGGTGCAAGGTTCATATTTATATAGTAATATATAAAAAATTATATATATTGGGCTTGGCGATGAATAAATTACAACTTAAACACCGGGAGCTGAAGATTATTTCGGTAATCGCTGCCAGTGAAAATATCAGTCATGCCGCTACTGTTCTCGGCATCGCGCAGGCCAATGTCAGTAAATATCTTGCTGATTTTGAATCAAAAGTTGGATTAAAGGTGTTTGACCGCACCACCCGGCAGCTGACCCTCACGCCGTTTGGTATAGCGTTACTTCCTTACATCAATGACATGTTAGACAGAAACGAGCAGTTAAATAATTTCATTGCTGATTATAAGCACGAGAAACGTGGCAAAGTAACGGTATATGCCCCAACCGGTATTATTGCTTACTTATCGCAACATGTTATTGCAAAAATCCAGAATATCGGCGGCATTAGCCTCTCACTTAAAACATATAACCTTGAACGAAAGGCATTTTATGAGGGTGTCGACTTTCCTGATGATTGTGATGTTTTAATCACCTATGCACACCCTAAAGATGAATCACTGGTCGCTAGTTTCATTACCAAGTATGCAGTAACGGCTTTTGCCAGCCCTGAATATATCAAAGAACATCCTATTAAGAGTCCGGAAGAACTGGAAGAACATTCCTGCATTCTTATTGATTCCATGATGATAGATGATGCCAATATCTGGCGCTTCACCTCCGCTGGCAGCAAGGAAATGCACGATTATCGGGTGACCGGAAATTATGTCTGCGACAATACACAGTCTGCATTGGCGCTGGCACGTAACCATCTGGGCATTGTTTTTGCGCCGAATGCGAGTGTACAAAAAGACGTTCAATCAGGATTGCTGGTTCCATGTTTCTCAGAACAACATGAATGGTGGCTGGATTTGGTGGCGATTTTCCGCAAGCGCGAATATCAGCCATGGCGGGTACAGTTTATTCTTGATGAGATGCTGGCAGAGATCCGCCAGCAGCTTACTCAGTCGCTGGAGCAGCAGACTGGGCAAGCAAAATAGCCTGCGTCTAATGGTCGAGATACAGGTAATGCACCCAGCTGGTCATCCGTAGTAAGACCTTGCGCATGACCGACACATGTTCGAAGTGGTCAGAGTAAACGGCGACCTGGGCGTAAATCCCATCAGGTAACGCGTTCACATCCGCATTGTCGTTCAGCTCAATCGTGGCGATCACCCCTTCCGAACCGGGCGTAGAGTTTAAAGATTGCAGTGCCCCGTTCGACTGGTATGTACCACCCGGTACTGCCGGACTAATGGCGGCCAGTTTACCGCTAAACACCTTACCCGGCAGAGCGTTAAACACCACTTCCGCTTCATCGCCTGGCTCCAGCCGCAACAGCGAGTTTTGACGGAACTGGGCGATAATTTGTCTTTTTTGATCCGGGATGAATACCATTACCGGACGCATCGGCAGTGCGGCGGCATAGGTTCCTGGGCGCATCAGCACCTGCGTGACGTAACCATCGCTGGGCGCGCGAACCACGGTCTGGTCCAGGTTAAACTCTGCTTCCGCTAGCTGTGCTTTCAGGCTGGCAATTTGCGAATTCTCACCCAGTACCAGGCTGTCTAACTGACTCTGAATTTGCTGCTGTTCTGCAACGGAGGATTTCACCGAGGCTTCCTGCGCCAGGTAGTTTTGGCGCGCCGCATCGATATCGCGTTCAGAAAAAGGATTCACCTTCGCCTGACTCCCCTGCGCATAGCGCTGGTAATCTTTTGCCAGTTTGTCACGCGTGGCCTTTGCCCGCTGCGTGTTGGCTTTCATTTCGTCTAACTGCGCAACCAGAGCCTGCTCTTTATGCTGTGCGGTGACAATATCAGCCTTCAGGCGATCGACCCGCGCCTGATAACGCCCTGGATTAAGCTTAAACAGAACCTCGCCTTTTTTGATTAGCGTATTCTTCTTATCCGTCACTTCTGTCACTACACCCGTTACCTGCGGCACCACGGGAATAGAAATTACCGCTTTTTGTGCCTTAAATGTATACGGATGGTTATAATTCATCAGTAATATAAGTCCGCAAACAATGAATATACCGCCTAATGCCGCGGTAGGAACTGTCCATTTATTTACAGGAATTTTAAAAATTTTAAATATTGACCATGCACACGCCACATAGGTCAGAACAATCAGTAAATCCATCGATATTACTCCGCCGGAGAGGTCTTGGCCTCACCCAGTTTCTTTTCCAGATCCGCAACCCTTGCCTGAAGCTGGATCAGGGAAGAATCCGCGCTCTGCATACCCCATCCGCGCTCTGGGCGATAAAGCGTTGCCCAGATCCATAAAAAGGGCCAAATAACATGTAAGGTAAACAAACTAACCCAACCCGCAACATGTATTGCGTCGGCATGAGGATGGTTACGTTTCTTTGCAATTAGATAGGGAATATCATGCAGAATAATAATCCCGTAAAAAATGACCAGGAATACAAAAATAAGCACTCCTAATGCAAAATAATTAAGGAACATATTTGCCTCAGGGATTTAAATTAAGAATTTCGGATGCAATTTGATTTAAACAATAGAGTTGATAATAGTATTGGAATGACCAGATTGGATGCAATTATCTTATTTATATAACGATATATGGGTTTATATATACCCGTCGTCTTTTGAGCTGCTTCTTTGTTGGCTGCGTTCGTTCACCCCAGCCACATACCTGAGGACATAACTTGATGCCCGGTACGCTAAACGCGACCGGGCAGTAGGTGACGTGAAATTAAAACAGCCCCAGTGGTTTATCAGAGTAGCTCACTAACAGGCATTTGGTTTGCTGATAATGCTCAAGCATCATCTTATGCGTCTCGCGCCCGATGCCCGACTGCTTGTAGCCGCCGAACGCCGCATGAGCAGGGTAAGCATGGTAACAGTTGGTCCAAACTCGCCCCGCCTGAATCCCACGTCCCATTTTGTACGCCAGATTTCCATTACGACTCCAGACGCCAGCGCCAAGCCCATATTGGGTGTCATTAGCGATTTCCAGCGCCTCTTCCATGGTTTTAAACGTCGTGACAGCCAGCACCGGCCCGAAGATCTCCTCCTGGAAAACCCTCATGTTGTTCTTACCAAAAAGAATGGTCGGTTCGAGGTAGTAACCCTCTTTTAACTCGCCATCCAGCTGCTTGCGCCGCCCGCCGGTGAGAACATCTGCCCCTTCTTTCTTACCAATGTCGATGTAATTCAGAATGGTTTCCAGTTGACCATGCGACACCTGTGCGCCCATTTGCGTCACGCTGTCTAACGGGTTGCCGCTACGGATACTTTCCACCCGACGAATGGCTCTTTCCATAAAACGTTCGTAAATGGATTCTTGTACCAGCGCACGACTTGGACAGGTACATACTTCGCCCTGGTTGAAGGCAAACAATGCAAAACCTTCCAGCGCTTTGTCAAAGAACGCATCTTCTTCATCCATCACGTCCGCGAAGAAGATATTGGGTGATTTCCCGCCCAGCTCCAGCGTAACAGGGATAATGTTCTGCGTGGCGTACTGCATGATCTGCTGCCCGACTTCCGTTGAGCCGGTAAACGCCACTTTCGCAATACGTTTTGACGTCGCCAGATACTCACCGATTTCCCCCCCTGCGCCGTTGACCACGTTCACCACGCCAGGCGGGAGCAGATCGCCGATGACTTCCATCAGCAACAGTACGGACAGTGGCGTCAGGCGCGCGGGTTTCAGCACCACGCAGTTACCGGCTGCCAGGGCGGGCGCCATCTTCCAGCTGGCCATCAATAGCGGGAAGTTCCACGGGATAATTTGCCCTACCACGCCAAGAGGTTCATGGAAGTGATAAGCCACGGTTTCGCTATCAACCTCGCTGATTCCCCCTTCCTGTGCACGAATACAGGACGCGAAATAGCGGAAATGGTCAATCGCCAGCGGCACATCTGCCGCGCTAGTTTCGCGGATGGGTTTACCGTTATCCCAGGTTTCTGCCGTCGCCAGCAGTTCCAGGTTTTGCTCCATACGATCGGCGATTTTGAACAGAATCGCCGCTCTGTCCTGCACGGATGTCTGCGCCCACTTGTCTTTTACTTTGTGCGCGGCATCCAGTGCCAGATCGATGTCCTTTTTGCCGGAAGAGGCCACTTCGCACAGTAGTTGCCCGGTCACCGGTGTCAGGTTTTGGTAATACTCACCGTCCGCCGGGGCGACCCAGTCACCGCCGATAAAGTTATCGTATCGGGCTTTTAACTTCAGAGGGTAACCATACTCGCCGGGGTAAATACGCGTTGAAGGGGGGTTATTGGTCATGACCGTCTCCTTGCTGTAGGGGTACTACAAGGGTAGACGGGACTGGCGAATAATTCGCCAGCCTTTTACTGCTTTACGACAGGTATCACGAATTACATGGCAGCACGATAAATCGCCATGATTTCTTCATGTGTCGCCTGAATCGGGTTAGTGAAACCACATGCATCTTTCAGGGCGTTAGTCGCCAGAACGGCAAAATCTTCTTCTTTCACGTTCAGCTCACGCAACCCGGCTGGAATGTTCACTTTCTGCGCCAGTTCGCGGATCGCCGCGATGCAGGCTTCTGCCCCTTGCTCTTCGCTCAGACCAGCAACGTTCACACCCATTGCCGAGGCGCAATCGCGCAGGCGGGCGGCAGCCACTTTGCTATTAAATACCTGTACATGCGGCAGCAGTACGGCATTACATACTCCGTGTGGCAAATCGTAGAAGCCACCCAGCTGGTGCGCCATCGCATGCACGTATCCCAGAGAGGCATTGTTAAAGGCCATACCTGCGAGGAACTGCGCATAGGCCATGGCTTCGCGCGCCTGAGCATTGCTGCCCTCTTCCACGGCGACCGGCAGGTTTTCCGCAATCATGGTGACGGCTTTAAGCGCGCACGCATCGGTAATAGGGGTCGCGGCAATAGAAACATAGGCTTCAATAGCGTGAGTCAGCGCATCCATACCGGTAGCCGCCGTCAGAGACTTCGGCATACCGACCATCAGCGAGGAGTCATTGACGGACAGCAGCGGCGTAACATGCTTATCCACAATCGCCATTTTAATGTGGCGTACTTCATCGGTAATGATGCAGAAGCGGGTCATTTCAGATGCCGTACCCGCCGTGGTGTTGATGGCAATCATCGGCAGTTGCGGTTTTGCAGAGCGGTCAACGCCTTCGTAATCACTAATATCGCCGCCGTTAGCCGCCACCAGCGCAATCCCCTTCGCACAATCGTGCGGGGAACCGCCGCCGAGAGAAATAACACTATCACAGTCATTTTCTTTCAGCATTTTCAGGCCAGCAGCAACGTTACTGGTCGTAGGGTTAGGATGCGTACCATCATAAATTACGCTGAAAATATCACGTTCCTGCAGCGCTTTTTGAATTTCACTCGCCATACCTAATTTCGCCAGCATGGCGTCCGTGACAATCAGCGTACGGCGAAAACCATATTCCGCCATTGTATTCATTGCATCTTTTAATGAACCAGCGCCAATTACATTCACAGAAGGAATAAAAAATGTTGAAGCAGCCATTGTACGATCCTTAACTACTCAAAAGAGGTAGGAAGCATACGAGTGAAATTTCCAACAAAATATGATCGTGGTTGTTATTTTAATAACACTCACAATTAAAAAGCACATTAGGTTCATAATCTAATGTGCTTATTTCAATCAACATCTATTTTGTATTAATTCATTTAATCCATGAATTAATTGTTTCATTATTTTTCAGGGAACAGCAATGCATCGCGTAATAAATGATCATTTCCCCGACGACGAGTAAAACCAATGCGGTCAAAATATTCCAGAATCTGAATAGCCAATTTGCGCCCGACGTTAAGTCTGTCGCGAAAATCGGCTGCACAGGTCGATCCCCGTTCCTGATCCAGTTCGCGGATCATATTGGCAAAGGCCACAATCCGATCGTTACGGTAATAACGATCTTTCACGATCGCGGTGATGATGCCTTGCTGCGCCGCCTGACGTAATGACACACGCATCATCTGCTCATCCGTGCCCGTCTGTTTTGCCAAATCGCGCACCCACCACGGCTCATCGCCAAAAAGCGGTTCTACTTTTTGCCAGAGTGCCAACTGCTCATCGCTGAAACCCGCCTTATGTTCCGGCAAATGCAACCAGCCATGATGGCTATGGATGGCGCCACTCTCGCGCATCTTTTCAATCAGCAGCAAGACCAGCGCTTCGTCTTCCATCGGCAAAGCCATACGGCGCAGGCGCTCGCGCCCGGGCCCTGGTTCATCACGGTGCTGCTCATGGTAGGTCGCCAGCGTATCGAGAACTTTCCGCTGCCAGCGCGCGGCAACGGGGGCATTCAACAGGCTGTATCCCGCCTGAATAAATCCATGTTGCTCAATCAACGGACGCATACCGTTGCCATTGAGCTGACGCGCCCAGGCAAAGTCAGGAATATTCACCGCCCCACGCGTCAGGTGCAGCGCCAGAGCGTCACCGTCAGTCTGCGCGTTTTCCAGCGCCGACAGCCACTGCAAATACTCCGGCTTACGTTTTCCGCGACGCGGCGGATTGAGCGTGACCACGCGCGCGCCAGCCAGCGTCGTACGGGCAGAAATATCGCGCAGCACCAGACGGTCGTTATCGGCGAGCCAGAGTGGTGTATCAAACACCAGTTCCGCCAGTGTCCCTTCAAGCAGCGAGATACGCCCGGTAACATGGCTAGCCGCGTGGTGAATATGCAGCGGTTGCCACTGCATCAGCGGCGCGGCATGTTCTAAAGAAACAATCACGCGGGTAAAAGCCTCTGGCGGCGCATCGGAAAGCAGCCAGTCGCCACGGTTTAGTTCTTCTTTTTGCGCATCGCCGGCAATATTCAGCGCAATACGTTGTCCCGCTTGCGCGCGGTCGGTGGCCTGATTTTGTGCATGCAGGCTACGTACGCGCATCGGTTTGTTGACGCCCGTGAGCCACAGCGTGTCACCGACATTCACTTCACCGCTGAGCGCCGTCCCGGTCACCACCAGCCCTGCGCCTTTGACCGTAAAGGCGCGGTCAATCGCCAGGCGGAAGCTGTGATCGCGGGCATGCTCGCGCGACGTTAATTGCAACAAATGGTCACGCAGTTCCTCGATGCCACGGCCTTCACTGGCCGCAGTGACGAAAAGCACCGACTCCGCGAAACCATAATTCCCCAGCGTGGCCTGAATCTCCGCACGCACCTCTTCAATTCTTGCTTCGTCTACGCGGTCGGCTTTCGTGAGCGCCACGGTGATCTGCGGATTGCCCGTCAGCTGCAGAATTTGCAAATGCTCACGGGTTTGCGCCATTACGCCATCATCACACGCCACCACCAGCAACGCGTGATCGATGCCGCCGACCCCCGCCAACATGTTGGACAGAAACTTTTCGTGTCCAGGAACGTCGATAAACCCCAGCACCCGCCCGTCCGGCTGCGGCCAGTAGGCATAACCGAGATCGATGGTCATGCCGCGCTTTTTTTCTTCCGGCAGACGGTCGGCATTTACGCCAGTAATCGCCTGTAATAACGTTGTTTTTCCGTGGTCAACGTGTCCGGCGGTTGCAATAATCATTTCAGCATCATCTCCATAAACCGGGTCTCGTCTTCAAGGCAGCGCAGATCCAGCCATAAGCGGCCATCATAAATTCGCCCAATAATCGGCACGGGCAGCGTACGCCAACGGGCTGCCAACGCTTCGAGGCGGCTCCCGCGCCCGTCATGTGGGGTAAAGGTTAGCGCCGCGCTGGGCAGCCTATCAACAGGTAGTGAGCCGCTGCCAATCTGCGACAGGCAAGGCATCACATTCAGGGCGAACTCATCACCGTAATGTTCTGCAAGCTGTGCCTGTAATTGCTGTGCCTGCGCGTGGATTGCCTCTTGTGAGCGGGTGAGCTGGCGCAACGTCGGCAACTTCGCCGCCAGTGCTTCAGGGTGCAGGTAGAGCCGTAGCGTCGCTTCCAGAGCAGCCAGCGTCATTTTATCTGCCCGTAATGCGCGTTTCAGCGGATGGCTCTGCAAACGAGCGATCATCTCTTTTTTACCGACAATTATCCCGGCCTGCGGCCCGCCCAGCAGTTTATCGCCGGAGAAACTCACCAGACTGACGCCAGCAGCAATCAGTTGCTGCGGCATCGGCTCCTGCGGCAAGCCATACTGGCTGAGATCGACCAGCGAACCGCTGCCCAAATCCGCCACCACCGGAACATCCAGCTCCTGGCCAATGACGGCCAGCTCCGCCTCATCCACCGACTTTGTGAAGCCTTCAATGCTGTAATTACTGGTATGCACTTTCATCAGCAGAGCGGTATTTTCATTCACCGCCTGGCGGTAATCTTTCGCATGCGTCCGGTTGGTGGTCCCCACCTCGCGTAGAAGGCATCCGGCCTGACACATAACGTCCGGAATACGAAACGCGCCGCCTATTTCCACCAGCTCGCCGCGAGACACAACCACCTCTTTGCCGTTCGCCGTGGCAGCCAGCATAAGCAGAACAGCTGCCGCATTGTTATTGACGATACAGGCGTCTTCCGCCCCCGTCAGACGGCAGAGTAAATCCGCCAGGGCCCGATCCCGATGTCCCCGACCGGCATCATCCAGACTGTATTCCAGCGTCACCGGCGTGCGCATCGCCTGTACCACCGCCTCAATTGCTTCTTCGGCCTGCGACGCGCGACCAAGGTTGGTGTGCAGCACCGTTCCGGTCAGGTTAATCACTGGACGCAGTGCGCTTTGTGATTCTCGTTCCAGCCGGGCACTGGCTTCTTGCGCCCAGTCTTCACACCATGCCGGGAGCGCATGCGTGTCGCGAATAGCTTCTCTGGCTTCGTCGAGCATGTGACGCAGCAGGTCAACCACCCGGGTATGACCGTGAGATTCACGTAAGGCTGGGAAGGCGCTATCGCGCAATAAACGATCGATAGCAGGAAGCTGGCTGTAGAGTGAACGCAAGTCGCTTGTCATGAAAGGGCCTGGCTGTTGGTGACCCTCTCCACCGTAGAGAGGGATATCGATATAGGAAGGATTGTACCGTGACTTTGCTCAGGCGGACATAATACGCATCAAGCCTTTGGCGGTTCTGTACGGGCAAAACTTTCGCGTTGAAAGAGTGTTTCCACCAGTTTGACGAGACGCGGACGGTCCACACACCAGCCAGGTGCGACCCGACGGAAATTGAGATAACCGACGGCGCAGGCAATCGCAATGGTTGCCAGGTTAACCGTATCCGTTTTCAGTGTACCGTCCGCCAGATAGCCTTCCAGCACATCCAGACTACGGGTGATCTTCTCACGCTGACGTAACAATTCAGTTTCTGACTGCTGCGCTGCAGGGCGAGCCTGTTCGCGCACCGAAACTAAACCGGCATCCATAATACCGTCTGCCAATGCTTCCAACTGGCGTACCTTCAGCGCAGCCAGCGGATCACGCGGCAGCATGGCTGGTGCAATATCCAGTAGCTCTATATATTCCGCGATGACAGGAGAGTCAAACCAGTACTCGCCCTCATCGGTGACCAACGCAGGTACTTTGCCTAACGGGTTATAGCGCGCCACGCCGCTATCCGCGTTGTAGGGGAGTTCATTCACAAATTCGAAGGTAATGCCCTTTTCCAGTAACAGAATCGAAATTTTACGCACAAAAGGGCTGGTATAGCTGCCAATGAGTTTCATGCCGGGTCCTTTTTGCCAACTAAAAAGCGCTGCCCAACGATTGTGGGGCACCGCTTAGTATGGCTCAGGTCACTGAAAATGGCAGGTGATGGCAGTCTCAATGATCCAAATAAAGGTAATGCATCCAACTGGTCATGCGCAGCAGAACTTTACGCATTACCGACACGTGAGCGAAATGGTCGGAATAGACTGCGACCTGGGCATAGATACCGTCCGGCAGCGCATCCACATCGGCATTCGGATCCAGCTCAATTGTGGCCAGCACACCATCGGTACCCGGCACCACCGTTAAGGACTGTAATGCCCCCTGCGCCTGATAAGAACCGCCCGGCACAACCGGAAGAATGGAGGTCAACTTACCGGAGAAAACCTGACCAGGCAGTGCATTAAACACCACTTCCGCTTCATCGCCTGGTTTAAGGCGCAGCAGCGAGTTCTGGCGGAATTGCGCCACGATTTGCCGTTTTTGTTCAGGAATAAACACCATGACCGGGCGCAAAGGTAATGCCGCGGCATAGGTTCCCGGGCGAATTAAAATCTGCGTGGCATAACCGTTGCTGGGCGCACGAACCACCGTCTGTTCAAGGTTGTATTTGGCTTCGGCAAGCTGGGCACGCAGGGACGCAACCTGAGATTGTTCACCGTTGACCATACTGTCTAATTGGCTCTGAATCTGCGTCTGTTCTGCAACCGAGCCTTTGACCAACGCATCCTGTGCCAGATAGTTTTGCCGGGCGTTGTCGATATCGCTTTCAGAGAACGGGTTAACCTTCGCCTGGCTGCCCTTCAAATAGCGTTGATAATCTTTATACAGGCGGTCACGTTCCGCAGATACGCGAGTGGTATTAGCGACCGCTTCCGACAGTTGCGCTTTTAGGTTGTCGATATTATGCGTCGCGGTTACCAGGTCGGCCTGCAGTCTGTCTACACGCGCCTGATAACGTACCGGATCGAGCTTAAACAGCACATCGCCTTTTTTAATGAGCTGATTATTCTTATCCGTTACCTCACTAACAATTCCTGTGACTTGCGGAGTGACCGGAATTGAAATAACCGCTTTTTGCGCCGTAAAGGTATACGGGTGGTTATAGTTCATTAATAAAATCAATCCCGCAACAATGAACACCCCACCTAATGCAGCGGTAGCAAGCGTCCATTGGTTTACCGGAATACGGAATATTTTAAAGATGGCCCAGGCAAAGGCCACATAGGTCAGGACTATCAACAAATCCATGATTAAATCTCCGGAAAGGTGGAGTTATCGGTTTTTTTCTCCCCATCCAGTCTTTTTTCCAACTGGGTGATTCGCGCTGCCAGCGCGGCAATCTCAGGGTCTGACTCCTTTCCGGTCGGTGTGATGTGTGACTGCATTCCCCATCCCTTTTCAGGCTGGTAGAGCGTGGCCCAGATCCACAGGAACGGCCAAATAACATGAAGAGTGAACAAGCTCACCCATCCTGCAGTATGGATGGCATCGGCATGGGGATGGTTACGTTTTTTAGCCATGTTATAGGGAATATCATGAATGGCGATGATTCCGTAAAACAGAACCAGAAAAACGAAGATCAGCACGCCCAGTGCGAAATAATTTAGAAACATACCTGCCTCGAATTCACGCTAATTAGAGTTTTTTTATGCCGGCAGCCGTATGCACCCTGGCTGATGTTTTGAACATAACTGCAGTTAGGGGTTTTCGCCATATCACAAAAAAAATATTTTTTCTGGCGAGAAGTTGCTTTGTTTTGCAATAAAAATGTCAGGAGTAGAATCTGCCGCAGATCACATCTGCTCAAATCCAGATGAAAATACTTTGCGATCCACATCACAAAGATTCAACAAACAGCAAAACCAAAAATGTGAATTAGTTCACATTTAATCCCCATTTTTCATTAAATCTAACCCTGTGATGTTTTTTTGTACCGTTAATTTGTGATGCAAATCACATTAACTAACGCCATACACCCTATATTTACGTGACGAATGTCACATAAAAGGCCGTCGACTGGACAGTTGAACGATTCAGTGCCAGATTTCGCAGTATCTACAGGGTCCGGCTACCTCCTGCCGCTACATTAACAAACCTCGGGCTTTCAGCCTGCGCGATAGCAAACATAAGAAGGGGTGTTTTTATGTCATCCGATATTAAGATCAAGGTGCAAAGCTTTGGTCGATTCCTCAGCAACATGGTGATGCCAAATATCGGCGCGTTTATCGCGTGGGGTATTATCACCGCATTATTCATTCCGACAGGGTGGTTGCCGAACGAAACGCTGGCGAAGCTAGTCGGCCCGATGATCACCTATCTGCTGCCGCTGCTGATCGGTTATACCGGTGGTAAGCTGGTTGGCGGCGAGCGTGGCGGCGTGGTTGGCGCTATCACCACCATGGGCGTTATCGTCGGTGCAGATATGCCAATGTTCCTCGGCGCGATGATCGCAGGTCCGCTGGGCGGCTGGGCTATCAAACATTTCGACAACTGGGTAGACGGTAAGATCAAATCCGGTTTTGAGATGCTGGTGAATAACTTCTCCGCTGGCATCATCGGTATGATCCTCGCCATTCTGGCATTCCTTGGCATTGGCCCATTGGTTGAAGCGCTGTCAAAAATTCTGGCGGCAGGCGTTAACTTCATGGTTGTCCATGACATGCTACCGCTGGCATCTATCTTCGTTGAACCGGCGAAAATCCTGTTCCTCAACAACGCCATTAACCACGGTATTTTCTCACCGCTGGGTATTCAGCAGTCCCATGAGATGGGCAAATCCATCTTCTTCCTGATTGAAGCTAACCCGGGTCCGGGTATGGGCGTCCTGCTGGCGTACATGTTCTTCGGTCGCGGCAGCGCTAAGCAGTCTGCAGGCGGCGCGGCTATCATCCACTTCCTGGGTGGTATCCACGAAATTTACTTCCCGTACGTGCTGATGAACCCGCGCCTGATCCTGGCCGTTATTCTCGGCGGTATGACTGGCGTATTTACCCTGACTATCCTGAACGGCGGTCTGGTTTCTCCGGCGTCTCCGGGTTCTATCCTGGCCGTGCTGGCAATGACGCCGAAGGGTGCTTACTTCGCTAACATCGCTGCTATCTGCGCGGCTATGGCAGTCTCTTTTGTGGTCTCAGCCATTCTGCTGAAAACCAGCAAAGTGAAAGAAGATGATGACATTGATGCCGCAACCCGTCGTATGCACGACATGAAAGCGGAATCCAAAGGCGCATCTCCGCTGGCGGCTGGCGATGTAACCAACGACCTGAGCCATGTGCGTAAAATCATCGTTGCCTGCGATGCTGGTATGGGTTCCAGCGCCATGGGTGCGGGCGTACTGCGTAAGAAAGTGCAGGATGCGGGGCTGTCTCAGATTTCCGTCACTAACAGCGCGATTAACAATCTGCCGCCGGATGTGGATCTGGTCATTACCCACCGTGACCTGACTGAACGCGCGATGCGCCAGGTGCCTCAGGCACAGCACATTTCGCTGACCAACTTCCTCGACAGTGGCCTGTACTCCAACCTGACCGAACGTCTGGTCGCTGCGCAGCGCCACAACGTGAGCGAGGAGAAAGTTCGCGACCACCTGAAAGACAGCTTTGAAGAGGGTGATACCCACCTGTTCAAACTGGGTGCGGAGAACATCTTCCTTGGCCGTAAAGCGGCTAACAAAGAAGAAGCGATTCGCTTTGCTGGTGAGCAACTGGTGAAAGGCGGTTACGTTGAGCCAGAATACGTTGAGGCGATGCTGGACCGTGAAAAACTGACCCCGACTTACCTGGGTGAGTCCATCGCAGTACCGCACGGTACGGTTGAAGCCAAAGACCGCGTGCTGAAAACCGGTGTGGTGTTCTGCCAGTACCCGGAAGGCGTTCGCTTCGGTGAAGAAGAAGACGATATTGCCCGCCTGGTGATTGGCATCGCAGCGCGTAACAACGAGCACATCCAGGTGATTACCAGCCTGACCAACGCTCTGGATGATGAATCCGTGATCGAACGTCTGGCCCATACCACCAGCGTGGATGAAGTTCTGGAACTGCTTGCAGGTCGTAAGTAAGCGTTATTGCCCGGTGGCGCTCACGCTTACCGGGCCTACAAAATCCTCTCCCTTGTGGAGAGGGTTAGGTTGAGGGAAAAGCCTCACCCCAGCCCTCTTGGGTAAAAACATTAATGAAGGTTAATACTATGAAAGCATTACATTTTGGCGCAGGTAATATCGGTCGTGGCTTTATCGGCAAACTGCTGGCGGACGCGGGGATACAGCTGACGTTCGCGGATGTAAATCAGGTCGTGCTCGATGCCCTGAATGCCCGTCATAGCTATCAGGTTCATGTCGTGGGTGAAAACGAGCAGGTTGATACCGTCTCCGGTGTCAACGCCGTGAGCAGCATCGGCGATGATGTTGTTGAACTGATTGCCCACGTAGATTTAGTCACTACCGCCGTCGGTCCGGTCGTGCTTGAGCGTATCGCTCCGGCCATCGCCAAAGGGCTGGTTAAACGCAAGGCGCAGAGAATCACTACTCCACTAAATATCATCGCTTGTGAAAACATGGTGCGCGGAACGACTCAGTTGAAAGGCCATGTAATGAACGCGTTAGCAGATGAAGATAAAGCCTGGGTTGAAGAACATGTTGGCTTTGTCGATTCTGCCGTGGACCGCATTGTTCCGCCTTCGGCTTCAGCAACCAACGATCCGCTGGAAGTTACCGTAGAAACCTTCAGTGAGTGGATTGTCGACAAAACACAGTTCAAAGGTGAACTGCCAAATATCCCAGGAATGGAATTAACTGATAACCTGATGGCATTTGTCGAACGTAAACTCTTCACGCTGAACACCGGGCATGCTATAACCGCGTACCTCGGAAAATTGACCGGTCATCAGACTATCCGTGACGCGATTCTCGACGAGAAAATCCGCGCAGTGGTAAAAGGTGCGATGGAAGAGAGCGGCGCGGTACTGATCAAACGCTATGGCTTTGATGCAGCAAAACATGCGGCATACATTCAGAAAATCCTCGGCCGTTTTGAAAACCCGTATCTGAAAGATGACGTTGAGCGTGTGGGTCGTCAGCCGCTGCGTAAACTTAGCGCAGGCGATCGTCTGATTAAACCACTGCTGGGTACGCTGGAATATGGTTTGCCGCATGCGAATCTGGTTACCGGTATTGCGGCAGCGATGCACTATCGCAGCGAAGAAGATCCGCAGGCACAGGAACTGGCCGCACTGATTGACGAAAAAGGTCCACAGGCCGCGCTGGCGCAAGTTTCCGGGCTGGATGCCAACAGTGATGTCGTGCTTGAGGCTGTTAACGCGTATAACGCAAAGAAATGATGCAGGACCTGGCGCAGGATATCCTGCGCCTGAATAATAGATTGTCAGATATGCAGGCAATAATGGAACAAACGCAGGCCTTTGAAAATCGTGTGCTTGAGCGTCTGAATGCTGGCAAAACCGTACGCAGCTTCCTCATCACCGCCGTAGAACTGCTCACCGAGGCGGTAAATATACTTGTGCTTCAGGTATTTCGCAAAGACGACTATGCGGTGAAATACGCCGTAGAACCGCTGCTCGACGGCGATGGTCCGTTGGGCGATCTTTCTGTTCGTCTGAAGTTAATCTACGGCCTGGGCGTACTCAGTCGCCCGGAGTACGAAGATGCGGAGCTCCTGATGGCGCTGCGGGAGGAGCTGAATCACGACGGCAACGAATACGCATTCACCGACGACGAAATTCTTGGACCGTTTGGTGAACTTCACTGCGTGACGGCACTCCCGCCGCCACCCCAGTTTGATACCTCAGACTCTGGTTTGCATGCCATGCAGATCCAGCGTTACCAGCAGATGGTACGATCCACCATGGTCCTTTCCCTGACCGAGCTGATTTCTAAAATCAGCTTAAAAAAAGCCTTTCAAAAATAAGACGATGTTTGCTTATTTCTCTTCCTGCTGCGGTCGATACAGCTGCCGATAGTACGCCAGACGTTGCAGATACAGCTGCGCGTTTTCCTGCGGTATTTCTGAAGGGACAACGTTGCGCGGCGGTGTTTTATTCAAATATTCGCGAAAAGCCTGGCTTGAAGCCATAAAATCGACAGTTTTATCAATCAGGACCGAAACGTTCTCACCTATTTTCGCCATAATCTTCCCTCCTCCATGTATTAACCGCGCTCAGCCTGTGCGGTTGATCATTTAAGTTTAGGATCAGTTGGGTGTTTATATTGAGGAAAACGTGCTTCACCACGAACATGCCAATAAAAAGCACCACGGCCGATCTTATCGCTTAAAATTCCTTGTTAATCAATGCAGTAACATTATCATTAGCTAATTAATACTTACGGTATTTGATTATTTATCTTCGAGCAGTTGTGAATAATCCCGCTCTGCGCGCATACTATAGGATATTCATCCTATTTTTATCAGAAGCTATCCTATGAAAGAAGTCGAAAAAAACGAAATTAAACGCCTGAGCGATCGTCTGGACGCTATTCGCCACCAGCAGGCAGACCTGTCCCTGGTTGAAGCCGCCGACAAATACGCCGAGCTGGAAAAAGAGAAAGAAACTCTGGAAGCCGAGATCGCACGCCTGCGTGAAGTTCACAGCCAGAAGCTGAGCAAAGAAGCGCAAAAGCTGACAAAACTTCCGTTCCGTCGGGCCATCACCAAAAAAGAGCAGGCTGACATGGGCAAACTGAAGAAGAGCGTGCGCGGCCTGATCGTCGTCCACCCGATGACCGAGCTTGGCCGTGAAATGGGCCTGAAAGAGATGACGGGCTTCGCGAAGAGCGAGTTCTAATCTCCCACCGGGCAACATCCGCTTGCCCGGTCCTTCATTTCCCCTCGCAATTGGCCCTACCAATTTTAACCAGATCCTACCAGCACC
The DNA here is from genome assembly GCF_030332345.1 of Citrobacter sp. Cpo221. Taxonomy (NCBI): domain Bacteria; kingdom Pseudomonadati; phylum Pseudomonadota; class Gammaproteobacteria; order Enterobacterales; family Enterobacteriaceae; genus Citrobacter; species Citrobacter sp. Cpo221. The sequence goes on from NZ_JAOWIA010000060.1 coordinate 273,530, forward strand.
TCACATTTCATTAAAATGTGCGTACAATACCGTTGCCAATAAATAACATTTGATTAACCATTCATTGTCATTACCCCTACACAACAATATTGGCAGGGCCACTTTTACACATAATGTGACCTGGAGATGAGCACAGACTCATTCCATTATGTCGGCGGCCCCCAGGAGACCTGCAATGAATCTCTGGCAACAGAACTACGACCCGGCCGGTAACATCTGGCTTTCCAGTCTGATCGCATCGCTCCCTATCCTGTTCTTTTTCTTCGCCCTGATTAAGCTCAAGCTCAAAGGCTATGTTGCGGCGTCATGGACGGTGGTGATCGCTTTGTCGGTCGCCCTGCTGTTTTACAAAATGCCGGTCGATCACGCTCTGGCATCCGTAGTGTACGGTTTCTTCTATGGTCTGTGGCCGATTGCCTGGATCATTATCGCCGCGGTATTCGTCTATAAAATCTCGGTGAAGACCGGGCAGTTCGACATTATCCGCTCCTCGATACTCTCGATTACCCCAGACCAGCGTCTGCAAATGCTGATTGTTGGTTTCTCCTTTGGGGCATTCCTCGAAGGAGCGGCAGGCTTTGGCGCTCCGGTAGCGATTACCGCCGCACTGCTGGTTGGTCTTGGCTTTAACCCGCTGTATGCGGCAGGTTTGTGCCTGATCGTAAATACCGCGCCGGTCGCTTTTGGCGCAATGGGCATTCCGATTCTGGTTGCCGGTCAGGTTACCGGACTGGACAGCTTCGAGATTGGCCAGATGGTAGGGCGTCAGCTGCCGTTCCTGACCATTATCGTGCTGTTCTGGATTATGGCGATTATGGATGGCTGGCGCGGCGTCAAAGAAACCTGGCCTGCGGTGATGGTCGCTGGCGGCTCGTTTGCTATCGCACAGTACCTCAGCTCTAACTTTATCGGGCCGGAACTGCCGGACATTATCTCTTCTCTGGTCTCACTGGTGTGTCTGACGCTGTTCCTGAAACGCTGGCAGCCGGTACGCATCTTCCGTTTTGGCGATATGGGCGCTTCGCAGGTCGATATGGACCTGTCGCGCACCCGCTACACCGCTGGGCAGGTGGTACGCGCCTGGTCACCTTTCCTGTTCCTGACCGCTACCGTCACGCTGTGGAGCATACCGCCGTTTAAAGCACTGTTTGCGCCCGGCGGCGCGATGTACCACTGGGTGGTCAATATTCCGGTTCCGTTCCTCGACAAGCTGGTTGCCCGTATGCCGCCGGTCGTACACGAAGCCACGGCCTACGCGGCGGTGTACAAATTTGACTGGTTCTCCGCGACCGGTACCGCAATACTGTTTGCCGCCCTGCTGTCTATCGTCTGGCTGAAGATGAAGCCATCTGCTGCGCTGCAGACCTTTGGCAGCACGTTGAAAGATCTGGCGCTGCCTATCTACTCCATCGGGATGGTGCTGGCGTTCGCGTTTATCTCTAACTACTCTGGGCTTTCATCCACCCTGGCACTGGCCCTGGCGCACACCGGCAGCGCGTTTACCTTCTTCTCGCCATTCCTCGGCTGGCTGGGGGTATTCCTGACCGGGTCCGACACCTCATCAAACGCATTGTTCGCCGCCCTGCAGGCCACGGCCGCTCAGCAAATCGGCGTTTCGGATGTGCTGATGGTGGCCGCAAATACCACCGGCGGCGTGACCGGCAAGATGATCTCTCCGCAATCTATCGCTATCGCCTGTGCGGCAGTGGGATTAGTGGGGAAAGAGTCTGATCTGTTCCGCTTTACCGTGAAGCACAGCCTGATTTTCACCTGTATGGTGGGTGTGATTACCACGCTGCAGGCCTATGTCTTAACCTGGATGATTCCATGATAGTGATGCCCAGACGCCTGTCAGACGAAGTCGCATCTCGTGTGCGGGCGCTGATTGAAGAACAACAGCTGGAGGCGGGCATGAAGTTGCCCGCTGAGCGCCAACTGGCCGTACAGCTCGGCGTATCGCGCAACTCGCTGCGCGAGGCGTTAGCCAAGCTGGTGAGTGAAGGTGTGTTGATTAGCCGTCGTGGCGGCGGGACGTTTATCCGCTGGCAGCATGAAGCATGGTCTGAACAAAACATCGTTCAGCCGCTGAAAACCCTGCTGGCGGACGATCCTGATTACAGTTTCGATATTCTGGAAGCCCGCCACGCCATCGAAGCCAGCACCGCCTGGCATGCAGCTATGCGTGCCACTGCTGCCGACAAAGAGAAGATCAGACTCTGTTTCGAGGCCACACAAAGCGAAGATCCAGATCTCGCCTCGCAGGCAGACGTTCGCTTTCATCTCGCCATTGCGGAAGCCTCGCACAACGTGGTGCTGTTACAGACCATGCGCGGTTTCTTCGACGTATTGCAGTCTTCGGTGAAACAGAGCCGCCAGCGTATGTACCTTGTGCCGCCCGTATTTTCGCAACTGACGGCGCAGCATCAGGCCGTCCTGGATGCGATTGTTGCCGGAGATGCCGACGGAGCGCGTAAAGCAATGATGGCGCACCTCAGTTTTGTCCACACTACGATTAAACGATTTGATGAAGATCAGGCCCGCCAGGCGCGTATCACCCGCCTGCCCGGTGACCCTGGTGAGAATAGCAGGGAGAACAACGCATGATTATTTCAGCAGCCAGCGACTATCGCGCCGCAGCCCAGCGCATCCTACCCCCCTTCTTGTTCCACTATATAGACGGTGGGGCGTATGCAGAGCACACTCTGCGCCGTAACGTGGCAGACCTGTCGGAGGTGGCGCTGCGCCAGCGCGTGCTGAAGAATATGTCCGACCTGAGCCTGGAGACAAAGCTGTTCAACGAAACGCTCTCCATGCCAGTGGCCCTTGCACCTGCCGGTCTGTGTGGCATGTACGCGCGCCGGGGCGAAGTTCAGGCCGCCGCCGCCGCTGATGCCAAAGGCATTCCGTTTACGCTTTCCACGGTATCCGTATGTCCGATTGAAGAAGTCGCCCCAACCATCAAACGTCCGATGTGGTTTCAGCTATATGTTCTGCGCGATCGCGGCTTTATGCGCAACGCGCTGGAGCGCGCCAAAGCGGCGGGTTGCTCCACGCTGGTCTTTACCGTCGATATGCCAACCCCGGGCGCACGCTACCGTGACGCACATTCCGGGATGAGCGGCCCAAATGCCGCACTACGCCGCTACTGGCAGGCAGTCACCCATCCACAGTGGGCATGGGACGTTGGCCTGAACGGTCGCCCACATGATTTAGGTAATATCTCGACTTATCTTGGTAAACCTACCGGTCTTGAGGATTACATCGGCTGGCTGGCGAATAACTTCGACCCGTCGATTTCCTGGAAAGACCTCGAGTGGATCCGCGAATTTTGGGATGGTCCGATGGTGATCAAAGGGATCCTCGATCCCGAAGATGCCCGAGACGCTGTACGCTTTGGCGCGGATGGTATTGTTGTCTCTAACCACGGTGGTCGCCAGTTAGACGGCGTGCTGTCTTCAGCTCGCGCGCTGCCCGCCATTGCCGATGCGGTAAAAGGCGATATCACCATTCTGGCAGACAGTGGGATCCGCAACGGCCTGGACGTCGTACGTATGATTGCGCTGGGCGCGGATAGTGTTCTGCTGGGACGTGCTTATCTGTACGCACTGGCCACCCACGGTCAGGCCGGGGTGGCGAATCTGCTAAATCTGATCGAGAAAGAGATGAGGGTGGCAATGACCCTGACCGGTGCAAAATCGATTAGCGAAATCAGCCGTGATTCACTGGTACAAGAACTGGGCAAACAGGTGGCTGACTACCCGATGCAGCCCAAACGTGGAAATGCGGCGTAAACGTTAATTTGCTATGCTGCCCCGTACTTAAGGGGGCAGCATGCTAAACATCGTATTATTCGAACCAGAAATCCCGCCAAATACCGGCAATATTATCCGTCTTTGCGCCAACACCGGCTTTCGTCTGCATATTATTGAGCCAATGGGCTTTACCTGGGACGACAAGCGCCTGCGTCGCGCCGGGCTGGATTACCATGAATTTGCCGCCGTGCAACGCCACCCTGATTACGCCGCCTTCGTCGCCGCAGAAAATCCGCAACGTCTGTTTGCCCTGACCACCAAAGGTACGCCAGCGCATAGCGCGGTAAGCTATCAGGATGGGGATTATCTGATGTTTGGCCCGGAAACTCGCGGTCTGCCAGCCAGCATCCTCGACGCACTGCCAGCTGAACAAAAAATTCGTATTCCGATGATGCCGGACAGTCGCAGCATGAACCTGTCGAATGCGGTGTCGGTGGTGGTGTATGAGGCCTGGCGCCAGTTAGGTTATCCCGGCGCGGTATTGCGTAGTTGATTTTTGTCGGATGGCGGCTGACGCCTTATCCGACCTACGAAAGAATTTACCATTATTTTTCGAGCGTTATCGGAGCAGTCAGGTTGGACACGGACTGCGCTTGCCGACCTTCGCGTACACGTAGTACGTGAGGATGGCGAGCACAGCCCGGGTTCAAGATGACAAGTATGATAGCTCGAAATCAGATTCCATCGCCGTATTCGAACGTATGATGTATCCCGTTGAAATGCTGATCCATATCCATAGACGGTTTATCGCTGTCAGGCTTGCCGACGATGCGCGCCGGTACGCCTGCGGCGGTGGTATGCGGCGGTACGGGCTGTAGCACGACCGAACCTGCGCCAATCTTCGCGCCGCGCCCGACTTCAATGTTGCCGAGAATTTTTGCTCCCGCGCCGATCATCACGCCTTCACGAATTTTCGGGTGGCGGTCACCGCCGGCTTTACCGGTCCCGCCCAGCGTGACGGATTGCAGAATAGAGACGTCATTTTCAATCACCGCGGTTTCACCGACCACAATGCCGGTGGCGTGATCGAGCATAATCCCACGACCAATTTTTGCCGCCGGATGAATGTCTACCTGGAAGGTAACGGACACCTGATTTTGCAGGAATATCGCCAGCGCCTGACGCCCCTGATGCCACAGCCAGTGACCGATACGGTAGGCCTGAAGCGCATGAAAGCCCTTCAGATACAGCAGTGGAGTGGAATATTTATCGACAGCCGGGTCACGCGTGCGTACTGCCTGAATATCGCAGGCCGCTGAGGCAATCATTTCAGGATCGGCCGCGTAGGCCTCTTCTACGACTTCGCGAATCGCAATGGCGGGCATGATTGGAGAAGCGAGTTTATTCGCCAGCATATAGCTTAGCGCACTGCCGAGATTTTCATGCTTGAGCAGCGTTGCGTGGTAAAAACTGGCCAGCATTGGCTCACATTCCGCCAGTGCCCGGGCTTCCGCTTTAATGTTTTTCCAGACGATATCCAGTTCTTCACACGGCATTGCGTACTCCAGAAGGTAGCAAAACGACCGATCCGTTCTTCGCGGATCGGGTCGTTATATTCAACAGTTCCTTACAGCTAGTGGCGACTCAGCTCGTCCTTGCGTGCACGGCCTAATAACGTCAATGCTGCCTCGCGCGCGTTTTTTCCGCAATACAATACTTGATAAATTTCCTCGGTTATTGGCATCTCAACACCAAAACGGTGCGCCAATTCACGAACTTCTTTCGTATTGCGATAGCCTTCAACCACTTGGCCAATTTTGTCCTGCGCACCCTGCACGTCCATCCCCTGGCCGAGCATCATGCCAAAACGACGGTTGCGCGACTGGTTGTCGGTACAGGTCAGCACCAGATCGCCTAAACCCGCCATCCCCATAAAGGTGGCAGGATCGGCCCCCAGCGCCGCACCAAGACGAGACATTTCGGTCAGCCCACGGGTGATCAATGCGGTTCGTGCATTCGCGCCGAAACCGATGCCGTCAGACATCCCTGCGCCAATGGCAATGACGTTTTTCACCGCACCGCCAAGCTGTACGCCAATGAAATCCGGGTTGCTGTATACGCGGAAGCTTTTGCCGCAGTGCAGCAACTGCTGGAGATCGTCAGCAAAGGTGTCGTCCGTCGAGGCCAGAGAAATCGCCGTCGGCATGCCCGCAGCCAGCTCTTTGGCGAACGTCGGGCCGGAAATAACCGCCAGTGGAATTGAGTCCCCCAGCGCTTCACGCGCGACGTCCTGCAGCAGACGCCCTGTTTCCGCTTCCAGACCTTTTGTCGCCCAGACCAGTCGCGCGTCAGGACGCATCAATGGTTTGATGTTACGCAGCACTTCGCCAAAGACGTGGCTCGGCACCACCACCAGAATATTACGACTGGCGGCCAGCGCTGTGGCTAAATCACTTTCCAGGCGCAGCGTGTCGGGAAAAGGCACATCAGGAAGGAACGCGACGTTGCAGCGATCGTGCTCGAGAGTCGCGATATGTTTAGGATCATGGCCCCACAGGACAACCTGATGGCCATTTCTTGCCAGGGTGATGGCAAGAGCGGTGCCGTACGAGCCGGCACCAATCACAGTCATTGAAGCATTACTTTGGTTCATCAGGCATCCTGATGTTCTTCAGTACCTTCGCCAGCCTGCTGCTGTAAATAGTTCATGAACAGCGCATCAAAGTTGACCGGCGCAAGGTTCAGTTGCGGGAACGTACCGCGTGAAACCAGGCTGGTGATGCATTCGCGGGCATACGGGAACAGAATGTTCGGGCAGTATGCGCCCAGGCAATGCGCCATTTGAGTCCCTTCGATACCACTGATGGAGAAAATACCGCCCTGCTGAACTTCGCACAGGAACGCAGTTTCTTCACCCAGGGAAGCCGTTACGGTGACACGCAGCACTACTTCATACACGTCATCTGCCAGTTGGGTAGATGCGGTATCAAGATCCAGTTTAACCTCTGGCTGCCAATCTTTCTGGAAAACATGCGGTGCATTTGGCGCTTCGAAAGACACATCCTTGGTATAAATACGTTGGATCTGGAAAGCCATTTCAGTGTTATTTTGTTCTGACATGTTGAGAAAACCCTTTAGTGTTGTCCTTTAAATACTTCGGTACGCCTTAACGCAGCAGCGGATCCAGTCCACCACGCGCATCCAACGCATACAAGTCGTCACAACCACCAATGTGCTGTGCATCAATAAAAATCTGCGGAACCGTAGTACGGCCACTGCGCTTGATCATCTCTTCACGCTTCACGGCATCACCGTCAATCGGAAGCTCCTGGAAACTCACACCCTTGCTGTTTAACAGCGCCTTTGCGCGATGGCAAAACGGGCAGGTTGCTTTGGTATAGATCTCAATATTGGCCATGACTTATCTCCAGTGTTCTTTTTACCCTGCGGCATGAAAGAAGACGGGTAAATTACTTGCCGCGAACCAGTGGCAGATTCTCACCACTCCAGCCCGCTACGCCATCTTTCAGTACAGACACCTGCTCAAAACCGGCTTTGATCAGCGCAGTTGCTGAATCCTGGCACTGCATGCCTGAGCCATCAACCACAATAACAGGTTTGTTTTTGTGTTTTTCCAGTTCGCCAAAGTTGTTGGCTTTGATTTCGCTCGGCAGCAGGTTAGTGGAGCCAGCGATATGACCTTTGCGGAAGTCGTCGCGCTGACGTAAATCCACGACAACGGCGTCTTCTTTATTGATGAGACGTGTGGCTTCTCCGCGCGTAATCACCTTCACTTTGGAAGTCAGGCTCTTAAACGTGGTAAATAATACAGCCGCCAGTAACGCAATCCAGGCGATACTCAATACAGGGTGGCGACTAACAAATTGCATAATTTCTTGCATGGGGGGTAACAACTCCCGACTCAGTGATTAAAAAAACCAGGAAAGGAGTATACCTGCGCGTTGGCGCAAATACAGCCAGAGCGTGCATTGGATTGCATTTTTGCGGGGCGCTACGGAAAAAAAAACCTAAAACCACGCCCTCTGCGGCGCGCTCTGGTCGATTATTTGATCTTCCGGGGCTACTTTATCGATTCAGCTGTAGTAAAATTACGCAATTATTTTTTATCTATTAAGTGTGAGGTTGTCGCAATGTCGGTTTCTAAAAAACCTATGGTACTGGTGATTCTGGATGGCTATGGCTATCGCGAAGACAGCCAGGATAACGCCATCTTTAATGCCAAAACCCCGGTAATGGATGCCCTGTGGGCAAAACGTCCGCATACCCTGATTGATGCGTCTGGCCTGGAAGTTGGCCTGCCCGATCGCCAGATGGGCAACTCCGAAGTCGGTCACGTCAACCTGGGCGCGGGCCGCATCGTGTATCAGGACCTGACCCGTCTGGATGTAGAAATTAAAGAGCGTACTTTCTTCGCTAACCCGGTGCTGACCAATGCGGTCGACCAGGCAAAAAATAGCGGCAAAGCGGTACACATCATGGGTCTGCTCTCTGCGGGCGGTGTTCACAGCCACGAAGATCACATCATGGCGATGGTAGAAATGGCTGCTGAACGCGGGGCTGAGAAAATCTATCTGCACGCTTTCCTTGATGGCCGTGATACTCCGCCACGCAGCGCTGAACATTCACTGCAAAAATTCGAAGAGAAATTTGCCGCGCTGGGCAAAGGCCGCGTAGCGTCCATCATCGGTCGTTACTACGCGATGGACCGCGACAACCGTTGGGATCGCGTTGAACAGGCTTATGACCTGATGACGTTGGCCAAAGGCGAGTTCCAGTTCGCTACGGCGGTTGAAGGCCTGCAGGCTGCTTATGCCCGCGACGAAAACGATGAATTCGTGAAAGCGACCGTGATCCGTGCTGAAGGCCAGGCTGAAGCCGCCATGGAAGACGGCGATACGCTGATTTTCATGAACTTCCGTGCTGACCGTGCGCGTGAAATCACTCGTGCGTTTGTTAACGCTGATTTCGACGGCTTCGCCCGTAAGAAAGTCGTTAACCTCAACTTTGTGATGCTGACCGAATACGCGGCCGACATCAAAACTGCGGTTGCTTACCCACCAGCATCTCTGGCTAACACCCTTGGCGAGTGGATGGCGAAGCACGACAAAACGCAGCTGCGTATTTCCGAAACCGAAAAATATGCGCACGTGACCTTCTTCTTCAACGGCGGCGTAGAAGAGCCGTTCAAAGGCGAAGATCGCATCCTGATCAACTCGCCGAAAGTTGCGACCTACGATCTGCAGCCAGAGATGAGCTCTGCTGAGCTGACCGAAAAACTGGTTGCGGCGATTGAGAGCGGAAAATACGACACCATCATTTGTAACTACCCGAACGGCGACATGGTTGGTCATACCGGGGTGATGGAAGCAGCGGTTAAAGCGGTTGAAGCGCTGGATCACTGCGTTGAACAGGTCGCGAAAGCGGTTGAATCCGTTGGGGGTCAGTTGCTGATCACCGCAGACCACGGTAACGCAGAGCAAATGCGCGATCCGTCCACCGGTCAGGCGCATACTGCGCACACCAACCTGCCCGTTCCGCTGATTTATGTCGGTGGCAAGAACGTTAAAGCAGTCGAAGGCGGCAAACTTTCTGATATCGCCCCGACGATGCTGACGCTGATGGGTATGGAAATCCCGCAAGAGATGACTGGTAAGCCGCTGTTCATCGTGGAATAATCCCTCCCCATGAGGGGAAAGGCGATTAATACCATCACTCGGGCCGTGAAACCGCGTAAGTTTTCAGTCAGGCCCTTGTTCTACGCCAGCGCGCTTAGCGCTGGCGTATTGCTGTGCGCCTTTTCCGCCCACGCGGACGAACGCGACCAGCTCAAATCTATTCAGGCCGATATCGCGGCAAAAGAACGCGCGGTACGTCAACAACAACAACAACGCGCCACCCTCCTCGCTCAGCTTAAAGCTCAGGAACAAGCCATCGCCGTTGCCGCAAGGCAGTTGCGCGAAACGCAAAACTCACTGGCGCAGCTGAATGCACAAATCGCAGAGATGAACGCAGCACTCGCGAAGCTGGAAAAACAGCGGGCCGCACAAGAACGCAGCCTGGCAGCCCAACTCGACGCAGCTTTTCGCCAGGGCGAACACACCGGCATTCAGCTCATTCTTAGCGGTGAAGAAAGCCAGCGCGGGCAACGCCTGCAGGCCTATTTCGGCTATCTGAACCAGGCGCGACAGGAAACTATCGCGCAATTGAAACAAACCCGCGAAGAGGTCGACTCGCAAAAAGCCGAGCTGGAAGATAAGCAGAGCGAACAGCAGACGCTACTGTACGAACAGCGCGCTCAGCAGGCTAAGCTGGAACAGGCACGTAACGAACGCCAGAAAACGCTTTCGAGTCTGGAATCATCGATTCAACAGGGTCAACAGCAACTGGGCGAAATGCGCGCCAACGAATCCCGTCTGCGCAACAGCATTGCCCGCGCCGAAGCCGCAGCCAAAGCGCGTGCGGAACGTGAAGCACGCGAGGCGCAGGCAGTACGCGATAAGCAACAGGATGCGTCACGAAAAGGCTCAACCTATAAACCGACCGAAAGTGAAAAATCACTGATGTCGCGTACCGGCGGTTTGGGTTCGCCACGCGGTCAGGCATTTTGGCCCGTTCGTGGTCCAACTCTACATCGTTATGGCGAACAGCTGCAGGGTGAGCTACGTTGGAAGGGGATGGTTATTGGCGCATCCGAAGGCACCGAAGTTAAAGCCATTGCCGATGGTCGCGTCATTCTGGCGGACTGGCTGCAGGGCTATGGCCTGGTGGTCGTCGTTGAACACGGTAAAGGCGATATGAGCCTGTACGGTTATAACCAGAGCGCACTGGTCAGCGTCGGTACGCAGGTTCGCGCCGGGCAGCCTATAGCACTTGTGGGTAGCAGCGGCGGTCAGGGCAGGCCGGCACTCTATTTCGAAATTCGTCGCCAGGGTCAGGCGGTCAATCCACAGCCGTGGTTGGGAAGATAAGTTTTGCCACAACAATTTCGTCGTCTACTACTCTCTCTCGCCAGTCTGCTGGCCTTCGCAACACCTGTATTTGCTGGCAAACTCGCCATCGTCATTGATGATTTCGGCTATCGCCCACACACTGAAAACCAGGTACTGGCGATGCCTTCTACCATCTCCGTTGCCGTTCTGCCTAACGCCCCACATGCGCGTGAAATGGCAATCAAAGCGCATAACAGCGGGCATGAAGTCTTAATCCATCTGCCAATGGCACCGCTGAGCAAGCAGCCGTTAGAGAAAGACACGTTACGCCCTGAAATGAGCAGCGAAGAGATTGAGAGGATCATTCGCGACGCGGTAAGCAAAGTACCGAATGCGGTCGGTCTGAACAACCATATGGGCAGCGCGATGACCTCCAGTCTTTTCGGCATGCAGAAGGTGATGCAGGCGCTGGAACGCTACGACCTCTACTTCCTGGACAGCATGACCATCGGTAACAGCCAGGCAATGCGCGCAGCGTCAGGTACCGGTGTGAAGGTCATCAAACGCAAAGTCTTCCTGGATGACACGCAAAACGAAGCCGATATTCGCCGTCAGTTTAATCGTGCCGTCGAGCTTGCGCGCCGCAACGGTTCCGCAATCGCCATTGGCCACCCTCACCCGTCTACGGTTCGCGTTCTGCAGCAGATGCTGTATAGCCTGCCAGCCGACATCACGCTGGTTCGTCCAAGCAGCTTGCTCAATGAACCACAGGTGGATACCTCCAGACCAAACCTCACGCCACCGAAGAACGGTACGCCTGATGCACCGCGTAATCCTTTCCGGGGCGTGAAATTATGCAAACCGAAACAGCCGTTAGAGCCGGTGTACGCCAGCCGCTTCTTCAGCGTGCTCGGCGAAAGCATCACCCAAAGCACGCTGGTGCAGTATATGCGCTTGCAGTGGCAGGGCTGGCAATAATCAGTCTTTACTATCCAGCGTTAAATGGGCCAGGCGGCGCGGCGTCAATGATTTATCGCGCCACTGGCTAAAACGGATAGCCCACAACAGCACCTGATAACCCAGCTTTACGCTGCAGATATTACTCACCATACGCTTGAACATACCCGATACAAATACTTCAGCAATCATGCGCTGGCGGATCTGTGGATCGGGTTCTTTACGAATACAATGACATACTCGCAGTCCCTCATAAATCACTTGTTGCTTAAACTCAGGATAGATAGTGATGCGGTTAGCGTAGCTATGATTAAGTTCGTCCAGCAGGCGAGTGATCTTTATATAGTGCCGTTGATAGTTTAAATTCGCTTCACCCTGCCGCTTCATGTGGCTAATTGAGCCATCGTGTTGGTAGTATTTATATAATGGTTTTTCCGTATATTTCGCACGAGTGGCATTAAACATAAACACCGTACTCCACATGACATCCTGATGATGTAACCCAGGGATAAATCTTATATTGTGTTCTTTAATGAGGTCATTTCTATATACCCCCATCCAGAGAACATGCGTCCAGCGGCGCGAAGCAAGCCCCATACGCAACCAGTCTGGGCCGGAGAGAATACCGGTAGAACGCAGACGATCTGTTGGAATGGATACCCAGACTCGGGATGTTTCCCGCGAACTCCAGTCTGCGTTGCTTTGTACAACGTCAAGGTTGTCCTGCAAGGCCATTCCCATCAATGTCTCATACATCTCCGGATAGACTTCATCATCGGCATCAACGAATGCGATGTAATCCCCCACAGCGACATCCAGGCCAAGGTTTCGCGCGACAGAGACACCCTGGTTGGCCTGATGCAGCAGCCGAACATGGGGATATTTTTCTGCATAGTATTGCGCAATATCGACTGAGCAGTCCGTAGAACCATCATTTACAATAATGATTTCAAGATCTTTCCAGGTCTGAGCAATTAACGACTCCATACAGTCACGAAAGTAACTACCGGCATTATATAACGGGATAATAACGCTTAATTTATATTTACTTTGCATCGTAGGGTAATCATCTAATCTATGGGATTGTCGTTACTCTATCACCCAATTATTAAGATATTATTAAGGCTTAACAAGAGGTACAATTTCCAGAGAAATAGGCCAGCATTCCTATAAATTTATATTAGCTAGATTGATAACCTATTTACTTACACGTCCGAGAAACAAAAAACAGCACGAATAGCCAACTTAGTTGTTACCTGTGTATGACAAAGGATTTTGTTATACTAACTTGATCTCTATCACAAAATGAACAGTGCAAATGTAATGATGACCAAAGCACTCTTGCTACATTGATGCTTTAAGTCATGAAATTTTCATAACGTAAAGCAATTAATCAATTACTTTCAATTAGATAGAGCATAACACTGTTGTTTATGTGTCTTTTACATAAAAGCATGTATTAACTAACCACCGTCGATACAATTTTGTATAATACAGAGCATGACTATCCACAACAGATTAATATACGAAGGCGAATTTAATGAACATTAGTAAGGTTGAATTAAATGACTTTAATGTTTATTTCAAGAAAGAAAAAATTAATTTCCCTTTGTTGATGAAAAAAATATCAAATAATGAAATAAAAGGGAAACAACTGAATGCTGAAAATGGTTTTCGCAGCGTCCATCTTGTCGAATATGAAAATAAAAAGTTTATTGTCAAGAACGATCGTGAAATAGACAATCGCTTTGAAAAAAAAGCGCTAAACTTTATTTCCGGGCCCTTTTATTCACATATGATTAAACGACTGGCACGCTTAACTCCAGAGCAACGCGCCTGTACTGCAGATCTGTACTACGTTGCCGAAAAATGTCACTTTCGTCAATGTGTTGAAGTGTCAACCGTGCATGAATACATTGATGGAAAACCCCTTGCCGAAATCAACGAAAGTAATGCCGAAGAGGTGAAAAACTGTATTATTAAACTTCACAATGCAGGTCTTGCATCGAATGATATTCACCCTGGAAATTTTATTAGAACGCCATCTGGTGAACTTAAAGTTATCGATCTTTCATGCAAAGGCATTATGAAAATATGCCAGGCGAACGATATCCTCACGCTCCGGAATAAATACAATATCGATATTCAGGGTCATGGCTTCGTTTATAACCTGATTTTATTGAAAGAAAAGCTTCGCCGACTTTCACGAAAAATTCGCGGCAAGTAAAAAATAGCCAGATATTAATCATATCTGGCTATTCATTCTTACCGGCTTAATACTAATCCCAGCTCAGGATCACTTTCCCTGACTGGCCTGAACGCATCGCGTCAAAGCCCTGCTGGAATTCATCGATGGAGAATCGATGGGTGATGATCGGCGACAAATCCAGTCCAGACTGGATCAGTGCAGCCATTTTGTACCAGGTTTCAAACATCTCACGACCGTAGATACCTTTAATAAACAGCCCCTTAAAGATAACTTTGGTCCAGTCGATGGACATATCAGATGGCGGAATACCCAGCATAGCAATACGGCCACCGTGGTTCATGGTGTCCAGCATGGCGCGAAACGCTGGCGGCGCCCCGGACATCTCCAGGCCCACATCAAACCCTTCGGTCATACCCAGTTCAGCCATCACGTCGGTCAGATTCTCTTTCGACACGTTGACCGCGCGTGTGATACCCATTTTGCGTGCCAGCTCAAGGCGATACTCATTAACGTCGGTGATCACCACGTGGCGTGCGCCAACATGCTTCGCGACCGCCGCCGCCATAATACCGATTGGACCCGCACCGGAAACCAGCACATCTTCCCCAACCAGATCGAACGACAGCGCCGTGTGCACTGCATTACCGAACGGATCGAAGATAGACGCCAAGTCGTCGGAGATATTGTCCGGGATTTTAAATGCGTTAAATGCCGGGATCACCAGGTACTCCGCAAAGCAGCCAGGGCGGTTTACACCGACACCGGTCGTATTGCGGCACAGGTGAGTACGTCCACCGCGGCAGTTACGGCAATGCCCGCAGGTGATATGACCTTCGCCTGAAACGCGATCGCCGATTTTAAAGCCTTTAACTTCCTGACCGATGCCAACAACTTCGCCGACATATTCATGCCCAACGACCATCGGTACCGGGATGGTTTTTTGCGACCATTCATCCCAGTTATAAATGTGAACGTCAGTCCCGCAGATGGCTGTTTTACGGATTTTAATCAGCAAATCGTTATGACCGACTTCCGGTTCAGGAACGTCGGTCATCCAAATGCCCTCTTCCGCTTTCAGTTTGGATAACGCTTTCATTTCACATCCTCAGGCAATAACGCCCAGTTGTTTACCAATGCGTGTGAACGCCTCAACAGCACGCGTAATCTGCTCAGGGGTATGCGCCGCAGACATCTGGGTACGGATACGCGCCTGGCCTTTTGGAACCACCGGATAGAAGAATCCGGTAACGTAAATCCCCTCTTTTTGCAGCTCGCGGGCGAACGCCTGCGCCACTACTGCATCACCCAGCATGACCGGGATGATCGCGTGATCCGCACCGGCTAACGTAAAGCCTGCGGCAGACATTTGCTCACGGAACTGACGTGCATTCGCCCACAGACGATCGCGCAGGTCGCTGCCAGCTTCAACCATTTCCAGCACTTTAATGGAAGCCGCAACAATCGCCGGTGCCAGTGAGTTGGAGAACAAATAAGGACGGGAACGCTGACGCAGCCACTCAACAACTTCTTTGCGCGCTGCGGTGTAACCACCGGATGCGCCGCCGAGTGCTTTACCCAGCGTACCGGTGATGATGTCCACGCGACCCATCACGTCACAGTATTCATGGGAGCCACGACCATTTTCGCCGACAAAACCGACGGCATGGGAATCATCAACCATGACCAGCGCGTCGTATTTATCCGCCAGATCGCAAACGCCTTTCAGATTAGCGATCACACCATCCATAGAGAACACGCCATCAGTGGCGATCAGGATATGGCGAGCGCCTGCTTCACGCGCTTCTTTCAGGCGAGCTTCCAGTTCCACCATATCGTTGTTGGCGTAACGGAAACGTTTTGCTTTACACAGACGCACGCCATCAATGATAGAAGCGTGGTTCAGGGCATCGGAAATAATTGCGTCTTCTGCGCCCAGCAGCGTTTCAAACAGGCCGCCGTTGGCGTCGAAGCAGGAAGAGTAAAGGATGGCATCTTCCATTCCGAGGAATGCCGCCAGTTTTTGCTCCAGTTGCTTATGGCTGTCCTGGGTACCGCAAATAAAGCGAACCGAAGCCATACCAAATCCGTGAGAATCCATACCCGCTTTTGCCGCTGCAATCAGTTCCGGATGGTTAGCCAACCCCAGATAGTTGTTCGCACAAAAGTTAATAACGTGGCTTCCATCCGCCACGGTAATATCCGCCTGCTGGGCAGATGTAATAATGCGTTCTTCTTTAAACAATCCTTCCGCACGTGCGGTTTCGAGATCGTTCGTTAACTGTTTGTAAAAATCCCCACGCATTTCAATTCTCCAGACTGGGCAAATTTCAGCACATATTACCCAAAGCTATACGTTGATACGAGATGACGCATCATCACTTCTTCAAAATGAAGCATAAATCACGTGTACCCGCACGGCTTATCGGTGAATGGCTGAAGCCTAAGCCATGTAGTGATATGATAGAAGTATTCGTGTCTGAGATTGTCTCTGACTCCATAATTCAAAGGTTACATTTATGATCATCGTTACCGGCGGCGCGGGCTTTATCGGCAGCAACATCGTTAAGTCTCTGAATGATAAAGGTATCACCGACATTCTGGTGGTGGACAACCTGAAAGACGGCACCAAGTTTGTTAACCTGGTGGATCTGAATATTGCTGACTACATGGACAAGGAAGACTTCCTGATCCAGATTATGGCCGGGGAAGATTTCGGCGATATCGAAGCGATTTTCCACGAAGGCGCATGCTCTTCAACCACCGAGTGGGACGGCAAGTATATGATGGATAACAACTATCAATACTCCAAAGAGCTACTGCACTACTGCCTGGAGCGCGAAATCCCATTCCTGTACGCATCCTCTGCCGCCACCTACGGCGGTCGCACTTCTGATTTCATCGAATCTCGTGAATATGAGAAACCGCTGAACGTCTACGGCTACTCAAAATTCCTGTTCGACGAGTACGTGCGTCAGATCCTGCCAGAAGCCAATTCTCAGATTGTTGGCTTCCGCTATTTCAACGTCTACGGACCGCGTGAAGGCCACAAAGGCAGCATGGCAAGCGTTGCTTTCCACCTCAACACCCAGCTTAACAATGGCGAAACACCAAAACTGTTCGAAGGCAGTGAAAACTTCAAACGTGATTTCGTTTACGTAGGCGACGTAGCTGCGGTAAACCTGTGGTTCCTGGAAAACGGGGTTTCCGGCATCTTTAACCTCGGTACAGGTCGTGCGGAATCTTTCCAGGCCGTTGCCGATGCTACGCTGGCGTACCACAAAAAAGGCAGCATTGAGTACATTCCATTCCCGGAAAAACTGAAAGGCCGCTACCAGGCATTTACCCAGGCAGATCTGACGAACCTGCGCGCAGCGGGCTATGACAAGCCGTTTAAAACCGTCGCCGAAGGCGTCACGGAATATATGGCCTGGCTGAACCGCGACGCGTAAGTATGAAAATTTTGGTGGTTGGCCCGTCTTGGGTGGGCGACATGATGATGTCGCAAAGTCTCTATCGCACGCTCAAGGCGCGCTATCCCCAGGCGATAATCGACGTGATGGCACCTGCATGGTGCCGTCCGTTATTGTCGCGCATGCCAGAAGTCAACGAAGCTATCGCCATGCCGTTGGGGCACGGCGCGCTGGAGATCGGCGAGCGCCGTAAACTCGGCCACAGTCTGCGTGAGAAGCGCTATGACCGCGCTTATGTGCTGCCTAACTCGTTTAAATCCGCTCTGGTGCCGTTCTTTGCGGGTATTCCCCATCGTACAGGTTGGCGTGGCGAGATGCGCTACGGTCTGCTAAACGATGCGCGCGTACTTGATAAAGACGCATGGCCACTGATGGTCGAGCGCTATGTGGCTCTGGCTTATGATAAAGGCGTGATGCTGACGGCCAAAGATTTGCCGCAGCCTCTGCTATGGCCGCAGTTGCAGGTCAGCGAAGGCGAGAAATCACTGACCTGTAGTCAGTTTTCCCTCTCTGCCGAACGCCCCATCATCGGCTTTTGCCCTGGCGCGGAATTTGGTCCGGCGAAACGCTGGCCACATTACCACTATGCAGAACTGGCAAAGCAGCTGATCGATGAAGGCCATCAGATTGTGCTGTTTGGCTCAGCAAAAGACCATGAAGCCGGCAATGAGATCCTGGCGACGCTGAGCGTTGAACAGCAGGCATGGTGCCGTAATCTGGCGGGCGAAACACAGCTGGAGCAGGCCGTCATCCTTCTCGCAGCCTGCAAAGCGGTGGTCACCAACGACTCTGGATTAATGCACGTGGCCGCGGCGCTGAACCGTCCACTGGTCGCATTGTATGGTCCAAGCAGCCCGGATTTTACGCCTCCGCTTTCCCACAAGGCGCGTGTCATTCGCCTGATTACGGGTTATCACAAAGTGCGTAAGGGCGATGCGGCAGAAGGCTATCATCAGAGCCTGATTGACATTACACCCCAGCGCGTACTGGAAGAACTCAACGATCTGTTGTTACAAGAGGAAGCCTGACGGATGCGGGTTCTGATCGTTAAAACGTCGTCTATGGGCGATGTACTGCATACGTTGCCCGCATTAACCGATGCTCAGCAGGCTATTCCGGGTATTCAATTTGATTGGGTGGTGGAAGAAGGGTTCGCTCAAATCCCCTCCTGGCATTCAGCCGTTGACCGGGTTATTCCAGTGGCGATCCGTCGCTGGCGTAAAGCCTGGTTTTCAGCGCCGATTAAAGCCGAGCGTAAAGCGTTTCGTGATGCGGTGCGTTTACAGCAGTATGACGCGATAATCGATGCACAGGGTTTGGTTAAAAGCGCGGCGTTGGTGACACGTCTGGCACGTGGCATCAAGCATGGTATGGACTGGAGCACAGCCCGCGAACCGCTGGCAAGTCTGTTTTATAATCGCAAACATCACATAGCCAAACAGCAGCACGCGGTAGAACGTACGCGTGAATTGTTCGCCAAAAGCTTGGGATATGTTAAACCGCAGTCGCAGGGTGATTACGCGATTGCGCAGCATTTTGTAAAACAGCAAACGTCCAATTCGCAGCCCTACGCTGTATTTTTACATGCGACCACGCGAGATGATAAACATTGGACAGAAGCACACTGGCGGGACCTTATTACGCTGATACCGAAGACAGGGATTCGCATTAAACTTCCCTGGGGAGCAGCGCATGAAGAGGAAAGAGCAAGAAGAATTGCGAAAGGATTTGATAATGTCGATGTATTGCCAAGGATGAGTCTTGAGGAAATTGCGCGTATCCTCGCCGGTGCTGAATTTGTAGTTTCGGTTGATACAGGCCTTAGTCATCTGACCGCCGCGCTCAATCGCCCAAACGTTACGCTGTATGGTCCCACCGACCCAGGGCTCATTGGTGGCTACGGTAAGAATCAGTTAACGTGCATTGCTCCGGAAGGAAAACTGTCGTTACTCACCGCTCAGCAAGTACTAACACACCTACCGTCCGACGTATAACCCCCCGACTCGGGACGGGGGCTCTGCACGCTTATCAGAACATGCAGAGCATCGGTAAGCTTACTGTAGGAATGGTTTTACATGCGCCATGATCTCTTCGCAACTCACCTTCTCTAGCGCTGAACGATACTTAATTTCATCCAGCGTCGTATAGGCTTTGTAAACCACCTTGTGCAATTGAGGGTCCTGATAGGGGCCATAAAGATAAGGTGAGGTGATCACATACATACTCACCGTCGGTACCCGCATTGCCACGGCAAGGTGCATAGGTCCTGTATCAGATGTTACCAGCAGGTCCATATTCTTCACTTCCTGAATAAGCCCTTTAAGCGTCGTTTTACCGATAAGTGGCTTCACGCGGTCATGAAAGCGGCTATCCAGCTTTTGCAAAAATTCGTCCTGCAGAGGCACTTCATTCGGCGCACCAATCAGGACGACACGCACATCATCATGAGCAAAAAGTTGGTTTGCGAAAGTGACAAATCGCTCAACAGGCCAGCATTTCTTAAAGGATGATGCTCCCATTTGAAAACCAATCCAGCGCAGCTTTGAATCTTCCTCGCTCACCGTACGTTCGACAGGAAACGGCAGGTGCATACTGTTGTCTGGCTTTTCATTCAGCAACGGCATGATAAGCTCCAGCTTTCGCTGAATAGTATGCCCAACGAATTTACTGATTCTGTTGGTTGCCCATTTACTTACGAGTGGGATGTCCTGCTTATCGTTATCCACAAAAACATACTTTGTGCCAGCAATAATGGCGCTAAGGAAATCATAAGGTGTATGTGAGTGAAGAATTACCGTCAGGTCTGGCGTTCCACGTTTCTTGATCTCTTTAACCAATGCCGGGAGGGTAGTGAGTTTATTATCCCATGAGATAAGATCGTCCCAGTCACTCCCCCCTTTGAGAAAGTCATACATCTTTTTGTGGCAAATCAGGGTGATTGTCGCAGAAGGATATGTCTGGCGGAGCGCATGAATTGCTGGAGAGTTCATCATGAAATCACCCAGCGCCGTTGAAGAATAAATCAGGATATTCTTCAGCTGATTTTTATCCTGATTTTCAAATTCTTGCTGACTAAAAGAAAAATCTTTCTTACGGGTGTATATCATTAAAAAAAGATTAACCAGTAATAGCTGAATTTTTTTTCTCAATGCTCTAATCATTAAATAAAACCTATTTAATCTATCGCCAGATAGAGATCAATATATCAACTTATCTATAGCAATAAGTAAACTTATGCTTCATCCATTGCCGTATTTTTACGCACTTGCTCCTGCAGACTTACAAACCGCGTAAATACATCATCGACGCTAATATTGCGAGCATCATAATCTTTTCCTTGCAGCATTTCGTACGGCACACCCCATGGCGTCCATAGCCATGCAGCCTTGTTGCCGAACAGCGCCACCACTGGTTTACGCACCCCAGCAGCAATATGCAAGGCACCGCCGTCGCTGGTCACAATCTGATCGCATAGTGACATACCGGCCATCAGCTCACGAACGCTATTCGTTCTTACTGGAATAATCGGCAGATCGGCACATTGCGCGCTGATAAAATCAGCCTTATCATCATCACCGGGATGTAATTTATTATCTGATTTTCCTGGAGACCAGAATAACATAATATGGCACGCCTGTATGGCTGCAAGTTTATGAGCAAGCTCAACAAACTTTTCTTTTTGCCATTGTTGTTCTTCTCTTCGGGAACTTATCTGCAACCCATAAACAGGTAAATTGTCCTGTGGAAATTCTATCTTTGCTTTTATATCAGCCAGTTCTTGTGGTGTGACATACAGCTCCAGCGGACCTGGTTTAGAAGTACAGCCTAGCGGTCCCGTTAATCTATTCAATAAATTGACCAGATGAAGCTGCTCCTGAGTTTCAGGAATAGCATCGGTGACAATGTCCGGGCAGTCATTACCAATAGCGATAATTCTTTTAGCACCCGCTAATTTTGCCCACTGTAAAGGTCGTTTATCCCAATGCTCTTTGGCAATAATCGCGACATCATATTTAGCACGACGCAGATCGATAATCGTCTTCAGGCGCTGAAACAATACCTTAAGGCTAGATGTGCCTTTAGAACGGTGGTGCAGCTTGCTGTATAAGAAAACTTTACCTACATGAGGATTATTTTCGATAATCGATTGATTGTAGGTGTTAACCAACAAATCAACTTTACAATTCATGTCTTTTGCAATAGTCGAGATCAGCGGCGTTGTCAGTATCAAGTCGCCAATGTTATCTCTACGAATAATTAAAACTTTCATTTTTTAGCCCGTGATATTTTATTACTCGTAAAGATCAGACCCAGCATTAAACCTGATAACGCAAGGTTTTGCTCAAGGTAGTGATCACGCATCATGTTATCTACACCACTACGGAACAAGAAGCTCACCGTGAAAAGAGACAAGTACAGACCCGGAATTATTAAATCACGAGAGAATGCACGCCAGCCAATAAGGATCATCAACATGACGAATGCCACCCAGTTGATAAGCCCAAGGACACCGTTCTGAAGCGCGACATCAATCAACCCGTAATGGCTGTTAGATTGCTGAATAATAGGGTCGTGATATTTTTCCTGCAGAAGCACTAAGAATGCATCTTTTCGCGGACCCGCACCAAACGGATATTCAGCGATCAGTTCGTTCCCCTGACGGAAAAACGATGCCCGGCAACTATTCGAGTCATCCATTATGCGGCCAGTGCTGTCCTGCATCAACGGGCCATCAAAACCGTTATAGCAACGACTGTGCATACCCAGATCCCAGCCAGCAACCATATCCATGCTTAGGCTTTTCCAGCGGGAGTCCTGATGCCAGGAAGTGTAGCCTATAATGCCTACTACTATCGTAACGACCAGTGCAGCCAGACAGAGCTTCAGCAAGTTCTTTCGGCTAATCGCTTTTAAGGCAATAAATACGCAGATAGAAATCGTACTGCCAATCAGACCAATAGTGCCCCAGCGGGTCTTCGCTAATGCTGAACAGATGAAGCACAGCAAAATAAAGGCAGCCATCAATTTGTTGCTGAAAATTAGATACTTACGACCCAGGAACAGTCGACAGGCAAGTTCTGCCAGTAAAATTCCCGAAACCATGTTTATCTGGAAGCTCATCTCGGTACGAGTTGGCACAATCCACGTCTCACCCCAAAGTATCGTTCCTGTCTTGATATAAAAATAGATATTCTGCAGCAGGTGAATAAATATTACCCCTAGCGAACACAGAACAACTAAAGACAATACCTTATTGGCCGTTACGTTTTTAAAATGATACTTACAGATTGGATACAAAAAGAGTCCAACAAAGAATAATAGCCCCGCACGCAGGTACTGTCCCTGCCAGCTGCGCAGCATTTTCCCCACATCAACTGCAACAAATAATCCATTGACCAGTGTAAATACGAGAAAAATAAGAATTAAAGCTATAGCATATTTCGCCAGTTGACTAAGCTCAATAGATACATATTTTCTACAAACGCAAAAGTATAAAGTTAGAGCTGCACTTAAATATATGGAGAAATTCCTATTGGCTGGCAAGATAGAATTCTGTATAGGCCAAACAAAACATAGAACACAAAATGAAATTAACAACAAATAAACTGCAATACCTTTACACGAGGCTTGCATTTGTGTATTTGAATTCATATAAACCCTATTGAAACAAAACCCGACACATATTTATAAATAAAAAATGCAAGAAGAGACATAGTATGAATTCATTCCATGAAATACAAATTCCATTTACAACATATTTTTACAGTTAAAATCACAATGATTTTCGAATTGTTCTTTCGCGAATGGCTCTGGCTTTTCCTTCAACCTGTTCAATGAACACACCCTCATTCTTAATAATATCTTTCAGGTTACGGTTGAAATATACCTTTAAAAATCTATAATAATCTCGAGTCGTCAATCCAATATTATCGGATGAAAAATAAAGTCCAGTAAGATCCTTATTACGCCAACGTAATGGCACTTTATTTCTAATTTGTGCCCGATGCAGATCGATCACCGAAATTTTTAGACTATCTTCATTTTTATCATCAAATGGAAGATGAAGTAAGAAATGGCAAATATAACAATCACGATGGTTAACACCGCCAAGATGCATCGCGCGAACCATATCGGCTACGCGTTGAATCAGCATTCTTTTTACGTGCGGATGCGGGGGTTCAACACTCCAATTCGCACAATAATCTTCCAGGCTAATAGTTGGCGTTAAATCTTCGGTAATGATAAAAGAGGTTTTCTTTACCGGATTCCAACCCGTTTCGCCAAATGCAACGCCATGCATCGTATCAACGCCTAAGGAGGCTAAACGGTGTATGGCATTCCACTCACGGTCGGCACCCAGTACCGGCATACGAAGTGACAGTAGATTTTTAATGACTTCTTTATAAGTGGTACCTCGGTGCCACTTCAAAAAATAGCTCTTATCAGCAACGCTAAAACGAAGTGTGCGACGGGTTTCTAGTTCCCGAAAGACCTCACCCTGAAGCTTTCTAACCTCGATGAATGGGTCTTTTCCCTTCCACAATGTGGCAAAGGGTTCATTTAACTCAACCATGCAATTCACCTGTAATAATATCCGCTACATGTTCTGGCAAACTATAAAGATCCTGCGTATCCGCATAATGCCGCGCATTTTTCGCCCACTTTTCACGAAGAGAACTATCCGCCAGGACCTTATGCAAATCGTCATCAAGCGCATGTTGCTCAAAAGGTTCACTCAATACAACACCGCATCCTGCCGCCGCTACGTGAGGTGCGTAACCGCAGACCTCCGTCACGAGCACAGGCAAACCCGCCGCGATAGCTTCAACCAGTACAATTCCCGCAGCTTCCTGCTTCGCCGGATGTAATAACACGTCCGCAGCCGCCATCAGATGTGCAACATCATCACGCCCAGCAAAGAAATGGACGTTCTCTTTCACACCCATTCTTTCTGCCTGTGCAGCGAATGCGCGAGGTTTATCCTGACCAACAACAAAGAGCTGGGTTTGACGACGGATACCCTCAGGCAGTGCGGCAACAGCGGCAATTGAGCGGCCGACCCCTTTTCGTGAAAAATCAGAACCAACCTGCAACAATAAGAAGTGATCCGGAGTGATGCCGATGGCTTCACGGTAGCGTTCACGGCTACCGGGGGCCTGGCTACTGTATTTTCTATCGGGATAGATGCCGGGCGGAAGAAGCTGAAAGCGCTCGTCTTCCGTATGGTAATACATTTTAAAATCAAGGATTTGTTTTGTAGTCAGCATCAGCAACTTTGTCTTCATCCCTGGTTTAAACACAGCTTGCTCAAAGGCTGCGTAGTGACGGTAT
Organism: Citrobacter sp. Cpo221; assembly: GCF_030332345.1. NCBI lineage: Bacteria > Pseudomonadati > Pseudomonadota > Gammaproteobacteria > Enterobacterales > Enterobacteriaceae > Citrobacter > Citrobacter sp. Cpo221. The sequence goes on from NZ_JAOWIA010000060.1 coordinate 298,200, forward strand.
CGCGCCGTTAAGCGATACAAGAACCCCTTTTCTTTCGCTACCTTCGCCGCATAACACACATCCGCTGCGTAGTAATAATCCAGCCCCGGCATTTTATTAAAACCCAGGACACGGTCTGCCGGGTACTGAGTTAAATGCTGCTGAACCCACGTCTGATACTGTTTATCTCGTCCATGGTTGGAATGTGCGGTAACCGGGACATCAACGCACTCAAATTCCGCCGGGCGCTCCCCTTGCCAGGCCCGTGTATAGACTCGGACATGATGCCCGCGCGCCGCGATCGTTTTAGCGATACGCATAAAGTCACGCTGTAGCCCACCATAGGGAAAATATTTGTACAGACAGAGGGCAACAATCATTGTGCATTCACCTCAATTTCTGGCGCGTCGCCATTGAGCACTTGCCAGGCGGCGTTAATAACATCTTCCGCAGGGATCACTGACGGATATTTATAACTGCGGTCCAGCTGCTCTCTTGGCGGTACTGGCTGATAGTTTCCAGCCCATAGTAGCGTGACATTTTCCGCCCATGGCCGCCATGCGATATGATCCGTCGCGCCAAACAAACAAATGATAGGGGTCTTCACCGCTGCGGAAATATGCATAGGCGCGGAGTCAACACCGATAAACAACGCCGCATGATCAATGAGAGCAGCCAATTCAGGAAACGTCGTTTTACCCGCAAGCGCGGTGACGGGAGATAATTTACATCCCTCAGCAATATCATGGATACATTCCTGGTCTTCCTTCCCAGGTCCAGAGGTCAGCACAACCGGATAACCTTGTTCCTGTAAGGCATCAATAACCTCACAAAATTTCTCGTTATCCCAACATTTAAAGATCTGACGAGCGGTTGGCTGAATAACTACATAGCGCTCACCTACGTTGAGCTGTTTTAGCTGTTCATGGATATTTTTCCAATGGGAAGGAGCGTAGTGCATGGACAGTTCGTGCTTGAGTGTTTTAAGCCCAAGTGGATTCAGAATCGACAGGTTACGCTCGACGATATGGTCGCCAGTAATCGGCACAAGATGCGTAAAGCTCTTCTGCCAGAAAGGCTTCTGACGGTGCGAGAAATCAGGAGAAAGTTTTGTATCAGCGGACAAAAAGCGGACCAATAGTGCAACCAGCCACTGATCGGTCAAGTTGATTACTAAATCATATTGGTTTTGGCGTAATTTTTTTATTAATGAAATGAAATTAGCGATTTTCTTTTTTGTCGTGGCGTTTTTCTTACTGATTCCATATAGCGCATTAATTTCCGGATTTTCAGATAAAATCGGCTTTGTGTCTTCGTAAAGGAGCACATCGATTTTGGCATCAGGATAGTTACGTTTTAATGTACTGATGACGGGGGTTGTCAGCAGCATATCGCCATGAAAACGCATTTTAATGACCAGGATATTTCTGAATAACTTTTCCACAAGCGGCTCTTTTGTTGAGAGTGTCCGATACCGTTAAGCAAAAAAAAGCACGCTACCGCCCCAAGCTCAACAGTTGCCTGATTACTGATATCGCACTAAAATTTTGCGCGCTAGTGTACCACTTCTTTAGTGGCAATCCGATACGAATAAAAGTTAAGCACATTTTTCTTTTCGTCTTTCCAATCAATTCATTAGCGCAGATTAATGTCAACTTTAAAACCAATTTTGTTATCCTCTCTAGCCCCTGACTTTAATTTCAAAGAGTTACGCCAGAATGTAACTTAATGGTCTATCACACGTCAGATTGACCACTTTAGCGTCTAATTGGTCCCTGAATGGCAAAAGTAATAGCAAAGCACCGGGTAAATACATAGAATCCACAGCACATCCATTAGCCAGCTAACGCCCATGCTTGAGTTGCTTTACACCACATTGCTCTACCTTATTCAGCCTTTGATCTGGATACGGCTTTGGGTGCGCGGACGTAAGGCTCCGGCCTACCGTAAACGCTGGGGCGAACGCTACGGCTTTTATCGCCGCCCGCTAAAACCCGGCGGCATCATGCTTCATTCGGTTTCTGTGGGCGAAACGCTGGCTGCAATCCCATTAGTCCGCGCTCTGCGCCACCGTTATCCCGACTTGCCGATCACGGTCACCACCATGACGCCAACCGGTTCCGAGCGGGTACAATCTGCTTTTGGCACTGACGTTCAGCATATTTATCTGCCTTACGATTTACCGGATGCCCTGAACCGTTTTCTGAATAAAGTTGACCCCAAACTGGTGTTAATTATGGAAACCGAGCTGTGGCCAAATCTGATCGCGGCACTCCATAAGCGCCACATTCCTCTGGTCATTGCCAACGCACGGCTTTCTGCTCGTTCAGCCGCTGGTTATGCGAAATTAGGTAAATTTGTTGGCAGACTACTGCGTCGAATTACGTTGATTGCCGCACAAAACGAAGAAGATAGCGCACGTTTTATTACGCTTGGCGCCAGAAGCAATCAAGTCACCGTTACTGGCAGCCTGAAGTTTGATATATCCGTCACACCGCAACTGGCCGCAAAAGCGGTGACATTACGTCGCCAATGGGCGCCTCACCGCCCGGTATGGATTGCAACCAGCACCCACGACGGTGAAGAAAGCATCATCATTGCCGCTCATCAGGCGTTATTAAATCAGTTCCCGAATCTTTTATTGATTCTGGTTCCCAGACATCCAGAACGGTTCCCGGATGCCATTAACCTTGTACGCCAGGCTGGACTAAGCTATACCACTCGTTCTTCGGGTGAAGTTCCATCATCAGGTACTCAGGTTGTGATCGGCGATACCATGGGTGAACTGATGTTGCTGTATGGCATTGCCGACCTTGCTTTTGTCGGCGGTTCACTGGTTGAACGTGGTGGACACAACCCGCTGGAAGCGGCAGCGCATGCTATTCCGGTGTTGATGGGACCACATACGTTTAATTTTAAAGATATTTGCGCCCGTCTCGAACAGGCAAGCGGATTGATCACCGTCACCGACGCAACTACGCTGGTGAAAGAGGTCTCTTCCTTACTGACCGATGCAGATTATCGTAATTTTTATGGCCGTCACGCAGTTGAAGTTCTGTATCAAAATCAGGGCGCGCTACAGCGTCTGCTGCAACTGCTGGAACCTTACCTGCCACCCAAAACGCATTGAGGCAAGTCATGCAAAAACGGGCGATTTATCCAGGAACCTTTGATCCTATTACTAACGGCCACCTTGATATCGTGACGCGTGCTACAAGCATGTTTGATCACGTAATTCTGGCGATTGCCGCAAGCCCCAGTAAAAAGCCGATGTTTACTCTGGAAGAGCGCGTTGAGCTGGCACAACAGGCAACGGCGCATCTTGGCAATGTGGAAGTGCTGGGATTCAGCGATCTGATGGCAAACTTTGCCCGTGATAATCAGGCGAACATTCTGATCCGTGGCCTGCGCGCGGTAGCCGATTTTGAATATGAAATGCAGCTGGCCCATATGAACCGCCACCTTATGCCGCAACTGGAAAGCGTTTTTCTGATGCCATCTAAAGAGTGGTCTTTTATCTCATCGTCACTGGTGAAAGAAGTTGCCCGCCACCAGGGTGACGTGACACACTTTTTGCCGGAAAACGTCCATCAGGCGTTAATGAGTAAACTGAAGTAATGCACCTGGCCGGATGCAGCATCCGGCCAGCAATGACACTATTTCTGACAGCGACGGCAATAGAACGTTGTACGCTGGGCGTGTTTTGTCGCAACAATCGGTGCGCCGCATGCACGACACGGTTCACCTTCTCTCCCATAGACCTGCAGCTCCTGGGCAAAATAGCCAGGCTTACCGTCACTTTGCAGAAAGTCCTTCAGCGTCGTCCCGCCCTGCTCGATAGAACGCAGCAACACCGCCTTGATAACGCGTACCAGCAATTCACACTCATCTTTCGACAGCGATGACGCAAGACGGTCAGGATGAATCCCAGCCGCAAATAGCGACTCGCTGGCGTAGATATTACCCACACCCACCACCAGCTTGTTATCCATCAACCAGGGTTTAATCGCCGTTTTCTTCTTTGCACATTTCTGCTGTAGATAATTGGCGTTGAAATCGTCGCTCAGCGGCTCAGGGCCAAGATGGGCGAGGACATTATGTCCATCCAGTTCTTTAGTCCACAGCCAGGCGCCAAAGCGACGGGGATCGGTATAGCGCAGAACTTTGCCGTTGCTCATCACTAAGTCAACGTGGTCGTGCTTGTCTGCCGGAAGCTCTTCAGAAAGGATACGCAAGCTACCCGACATCCCCAGATGAATGATTATCCAGCCATCCGCCAGTTCTAGCAGCAGGTATTTCGCTCGCCGCTGTACGCTGAGGACAGGTTGATCACTCAGACGATAGATTTCCTCAGATACTGGCCAACGCAAATGACCGTTACGCACCGTCGCGTGCATAATCGTTGCCCCCACCAGATGCGGCTCAATACCACGACGGCTGGTTTCGACTTCAGGTAATTCAGGCATAGTATCTCCGGCGGTATGTCAGGTCTCATTAATATGGGGACGGCCAGAAAACAAAAAACCCCGCCGAGGCAGGGTTTTTCTTTACATCAAAACGAAAATTATTTGATTTTCGCTTCTTTGTATAAAACGTGCTGACGAACAACTGGATCGAACTTTTTCAGTTCCAGTTTTTCCGGCTTAGTACGTTTGTTCTTCGTAGTGGTATAGAAGTGACCAGTACCAGCAGAAGAAACAAGCTTGATTTTCTCACGAATACCTTTAGCCATGATTTATTTCCTCTTAGTACTTAGTACTTTTCGCCACGGGCACGCAGTTCAGACAGAACTGTTTCGATGCCTTTCTTATCAATAACACGCATACCTTTAGCAGATACACGCAGGGTGACAAAACGCTTCTCGCTCTCAACCCAAAAACGGTGAGAGTGCAGGTTAGGCAGGAAACGGCGTTTAGTCGCGTTCAGTGCGTGGGAACGGTTGTTACCGGTCACCGGACGCTTGCCAGTAACTTGGCAGACTCGGGACATGTCTATTCTCCAAAAATCAAATTAGCTCGAGCTTCGTATGGGGTATTGGCGCCTCGTCAGGCTTCTCAGCCCGGTTATCGCAGTTCAATACACTTAATCTTTCAATGTTGCCTCGTCATTGGACGCAACAAGAATGATTTTGCGTATTTGCGAACTCTCGATTGCCAGGCCCAAATGCCAAACCCGAGATTCTCAAAGGTGGCGTAGTATACGCTGAGTCAGCGATGTGCTCAAGTCCCGAACAGACAAAGATCCCGATGGATCGCGTAAAGTGCGTTAAATCCAACCGCGTTCCGCAAAAGAAACGTACTCTCCGCGCCCAATGACCAGATGATCAAGCACCCGGATATCCATGAACTGACAGCATTTCACAACACGCTCGGTGATGAGTTTATCTGCTTTACTCGGCTCTGCACACCCCGAAGGGTGATTATGCGCAAGGATCACGGCAGAAGCATTCATTTTTATCGCTTCCCGGACAATTTCTCTCGGATGCACCTCAACATGGCTTAGTGTCCCGGAAAAAAGTTTGCTGTGTTTAATCACGTGATGTTGAGAATCCATAAAGATCACCAGAAAGATCTCGCGTTCTTCTTGCGAAAGCTGGCTTTGCAGAAATTCTCGCGCCATTTCCGGACTCAGTAGAGCACGCTCCTCTATCACTCGCACTTTGTAGTAGCGTCTTGCCAGCTCCGCAATCCCCTTCAACTGTGCGTACTTCGCGATACCGATTCCCTGAACATAGCTAAAATCCATGTAATCAGCAGACAACAGGCCATACAGCGACTCAAAATGCTGAAGCATCTCTTTCGCCAGCGTAAGCACATCTTTACCCTGCATGCCGGTACGTAAAAAAAGAGCCAAAAGCTCAACATCGGTCAGAGAACTGGCCCCCTGCGCCAACAGCTTTTCCCGGGGCATCATACTTCCTGTATTTTCCATGCTTCTCCCTCCTCTCGCGTCCGCATAGTGGCATAACACCGACGGTGAATCGACGTGCTGTTTTCACTTCTTCGTAGCGCCTCGCAAAGTGGAGTACGGTCAAAAGCACGACAAATTGCGGATTGTGATAAAATATCCGCCTTCTGGTGAAACCCAACAGGAAAGATCATGATGAGCCTGGCCGGTAAAAAAATCGTACTTGGCGTCAGTGGCGGTATTGCTGCGTACAAGACCCCTGAGCTGGTGCGTCGTTTACGGGAACGCGGCGCTGATGTCCGCGTGGCGATGACCGAAGCGGCAAAAGCATTTATTACTCCCCTGAGTTTACAGGCGGTTTCAGGTTATCCCGTTTCCGACAGCCTGCTTGACCCCGCAGCCGAAGCCGCGATGGGCCACATTGAGCTGGGAAAATGGGCCGATTTGGTCATCCTGGCGCCCGCTACAGCAGACCTGATTGCTCGTGTCGCCGCAGGTATGGCCAACGACCTGGTGTCAACGATTTGTCTGGCAACGCCTGCTCCTGTTGCTGTACTGCCAGCCATGAACCAGCAAATGTACCGCGCTGCCGCGACTCAGCACAATCTGGGTATTCTTGCCTCACGCGGTTTGCTCATTTGGGGCCCTGACAGCGGTAGCCAGGCATGTGGTGATATCGGCCCTGGACGTATGCTGGATCCGTTAACGATTGTGGATATGGCGGCAGAACATTTTTCACCTGTCAACGATCTGCAACATCTCAACATCATGATTACGGCGGGTCCGACGCGTGAACCGCTTGATCCCGTGCGTTATATTTCCAACCACAGTTCCGGGAAGATGGGGTTTGCAATCGCGGCCGCTGCCGCAAAGCGCGGGGCAAACGTCACACTGGTATCGGGTCCGGTTTCGTTATCCACACCACCATTTGTTCAGCGGGTTGATGTGATGACCGCGTTGGAAATGGAAGCCGCTGTGCAATCTGCAGTGCAACAACAGCATATTTTTATCGGCTGCGCTGCAGTCGCTGATTATCGCGCTGAAACTGTCGCCCACGAAAAAATAAAAAAACAAGCGACGCAGGGTGATGAATTAACAGTAAAAATGGTCAAAAACCCGGACATTATCGCCGGTGTTGCCGCACTGGATGCTAACCGTCCTTTTGTCGTTGGGTTTGCCGCCGAAACAAATAATGTGGAAGAATATGCCCGGCAAAAACGCATCCGCAAAAACCTTGATGTGATCTGTGCGAACGACGTTTCGCTGTCTACTCAAGGGTTTAACAGCGATAGCAACGCATTACACCTTTTTTGGCAGGATGGAGACAAAGTCTTACCGCTTGAGCGTAAAGAACTCCTGGGCCAATTATTACTCGACGAGATCGTGACCCGTTATGATGAAAAAAATCGACGTTAAGATTCTGGACCCGCGCGTAGGGCAACAATTTCCGCTCCCGACGTACGCCACTTCTGGTTCTGCCGGACTTGACCTGCGTGCTTGTCTTGATGACGCCGTAGAACTGGCGCCGGGCGCAACAACGCTGGTGCCAACCGGGTTAGCTATCCACATTGCCGATCCTTCTCTGGCAGCGGTGATGCTCCCGCGCTCCGGGTTGGGCCATAAGCACGGTATCGTGCTGGGCAATCTGGTTGGTTTGATTGATTCCGACTACCAGGGCCAACTGATGGTGTCCATCTGGAACCGTGGTCAGGACAGCTTCACTATTGAGCCGGGCGAACGTATCGCGCAGATGGTATTTGTACCGGTCGTGCAGGCTGAATTTAATCTGGTGGAAGAGTTTGAAGCCACCGATCGTGGCGAAGGTGGCTTCGGCCATTCCGGGCGCAAGTAACCCGCAGAAAAGTATCCCATAGCGTAATAACGCAATAACACACCGCAAACATCAGTTTGCGGTCGCTGTGTGGATGCCTGCCTGGCAAGAGCTTATTTTCAGGGGTATTTTGTAACATGGTAGAAAAGCAAACTGCGAAAAGGAATCGTCGCGAAGAAATACTTCAGTCTCTGGCACTGATGCTTGAGTCCAGCGATGGTAGCCAACGCATCACCACAGCAAAGCTGGCAGCCTCAGTTGGCGTATCCGAAGCGGCATTGTATCGCCATTTCCCCAGCAAGACCCGTATGTTCGATAGCCTGATTGAGTTTATCGAAGATAGTTTGATTACGCGTATCAATCTGATTTTGAAAGATGAAAAGGACACCAACGCGCGTCTGCGCCTGATCGTTCTGCTGATTTTAGGGTTTGGTGAGCGTAATCCTGGCCTGACACGAATTCTGACCGGACACGCGTTGATGTTCGAGCAAGACCGTCTGCAAGGTCGCATTAACCAACTTTTTGAGCGCATTGAAGCGCAGTTGCGCCAGGTTCTGCGAGAAAAAAGAATGCGTGAAGGTGAAGGCTACACCGTGGATGAAACGCTGCTGGCCAGCCAGTTACTGGCTTTCTGCGAAGGTATGCTGTCCCGGTTTGTACGTAGCGAATTTAAATACCGCCCAACGGATGATTTTGACACCCGCTGGCCGTTGGTTGCCGCTCAATTGCAGTAGCGATTTCGTCTTGTCCGGCCTACGGGGTTACGTAGGCCGGATAAGCGCAGCGCCATCCGGCAGTTATTAAACGCCGTACGCTTCGCGATAGGCCCGTACTGCCACCAGATGTTCCGCCATCTCTGGTTTCTCTTCCAGATACGCAATCAGATCTTTCAGGGTAATGATAGAAATCACCTTGCAGCCATAATCACGTTCCACTTCCTGAATCGCGGAAATCTCGCCGCGACCGCGTTCCTGACGATCGAGAGAAATCAGTACCCCCGCCAGAGTGGCGCCATTCGCCTGGATAATTTCCATCGACTCGCGAATCGCCGTACCTGCGGTGATAACATCATCCACTAGCATCACGCGTCCCTCTAGTGCGCTACCAACCAGATTCCCGCCTTCACCGTGGGTCTTCGCCTCTTTACGGTTAAAGCAGTACGGCAAATCTTTATCGTGGTGTTCCGCCAGCGCAACGGCCGTTGTGGTCGCAATCGGAATACCTTTGTAGGCAGGGCCAAACAGCAAATCGAACTCAATACCGGAATCCACCAGCGCTTCGGCATAAAAACGGCCTAACAGTGCCAGGTCGCGCCCGGTATTAAACAGCCCGGCGTTGAAGAAATAGGGGCTTTTGCGCCCGGATTTCAGCGTAAATTCGCCAAACTTTAGTACCTGCTTGCTAAGCGCAAACTCAATAAACTGGCGCTGATACGGTTTCATGGATTCGCTCCTCATCTCACTTTATTACAGACAAAAAAAAGGCGACTCATCAGTCGCCTTTAAAATCAATTTTCTAACGCCGCCTTCTGCGTCGCTACAATGGATTCGATTCCCCCTCGAGCCAATGCCAGTAGGGTGAGAAGTTCTTCATGGCTGAACGGTTCGCCTTCCGCCGTGCCCTGAACCTCTATAATGCGACCGTCCTCAGTCATCACTACGTTCATGTCGGTTTCAGCAGCAGAGTCTTCAACGTACTCAAGGTCACAGAGTGCTTCACCGTTCACAATGCCCACGGAAACCGCGGCGACCATCCCTTTCATCGGGTTAGTTTTCAGCTTACCGCTCGCCACCAGCTTGTTCAGCGCATCAGCCAACGCAACGCATGCGCCGGTAATTGAAGCGGTGCGCGTACCACCATCGGCCTGAATAACATCGCAGTCCAGCGTAATTGTGAATTCGCCGAGCGTTTTCAGATCAACAGCTGCGCGCAGCGCGCGGGCGATCAGACGCTGGATTTCCATGGTACGACCGCCCTGCTTACCTTTTGCCGCTTCACGGGCGTTACGGGTGTGCGTAGCGCGTGGCAGCATGCCATATTCTGCGGTGATCCAGCCCTGGCCCTGACCTTTTAGAAAACGCGGTACGCCTTCATCAATAGAGGCGGTACACAGCACTTTGGTATCACCAAATTCGACCAGCACGGAGCCTTCAGCATGTTTTGTATAATTACGGGTCAGGGTGACGGGACGCACCTGATTGGCACTACGACCTGCTGGACGCATGATAAAATCTCCGGCTTGAAACGAATGTGGCTGCGCATTATACGGACTTCCGACTGTTATTCCTATCCTGACAAGACGCTGATGGCTATAATCCTCCCATCTCATCTTTAAAAACAGGAACGTCTATGATCCGCAGCATGACCGCCTACGCCCGGCGTGAAATCAAGGGTGAATGGGGTAGCGCCACCTGGGAAATGCGCTCGGTAAACCAGCGTTATCTGGAAACTTATTTTCGCCTGCCGGAGCAGTTCCGTAGTCTCGAACCCGTTGTTCGCGAACGTATTCGCACGCGTCTGACGCGCGGTAAAGTCGAATGTACGCTGCGTTTTGAGCCTGATGCCAGCGCGCAAGGCGAGCTGATTCTGAATGAAAAACTCGCTAAACAGCTCGTTAGCGCTGCTAACTGGGTCAAAATGCAGAGCGATGAAGGTGAAATCAACCCGGTTGATATCCTGCGCTGGCCAGGCGTAATGGCTGCCCAGGAGCAGGATCTGGACGCTATTGCCGTCGAAGTCCTCGCCGCACTTGACGGTACGCTGGATGACTTCATCGTCGCACGTGAAACCGAAGGTCAGGCGCTAAAAGCACTGATCGAGCAGCGTCTGGAAGGCGTCAGCGCTGAAGTCACGAAAGTGCGTGCACATATGCCGGAAATCCTGCAATGGCAGCGCGAGCGCCTGGTAGCTAAACTGGAAGACGCCCAGGTACAACTGGAAAATAACCGCCTTGAGCAAGAACTTGTGCTGATGGCGCAGCGTATTGATGTGGCAGAAGAATTAGATCGTCTGGAAGCCCACGTCAAAGAAACCTACAACATTCTGAAGAAAAAAGAGGCCGTTGGCCGTCGTCTGGACTTCATGATGCAGGAATTCAACCGTGAGTCGAACACTCTGGCATCCAAGTCTATCAATGCCGAAGTGACGAATTCCGCGATTGAACTGAAGGTACTGATCGAGCAAATGCGCGAGCAGATTCAGAATATCGAGTAATTTTGCGTACCATACCTATACTATCGTAAAGCACAGGATAGCCTGCTAAATGCGGGCTATCCCTACCGCCAATAAGTGCTGATTGATATAAAATTGGAGTAATTATTTATCTGGCATATATTTGTCGTTATAAAGACTCTTCAGAATATCAACCCGAACAGCGTTGCTGCTGTTCATATTCACAACTGTCAGTACTTCATCAGATCCCCTGAGGCGCCAGCATTCTGCCTCTATATCGCATTTTTCCTGTTTTTCATAGCCCGCCATTGAGAGATATTCACTAATTTTCCACGTATCCCTGGTATTATAGAACGTCACACTCCATACATCAGCCTTAGGGCCAGAAATGTTCGTATAATTAAAGTCATACACTTGGGATATTCTCGGCATTTTTTTTAAAACTTTGGGAGTGTAATAATCATATTTGGTTTTATCAAACTCTGTATATTGTGCGTTACCTGCAAGTCTCATTTTAATATTAGGCCAGAAATAAGAGCTGCATATAGCTATTACCATCAGCACTATTATGACTGCCTGTTTCATATGTTTCCCTTTTTTACCAGTTAACGACCGTTCCATCTCTGGAAACTATTTTAACGTTACCAGAACTGAAGTCGCTGTAAGGTATCACTGTTCTCATGAATGAGGGTAAAACACCTTTTACAGGAAGAGCTAAAGCTGATTTCATCGGATCGGGAAATAAAATCGGTTGGAATGAGGTGTTTTTAAAAGAGCCTATTGGACCATAATAATCCCAACGTCTGAGGGCTTCCTCTTTGCTGACGGGTTGCAATAGCGGGAATGGGTTACTATATGAGAAGACGCGGTAGAATCCCAGCAAATCGGATACTAAATCCTCACCACTGAAACCGCTGTCGGTGTAAAGAAAAAAGGGGAAATTTGACTGTAAACCTTCAAAACGATGAGCAAGCGCCATCATCATGGAAAGCGCTATACTATATCGCTCAAATAAGCTGCGCCCTTTTCTAATTCTCCATCTGATAAACTTCCCAATTGTGAGGCCTCCTCTTCCCATGCTTTGAGTGTATTTTATATCGTAATAATCCTTTCCTGAATGCTCGCCTTGATGCATATCCGAGAGTAACTTTCTGACATCATCTCCTCGAGCGTGTCCCATATCTACCCACCCCAAAACTTCGGTGTAGATTATCCCGCTTCTTAAAATTCCAGCCTCTCTGCCATCCTGAATTTCCTCTCTTACGCTCATGTCTATCACTCCGACTCACTTAATGCTGAAAATTTTGCTGTAAATGCGCCTACACGCATAGAGGCGATAGCTGAGGGGAACCATTTTTCAGAATAGAAGCCGCTGCATATCAGAGTTTACTCAGGATGACGTCCCTAATGGCTTCTGGAGTGTCAACTTGTTCTATGGTCAGGGGGATAGTTTGATGAAATATCATACGTGGCTCGCCAGTAAACGGCGGCTCTACGCGTTTTTTCCGATGAGCATGTTTATAACCTCCCACTACGCATTATATTTTCTCATCATTTATCAACATCATTAATATCGTGATATCGCATATCATATGGTATTTTCGCCAAACCATCATTAGCTGTAGTTATTAAAATCACTTCACCTTAGAAAATCTCAATCGTGACAAGGCGCACAAATCGTTAACCTTAGCCCCCAGCAAATCAGGGGGAATACATGCTGTTACACGTTTTATATTTAATTGGTATTACTGCCGAAGCCATGACCGGTGCGCTTGCTGCTGGGCGTCGTCGTATGGATACATTTGGCGTCATCATCATTGCCACCGCGACGGCCATTGGCGGCGGATCGGTACGCGATATTCTTCTCGGCCACTATCCTCTTGGCTGGGTAAAGCACCCTGAATACGTCATTATCGTGGCGACCGCTGCGGTACTCACCACCATTATTGCTCCCGTCATGCCCTATCTGCGCAAAATATTCCTCGTACTGGATGCGCTGGGCCTGGTGGTTTTTTCTATTATCGGTGCTCAGGTGGCACTGGATATGGGCCATGGACCGATTATCGCCGTGGTCGCTGCGGTCACGACCGGCGTCTTCGGTGGCGTATTACGCGACATGTTCTGCAAACGAATCCCGTTAGTGTTCCAGAAAGAGCTGTATGCTGGCGTATCATTCGCCGCTGCTGTGTTGTACATCGTGCTACAGCATTATGTCTCCAGTCATGATGTAGTGGTTATCTCTACTCTGCTCTTCGGCTTTACCGCCCGATTACTGGCGCTGCGCCTGAAGTTAGGTCTGCCGGTATTTTACTATCGCCATGAAGGCCATTAAGGCATAAAGCCCGCGATGCGCTGAGCAGCTAACCAATTGCTCAGCGCTGTAACCTCTCGATCCTCCAGCCATTGAATAACCTGCCGTGCCCGCCGCTCACCCATGAAAGGAAGCTGCCGCCAGCTTTGCTCATCGCGTTCTTTTAACTGCTGCCACGAACTATCCCGGCTGGCATTTAGCGTTGCCTGTGTTAACGGTATTCCCATAGCAATCACCCAGCGCGTGAACGGGAGATCGCGCGACAGGTTGAACTGATGCCACAGCTTCTCCCCTTTGATTACACCAAGTGTGGACTGTAACCGTTCCTGAGTTAACCCAAGCCAGGAAAAGATATGTTCAAAGCGATACGCCTGATGGAGCTTTCGCCATCCCGCCTCGCCGATCCCCTCCAGCCCCAGCACCTCTTTGCCACCCAGCCAGACCAGTCTGGCAACAAACTGTTCCTGGCACTCCGCTGTAGCATAAAAACAGGTTAATGAATTGAAGCGCCCCTCGGGGGGTATTGGCTTAGTACGCTGAGTGCTGCGCCAGACCACCTCGTCTATACGGGGTATCCCTTGTCCGGCCAGACTCACCAGAATCTGATCGCCAGGCGCGATATCCCATTCATTCCAGCGTCGGACGGAGCCAATATTGACGCGCTGTACGCGTTTATCATCCAGCATGACGGGAGTCAGCAATGCAACCACCGCAATTTTCCCGCTTTTACCAACGGAGAACTGAATACCCGTTACCTCAGATACCCTCGTCACGGGAGGATGTTTCCACGCCGCCAGCCAGTCACCCTGTCCGGGTAGCCAATACTGTGCCCGTGGTTCTTTTGCCGTTCGCACCACGACACCATCCGTCACAAAAGGTAATTCTGAACTCCACCACCTGATGCGCGACTTTTCGACGTCATCCGCATTCTTCACGGCCTGAGTATAGCGTTGCGTGTAACTGAACCCGGCAGCCGTGAGCTGCTCCAGTCTTTCAGACATGACCGCCGGACCATCAGGCCAGGCCCAGATAAAAATTGCCAGCGAGCGTAACATTTCCGGATTGCCCTGGCGCATCATCAATCCAGCAACCTTCGAGCGGGCATTCATTCCCCCGCTCTGCTTCTGAATATGCCCCTCTTGCTGCAAAAATATCTCACCCTGCAACGTACTGTTAGCGAGTTTCCCCCTGGTGGAATGTGGTACGGAAGGGATCTGCAGAACCTTTTGCGTCCAGTCTTCGCCTTGCAGGCCATTACCACGGCTAATCGCCCGTACCAGATTGCCATTGCGATAGACTAACGTCACCGCCACGCCATCCACCTTCGGTTGCACCCAGAGATTGCTGCGAGCGTGCATCCATTGCTGTAGCGCTTGCTTATCAGCAAGTTTTCGAACGCCCGTATGGGGAACAGGATGCGAGACGGTGCCACTTATTGGGGGCGCAGAAAGATCTGATGGGGCTTCATCGCCAAAACAGCGCTGCCATTGAATTAGTTGCGCATTGAGCTGGTCATAAACGCCGTCGTCTACGGCACTTTCCCCTTGTTTCCAGTAACTGTCATTCCACTGTGTAATCTGCTGCTGTAGTCGTGAAATTTCCTCGTTTGCCCTGGCAGGCGACCAGACGGGGCATACCGCCCATACGGGTAGATACCCCATTAGCAAAACCAGCCCTATGCATTTCCATAATCCCATGCTATCTCCGCTGAACGATACGTTTCCCGGCAGGTATAGCGCGAAGTGAAATAGAAACAGAGCGGCAAAAATTCATCCTGCGAACAGCTTTCCGGACATTTACATGTATTGCTGCAAATCATCGATAAAACAGGAAACTGGTACGCAAAACGCAATAAACATGCGCAAAAAGTGTGACAAGGGCTACGTCACATAGCGGCTACGTGTATAATAAGCCCGTATGTAGGCTCTCTTTCGACAATCACATACATTAAGATACTCATGGCTCAAGGCACGCTTTATATTGTTTCTGCCCCCAGTGGCGCGGGTAAATCCAGCCTGATTCAGGCTTTATTAAAGACCCAACCGTTGTATGACACCCAGGTTTCTGTTTCGCACACCACGCGCGCACCGCGCCCGGGGGAAGTGCACGGTGAACACTATTTCTTTGTGAACCATGATGAATTCAGAACAATGATTGGCAGAGACGCGTTCCTGGAACACGCGGAGGTTTTCGGTAATTACTACGGCACCTCGCGTGAAACCATTGAGCAAGTATTAGCATCCGGCGTAGACGTCTTTTTAGATATCGACTGGCAAGGTGCGCAGCAAATTCGTGAAAAAATGCCGCATGCGCGCAGTATTTTTATTTTGCCACCGTCTAAGATTGAGCTGGACCGCCGCCTGCGTGGCCGCGGTCAGGATAGCGAAGACGTGATCGCGAAACGTATGGCGCAAGCTGTTGCAGAAATGAGCCATTACGCCGAATATGATTATCTTATTGTGAATGATGATTTCGACACCGCCCTGGGCGATTTGAAAACCATCATTCGCGCCGAACGTCTGCGCATGAGCCGCCAAAAGCAGCGTCATGACGCTTTAATCAGCAAACTGTTGGCAGACTGAACCCACATTCAGTATCATGCCCAGTCATTTCTTCACCTGTGGAGCATTTTAAGTATGGCACGCGTAACTGTTCAGGACGCTGTAGAGAAAATTGGTAACCGTTTTGACCTGGTACTGGTCGCCGCGCGTCGCGCTCGTCAGATGCAGGTAGGCGGAAAGGATCCGCTCGTACCGGAAGAAAACGATAAAACTACCGTTATCGCGCTGCGCGAAATCGAAGAAGGTCTGATCAACAACCAGATCCTCGACGTGCGTGAGCGCCAGGAACAGCAAGAGCAGGAAGCTGCTGAATTACAAGCCGTTACCGCTATTGCTGAAGGTCGTCGTTAATCACAAAGCGGGTCGCCCTTGTATCTGTTTGAAAGCCTGAATCAACTGATTCAAAACTACCTGCCGGAAGACCAGATTAAGCGTCTTCGGCAGGCGTAT
Source organism: Citrobacter sp. Cpo221 (assembly GCF_030332345.1). Classification (NCBI taxonomy): domain Bacteria; kingdom Pseudomonadati; phylum Pseudomonadota; class Gammaproteobacteria; order Enterobacterales; family Enterobacteriaceae; genus Citrobacter; species Citrobacter sp. Cpo221. The sequence goes on from NZ_JAOWIA010000060.1 coordinate 314,410, forward strand.
CTCGTTGCACGTGACGCTCACGAGGGCCAGACACGTTCAAGCGGTGAACCCTATATCACGCACCCGGTAGCGGTAGCCTGCATTCTGGCCGAGATGAAACTCGACTACGAAACGCTGATGGCTGCGCTGCTGCATGACGTGATTGAAGATACCCCAGCCACCTATCAGGACATGGAACAGCTTTTTGGTAAAAGCGTTGCAGAGCTGGTAGAAGGGGTATCGAAGCTTGATAAGCTTAAGTTTCGCGATAAGAAAGAGGCGCAAGCTGAAAACTTTCGCAAGATGATTATGGCGATGGTGCAGGATATCCGCGTCATTCTCATCAAACTTGCCGACCGCACCCACAACATGCGCACGCTAGGCTCATTACGTCCGGACAAGCGTCGCCGCATCGCCCGTGAAACCCTCGAAATCTATAGTCCGCTGGCACACCGTTTAGGTATTCATCACATTAAAACCGAGCTGGAAGAGCTGGGTTTTGAAGCGCTGTACCCAAACCGCTATCGCGTGATTAAAGAAGTGGTTAAAGCCGCTCGCGGCAACCGCAAAGAGATGATCCAAAAAATCCTCTCGGAAATCGAAGGGCGTTTGCAGGAGGCTGGTATTCCGTGTCGCGTAAGCGGGCGTGAGAAGCACCTGTACTCTATTTACTGCAAAATGGTGCTCAAAGAGCAGCGTTTTCACTCCATCATGGATATCTACGCATTTCGCGTCATCGTTCATGATTCCGATACCTGCTATCGCGTACTCGGCCAGATGCACAGCCTGTACAAACCACGCCCTGGTCGCGTGAAAGACTATATCGCCATTCCGAAAGCGAACGGATATCAGTCTTTGCACACCTCAATGATCGGCCCTCATGGCGTCCCGGTTGAAGTACAGATTCGTACTGAAGACATGGACCAGATGGCAGAGATGGGTGTCGCAGCGCACTGGGCTTACAAAGAGCACGGCGGCGAAAGCAGCACCACTGCGCAAATCCGCGCTCAGCGCTGGATGCAAAGCTTGCTGGAACTGCAGCAGAGCGCCGGTAGCTCGTTTGAATTTATTGAAAGCGTTAAATCTGATCTCTTCCCGGATGAGATTTATGTTTTCACACCGGAAGGGCGCATTGTCGAACTGCCTGCCGGTGCAACACCTGTCGACTTCGCCTACGCTGTGCATACCGATATCGGTCACGCCTGCGTCGGCGCACGCGTAGACAGACAGCCTTACCCGCTTTCACAACCGCTCTTTAGCGGTCAGACAGTTGAGATTATTACCGCGCCGGGCGCACGTCCGAATGCCGCGTGGCTAAACTTCGTCGTCAGTTCGAAAGCGCGCGCCAAGATTCGCCAACTGTTGAAAAACCTCAAGCGCGATGATTCCGTCAGTCTGGGGCGTCGACTGCTCAACCATGCCCTGGGCGGTAGCCGTAAACTGGCTGAGATCCCGCCAGAGAGCATTCAGCGTGAGCTTGAGCGCATGAAGCTCGCCACGCTTGACGATCTGCTCGCAGAAATCGGTCTGGGTAACGCCATGAGCGTGGTGGTAGCGAAAAACCTCCAGCAGGGCGAAGCAACAGCGAACGTACCAGCACAATCCGGCCATGGTCATCTGCCGATCAAAGGCGCTGACGGCGTACTGATCACCTTCGCGAAATGCTGTCGTCCAATTCCAGGCGATCCAATCATTGCCCACGTCAGTCCGGGTAAAGGTCTGGTGATCCACCATGAGTCCTGCCGTAATATTCGTGGCTACCAGAAAGAGCCAGAGAAGTTTATGGCGGTGGAATGGGATAAAGAGACGGAGCAGGAATTCATCACCGAGATTAAGGTGGATATGTTTAACCACCAAGGTGCTCTGGCGAACCTGACGGCGGCAATCAACACGACCACCTCCAATATTCAAAGTCTGAATACGGAAGAGAAAGATGGCCGCGTTTATAGCGCCTTTATTCGCCTGACCGCTCGCGATCGTGTGCACCTGGCGAATATCATGCGCAAAATCCGCGTCATGCCGGACGTGATAAAAGTCACCCGTAACCGAAACTAGTCTTATGAATGAACAGCGCTATGCACGTATCCGCGAGATGCTCGCACGTCGTCAGCCCGATCTGACCGTCTGCATGGAGCAGGTTCACAAACCTCATAACGTTTCTGCGATTATTCGTACTGCAGATGCGGTCGGCGTGCATGAAGTCCACGCCGTCTGGCCGGGTAGCCGCATGCGCACTATGCTCTCTTCTGCCGCAGGCAGTAACAGTTGGGTGCAAGTCAAGACCCACCCGACTATTGGCGATGCGGTCACACATTTAAAAAGCCGGGGCATGCAGGTCCTGGCAACCCATCTGTCAGATAAAGCCGTGGATTTTCGCGAGATTGATTACACGCGCCCCACCTGCATCCTGATGGGCCAGGAGAAAACCGGCATCACTCAGGAAGCGTTGGATCTGGCTGACCAGGACATCATCATTCCCATGACTGGCATGGTGCAGTCGCTGAACGTTTCTGTCGCCTCTGCGCTGATTCTGTACGAAGCACAGCGCCAGCGGCAAAACGCGGGGATGTACCGACGAGAAAACAGCATGCTGCCACAAGAAGAGCAGCAGCGCTTACTGTTTGAAGGCGGTTATCCGGTGCTGGCGAATGTCGCTAAGCGCAAAGGTCTTCCCTACCCTCACGTAAACACGCAGGGCGAAATTGAAGCCAATGCAACGTGGTGGGCCACTATGCAATCTGCGAGATAAACGCGATGAAAGGCCGTTTACTGGATGCCATCCCACTCAACTCTCTGACCGGCGTTGGCGCAGCGCAAAGCAGTAAACTGGCGAAAATTGGCCTGCACACCGTGCAGGACCTCCTGCTCCACCTTCCTCTGCGTTACGAAGACCGTACCCATCTGTACCCAATTGGCGAACTGCTGCCGGGTGTCTATGCCACCGTTGAAGGCGAAGTGCTGAACTGCAATATCACCTTCGGCGGCCGCCGGATGATGACCTGTCAAATCAGCGATGGCTCGGGGATTCTCACCATGCGCTTTTTCAACTTCAGTGCAGCGATGAAAAACAGCCTTGCTACCGGGCGTAGGGTTCTGGCCTACGGCGAAGCCAAACGCGGGAAATACGGCGCAGAGATGATTCACCCGGAATACCGCGTACAAGGCGATCTCAGCACGCCAGAATTGCAGGAAACACTCACACCAGTGTATCCAACCACCGAAGGTGTGAAGCAGGCCACGCTGCGCAAGCTGACCGATCAGGCACTGGATCTGCTCGATACCTGCGCCATTGCCGAACTGCTGCCGCCAGAGCTGTTACAGGGCATGATGAGCCTACCCGAAGCACTGCGCACATTGCACCGCCCCCCACCGTCGCTGCAACTCAGCGATCTGGAAACCGGACAACATCCGGCGCAGCGACGTCTGATTCTCGAAGAACTGCTGGCGCATAACCTCAGCATGCTGGCGCTACGCGCCGGGGCACAGCGTTTTCACGCCCAGCCGTTAAGTGCTAACAACGCGCTAAAAGATAAGCTGCTGGCAGCATTGCCGTTCAAACCTACTGGCGCGCAGGCCCGCGTTACCGCTGAGATTGAACGCGATATGGCGCTGGATGTGCCGATGATGCGCCTGGTGCAGGGTGATGTCGGCTCCGGTAAAACGCTGGTTGCCGCGCTGGCTGCGCTGCGGGCTATCGCACATGGTAAACAGGTTGCGCTAATGGCTCCTACTGAATTATTGGCTGAACAGCATGCAAATAACTTCCGCAACTGGTTCGCGCCACTGGGCGTTGAAGTGGGCTGGCTGGCGGGCAAGCAGAAAGGTAAAGCGCGTCTGGCGCAGCAGGAAGCTATCGCCAGCGGTCAGGTGCAGATGATTGTCGGCACGCACGCGATTTTCCAGGAACAGGTGCAGTTCAACGGGCTGGCGCTGGTTATCATCGACGAACAGCACCGCTTCGGCGTACATCAGCGTCTGGCACTGTGGGAGAAAGGTCAGCAGCAGGGTTTCCATCCACACCAGCTAATCATGACCGCCACGCCGATTCCGCGCACCCTGGCGATGACAGCCTATGCTGACCTCGACACATCGGTTATCGATGAACTCCCTCCGGGGCGTACGCCGGTCACCACAGTCGCCATTCCGGATACCCGCCGCAGCGATATTATTGATCGCGTGCGCAACGCCTGTACCCACGAAGGACGTCAAGCATACTGGGTCTGTACGCTGATTGAAGAGTCTGACTTGTTGGAAGCTCAGGCGGCAGAAGCGACGTGGGAAGAGCTTAAACTGGCGCTGCCAGAACTCAATATTGGCCTGGTACACGGGCGCATGAAGCCCGCTGAGAAGCAGTCAGTAATGGCGGCCTTTAAGCAGGGTGAACTGCATCTGCTGGTTGCCACCACGGTGATTGAAGTGGGCGTGGACGTACCCAATGCCAGCCTGATGATTATTGAAAACCCGGAACGCTTAGGTCTGGCCCAGTTGCACCAGTTGCGTGGTCGCGTAGGCCGTGGCGCGGTGGCCTCCCACTGTGTCCTGCTCTACAAATCACCGCTGTCTAAAACCGCGCAGAAACGCCTGCAGGTTCTGCGAGACAGCAACGATGGATTCGTGATTGCGCAAAAAGATTTAGAGATTCGCGGCCCCGGCGAGCTGTTAGGTACTCGCCAGACCGGAACGGCAGAATTCAAGGTCGCAGATTTACTGCGCGATCAGGCGATTATCCCGGAAGTTCAGCGCATTGCCCGCCATATTCACGAACGTTATCCGCAACAGGCCTTGGCACTGATAGAGCGCTGGATGCCGGAAACCGAACGCTACTCCAACGCGTAGTTAATTCATAGCGGCGGCGGATGTTACCCCGCCGCACAGCCGTTATTGCGCGAAAATCGGTAACAGCAGATACAGCTTAATCACCAGCGCGTTGACGATATCGATAAAGAACGCCCCCACCATCGGCACCACCAGAAATGCCATATGGGATGGTCCAAAACGTTCGGTAATCGCCTGCATGTTGGCAATCGCCGTCGGCGTCGCGCCGAGGCCAAAACCACAGTGTCCGGCTGCCAGCACGGCGGCATCGTAGTTCTTACCCATCATGCGCCAGGTGACGAATATCGCGTACAGCGCCATGAAAATAGTCTGCACAACCAGGATTGCCAGCATCGGCAAGGCCAGTGAAGCCAGTTCCCACAACTTCAGGCTCATCAACGCCATCGCCAGGAACAGCGACAGACTTACGTTACCCAGCACCGAAACTGCACGTTCGAACACCCGATAAAAACCCAGTAGCGCCAGACCGTTACTGAGGATCACCCCAACAAACAACACGCAGACGAAGGTCGGCAATTCCAGCACTGTTCCAACCAGCATTTGCGCAACGATTTTACCCACCGTCAGACAGATAGCGATCAGAGCAATGGTTTCAATCAGCACCAGCGAGGTGATCATGCGCCCAACGTCCGGCTTTTCAAATGCGGTCGGCACGGCCTGATCGTCCGGCATACCGTCTGGCGTGGTGGAGTGTTTGACCAGATAGCGTGCCACCGGGCCGCCAATCAGTCCGCCCAACACCAGACCAAACGTTGCGCAAGCCATCGCCACTTCAGTCGCATTGGTGAAGCCATAACGTTCAATAAACAGCTTGCTCCACGCGGCCCCGGTTCCGTGTCCACCAGAGAGGGTGATCGAGCCAGCGATCAGACCCATCAGCGGGTCCAGACCCAGCAGGGTCGCCATACCAATACCGATGGCGTTTTGCATCAGCAACAAGCCAACAACCACAATCAGAAAGATACCCACCACGCGGCCACCAGCACGCAGACTGGCGATATTGGCGTTCAGACCGATAGTGGCGAAAAAGGCCAGCATCAGCGGATCGCGCAGGGTCATATCGAAGTTCACTTCCCAACCCATGCTTTTTTTCAGCACCAGCAGCGCAATCGCCACCAGCAATCCACCTGCAACGGGTTCGGGAATGGTGTATTTTTTCAGGAAGGAAACAGACTGGACGAGCTTACGTCCCAGCAGCAACACAAGGGTTGCCGCAACCAGCGTTGATAACGTATCGAGATAAAACATTTACAGCTCCATTAGTGCGTTTAGCACAATCACGCACGATGCATTCCAGACCGATTTTTAGCTCTTATTGAGTTTTCGGAGTGGATTTTAAGCAGAAAATGATGAAAAGTTATATAAAAATGTTTGTTTATCCGTTTTAAATATTAAGAATACCTGCTAGCAAACGTTTGCTTTTCTGCCCTGGTCAGATAAAATCACCGTTTTTCCACCATGGGATTGCCTCTGATGTCCGTTAACGCCGTAGAGTCAACAAATGCGCAACCGGTTGCGCAGACTCACAACAGTGAACTGATTTACCGTCTTGAAGATCGCCCCCCGTTAGCCCAGACCCTGTTTGCCGCCTGTCAGCATCTGCTGGCCATGTTCGTCGCGGTGATCACCCCTGCTCTGTTAATTTGCCAGGCGCTTGGTTTACCGGCTCAGGATACTCAACACATTATCAGTATGTCGCTGTTCGCCTCCGGCGTAGCTTCTATCATTCAGATCAAAGCCTGGGGACCAGTAGGCTCAGGGCTGCTATCCATTCAGGGCACCAGCTTTAACTTTGTTGCGCCACTGATTATGGGCGGTACGGCGCTAAAAACCGGTGGCGCAGATGTCCCAACCATGATGGCGGCGCTGTTCGGTACACTGATGCTGGCAAGCTGCACCGAGATGGTTATCTCGCGTGTCCTGCACCTGGCGCGTCGTATTATTACTCCGCTGGTCTCAGGGGTGGTCGTGATGATTATCGGCCTGTCGTTGATTCAGGTGGGTCTGACATCGATTGGCGGTGGCTATGCCGCAATGAGCGACAACACCTTTGGTGCGCCGAAGAATTTACTGTTGGCAGGCGTGGTGCTGGCGCTAATCATCCTGCTTAACCGTCAACGTAACCCTTACCTGCGCGTTGCGTCATTGGTGATTGCGATGGCGGCAGGCTATCTGCTGGCCTGGTTTATGGACATGCTGCCGCAAAATACCGCACCGGTAAGTCAGGACCTGCTGATGGTGCCAACGCCGCTGTATTATGGCCTGGGCATCGACTGGAGTTTACTGCTGCCGCTGATGCTGGTCTTTATGATCACTTCACTGGAAACCATCGGCGATATTACGGCCACCTCTGATGTCTCCGAGCAGCCGGTTTCTGGTCCGCTGTATATGAAGCGCCTGAAAGGCGGCGTGCTGGCGAACGGTCTGAACTCGTTTGTTTCCGCCGTGTTCAACACCTTCCCGAACTCCTGTTTTGGCCAGAATAACGGGGTTATTCAGTTAACGGGCGTCGCCAGCCGCTACGTTGGTTTTGTGGTGGCGCTGATGCTGATCGCGCTGGGCCTGTTCCCGGCAGTCAGCGGTTTTGTACAGCATATTCCTGAGCCGGTACTGGGCGGCGCAACGCTGGTAATGTTCGGTACTATTGCAGCATCCGGTGTGCGTATCGTGTCCCGCGAGCCGCTGAACCGCCGCGCGATTCTGATTATCGCGCTGTCGCTGGCAGTTGGTCTGGGTGTTTCCCAGCAGCCGCTGATTCTCCAGTTCGCCCCGGATTGGGTGAAAAACCTGCTCTCTTCCGGTATCGCCGCTGGCGGTATTACCGCAATCGTTCTGAATCTGGTATTCCCGCCAGAAAAGCAATAAGCAAAATGCGGCGTTGGTTCTGAATCAACGCCGCTGTAACGCTCTTTCACCATTCCCGCCTTGAGCATTGCGCCTAAATCGTGCATAACTTGACTATGTGCACTTCGCGGGATGGAAGACCATGAAATTTATTGGAAAGCTGCTTCTTTACGTGCTGATCGCCCTTGCAGTGGCGATTCTCGGCCTTTATTTTCTACTGCAAACCCGCTGGGGGGCAGAGCACGTCAGCGCCTGGGTTTCGGAGAACAGCAGCTACCATCTGGCGTTTGATGCCATCGATCACCGGTTTTCTTCCCCTTCCCATATTCTGCTGGAAAACGTCACCTTTGGTCGGGATGGTCAGCCCGCAACGCTGGTCGCTAAAACGGTCGATATTGGGCTGAGTAGCCGCCAAATCACCGACCCGCTGCACGTAGACACCATTTTGTTGCAAAACGGCACGCTGAATCTTTCCCAGCAAACAGCGCCGTTGCCGTTCCAGGCCGATCGCCTGCAATTGCAGGATATGGCGCTTAACAGCCCCGGCAGCGAGTGGAACCTCAGCGCCCAGCGCGTTAACGGCGGCGTCATTCCCTGGAGCCCTGAGGCAGGTAAAATTCTCGGGAGCAAAGCGCAAATTCAGCTCAGCGCCAGTTCGTTGACGCTCAACGATGTTCCAACTACCAACGTCTTGATTGAAGGCAGCATCGACCATGACCGGGCGACGCTAAGCAATATTGGCGCTGACGTGGCGCGTGGGGCATTAACCGGCGTAGCGCAACGCAATGCAGACGGGAGCTGGGTTGTGGAGAATCTGCGCCTGAACGATATCCGGCTGCAAAGCGACAAATCGCTGGCCGACTTTTTTGCCCCGTTAAGCACTATTCCTTCCCTGCAAATTGGTCGTCTGGAAGTGACGGATGCCCGTCTGCAAGGCCCCGACTGGGCGGTGACGGATCTCGATCTGAGCTTGCGCAACATGACCTTCAGCAAGGACGACTGGCAAACTCAGGAAGGAAAATTGTCGATGAACGCCAGCGAGTTTATTTACGGCTCTCTGCACTTCTTCGATCCGATTCTGAACGCCGAGTTCTCACCTCAGGGCATTGCGCTGCGCCAGTTCACCACCCGCTGGGAAGGCGGTATGGTCAGAACATCCGGAAACTGGATGCGCAGCAACAAAGCACTGGTCCTTGACGATGCCGCTATTGCTGGTCTGGAATACACGCTGCCGGAAAACTGGAAGCAGCTGTGGATGAAACCCCTGCCAGCGTGGTTAAACAGCCTGACGCTGAAGAAATTTAGTGCCAGCCGTAATCTGGTGATAGATATCGACCCCAATTTCCCGTGGCAGCTCACCGCGCTGGACGGCTACGGTGCTAACCTCGGGCTGGTACAGAACAATCAGTGGGGGATCTGGAGCGGTAGCGCCACCCTCAACGCCGCTGCCGCTACCTTTAACCGTACCGACGTGCGTCGCCCTTCGCTGGCGCTGACGGCAAACAGCAGCACCATCAATATCAGCGAACTGAGCGCCTATACGGAAAAAGGACTGCTGGAGGCCACTGCCAGCATTTCGCAGCTACCTCAGCGCCAGACGCAGGTCAGCCTGAACGGGCGCGGCGTGCCAATGACGATCCTGCAGCAGTGGGGCTGGCCCGCACTGCCGCTTTCCGGCGATGGCAACATCCAGCTTACCGCCAGCGGCAATATTCAGGCCGATGTGCCGCTCAAGCCAACGGTCAACGGTCAGTTGCATGCTGTGAACGTGGAGAAACAGCAGGTAACGCAAACTATGCAGGCGGGCGTGGTTTCGGGGAGTGAAGTCACTGCACCACCACCTGCGCAATGATTTATTGCCCGGTGGCGCTTCGCTTACCGGGCCTACTCACGCTCATAAACGAATATATTCACTGCACAACAGCCACTTCACCGGCTCGTCTTCTTCAATCAACGGGAAGCGACCGCCAGGTTCCCAAAAGTGGTTGTCATGCTGGTCGTCATTGACCATCGAGATTTCCCAGCCCAGCACAAACGCCTTCTCCGCCCAAAAGCGATGATACAAGCGCGGTGGCAGGCACACTCCTTGTCCCGGTTTCAATACCAGCGTCTCGCCAGCGTTAACTGTACGCCGCTGACCATCCACGCTAACCTCAACAACGCGTCGGGCGTCATACTCATCATCAGGTGTGGCCCACGCCAGTTGCATACACAAATCGCCGCCGCCGCGATTAACGATATCTTCCATTTTATGGCGATGAAAATGCCATGGCGTTTGCTGATCCTGCTGAATTTGCAACATCTTTTCGGCGTACGGTTTGGGGTAGTCCGCTGACCCCATCAAACCATTGCGCAACGTTAGTAACGTCAGCCCCGTTTGCGCAAAATCTCCGTGCCCGAAGTCGGTAATATCCCAGCCCAACTGGAGATCGCGCACTTCACGCCACAGAGTTTGATCCTGTTGCCGCCAGGCATCGACCGTAAAATACGCAAAATCAGGCAGACAGACCCGAAAAGTCTCAGCGATGGCATGCGCTTTATCGACGGCATAATTAATGTGTGAACGTTTCATTCCACTTTTCCTTGTTGCGAAAGAGGCGGGTCGCCCCGCCTGCATGCCGTTAGTAAAGTGATGCTTTGCCGGTTGAACCGAACAGTTTCATTTTGTGGCGGATAACGTCCCGCGCGGCGCTAATGGCTTCCGGATAGATTACGTTCGGGTCCCACCAGGTTTCTTTCGCCAGGATTTCGCGGACTTTCTGGAAGTAAGCGTATTTCATATCGCTGGAAATGTTGATTTTGCCAACGCCCAGCGTCACGGATTCGGCAATTTCCGCATCCGGGTTCGCGGAACCGCCGTGCAGCACCAGCGGAATATCCACACGTCCGGCGATATCGCGCAGGATGTTCATTTGCAGCTCTGGCTGCATCCCCTTCGGGTAGATCCCGTGCGCGGTTCCAATCGCCACCGCCAGCGTGTCTGCACCGGTTCGGGCGATAAAATCCTCTGCCTGAGCAGGATCGGTATAAGTAACCTTCGACACGCCGCCTTCCACTGACGTCCCGGTCTGGCCAATCGTTCCCAACTCCCCTTCCACCGAAACACCTACCGCATGCGCCAGTTTGACCACTTCGCGGGTCAGCGCCACGTTCTCTTCATATGGCAGCAGCGAGCCATCAATCATCACCGAGGTAAACCCACACTGAATCGCCCGCAAGACATGCTCAACCGAAGCGCCGTGGTCCAGATGCAGAGTAAAGGGAACCGGGCTACGCAGGGTGATATCACGGACGTAGCTAAAAAACGCATCGCCGACAAAATCATGTTCGCTGGGGTGAATGGAGATAATCGCCGGGGTGTTGGTCGCTTCCGCTTCTTCCACTACTGCGCGTACAAAGCAGCTGTCCGCCACGTTGAATGCGCCGATGGCAAAACCGTGCTGACGGGTAGGTTGCAGTAATTCTTTCATCGAAACTAACATGTTAATTCTCCAGTTTCAGGGTGTAGAAAGCCCTGCCAGTGCGTCATCGCAGAGGCATAGAAGGCGTTACAGAAAATGAATCAGGCTTTGCCGATAGCGCCGCTGGCCTGCAGGTACGGAATAATGGCTTCCTCGCAGGCCTGTTCCATCAGGGCCAGGGCATCAACGAGTTCACCGGATGTGTCGCGACACAGGGTATGCAGTAGCGCAGCCTTTCCGGCTTCGAAAACCGCCGCACCAACGTTTATCTTGGCGACACCAAACGTCGGGCAGCGCTGTAGCTGGTCAAACGGCGTTCCGCTGCCGCCATGCAGCGCCAGCGGCACCGTTGATAACCGGGCTATTTCCTCCAGCCGCAGGAAATCAATAGCAGGTGTGATACCCGGCGCGTACATGCCGTGTGCTGTACCCACCGACACCGCCAGCAAATCGATCCCGGTCTGTTGGATGAAGGGTTCCACGTCGGCGGCCTGGGTCATCAAATCAGCGTTAGCGGCGTGGTCATAGCACGGAGCATCGGCCAAATGACCCAGCTCGCCTTCCACGCACAGAGAAACGCTGGCTGCAAGCTCAACCACCGCCCGGGTCTGGCGAATGTTCTCCTCCAGCGCAAAGGCGGAGGCGTCGATCATTAAGCCGCTGAATCCGGCGCGAAAAGCCTGGCGAATGCGTACAGGATCCTTTCCATGATCCAGCGCCAGCGCGACCGGTACCGAGGCTTCCTCTGCCAGCATTTTGACCACCGCTGCCGCTATCGGGGCCGGAAAATGCTCCAGATGCCCCTGATACAAATTCAGAATGATGGGCGCACGGTGTTTCTCCGCCACTCGCACCGCTGCGCGGGCGCTTTCCAGGTTCATACAGTTGATGGCCAGCAGCGCGTACTGCTCGCGCCAGGCTTTGGTCACCATGCTTTTCATATCGGCAAACATAAGGCCTCCGGTTATTCCAGGGTGAAGGTGATTTCTTCGTCTTTCAGCTTTTGATCGCTGAGTTCGTCAAACTCTTCATCACGCTCGGTTACCGGTTTCTTCCACAGCGACAGCATGACGCCGCAAATCACCGTACCGATCCCCAGCGCCAGGCAAAACAGCAGCGGATGCGTAAAGAGCGGAACCACAAACATGCCACCGTGCGGTACCGGGCTTTCGACACCCCACACCATAATCAGGCCACCCGCAATCGCCGATGCCACCACGCAGGAGCCCACCACGCGCAGCAGGTCGCGTGCCGCAATCGGAATGACCCCTTCGGTAATCATGCAGATCCCCATCGGGAATGCGGCCTTCAGCGCCTCACGTTCCGCACGGGTGTACTTGTGACGCGTCAGCAGGAAAGAGAGCGTAATGCCAAATGGAGGGATCATCGAACCGACAAACTTCACCGCTTCCGGACCGTACACGCCGCTGACCAGCATGCCGTCAGCAAACAGCGACATGGTTTTATTCACCGGCCCACCGAAGTCGAATGTCGCCATCGCACCGAGGATAGCGCCCATCAGAAAGCGGGATCCGCCCTGCATAGACTCCAGCAGATGAATCAACGCGTCCTGCAGCCAGGCAATCGGCTTGCCAATCAGCGTCATCATCAACAGGCCGCCGATAACGGTACTCAGTACCGGCAGCACCATGATGGGCATCAACCCCTGCATCGACTGCGGCAAACGGATATAGCGCTTGAGCAGCAGGACGGTATAACCGACCAGAAATCCGCCCAGCATCCCGCCGATAAAACCGGTATGAATTTCTCCGCAGACGAAGCCGACAATCAGACCCGGCGCGAATCCCGGACGGTCAGCAATGGAGTACGCAATCGCCGCGCTAATCAGCGGTACGATTAACCCCATCCCCCAGCCGCCAATCTGGTTGAGCATCCAGGGAATGGTTCCTGTTTTTTCACCGACGTTAGTGCCGCCAAGTATTTGCCCGAGAGCAATACAGATCCCGGCGGCGACAATTAACGGGATCATCCACGAAATTCCCGTTAATAAATGTTTTTTTATTTCCTGAGATAGCGGAATTTTATTTTCACTCATGTGAAACCCCTCCAGAATGAGGATCGCTACTGGTTATTATTAACTAATGATTTTTCGACCTTTTCAAGAAACTGAATGGGCGACTTTATGACGATTTCAGTTTTTACTCGCACAATGCGCTTGTTTGAAAATCGCTCCTCCCCTTTTATTTTTACATCGACAGCAAGAATCACGACATCAGCCGCAGAAATATCTTCTGTCAGCAGTTCGTTTTCTGTGCCAATGGTGCCCTGGGTTTCAACTTTTATATTATGACCAAGCGCTTTGGCACCTTTAATTAACTTCTCACGGGCAATATAGGTGTGCGCAATACCCGCCGTACAGGCGGCAACACAAACAATATTCATAACATGCTCCACATTTTATTTAGCAGACATTGGATTCAGCATATTGGCTAAAAAGCTCAATAATTTTTTGTGGACTACTTTCAACTAATAGTTGTTCAATAATGTCGTCATCTGCCAACGCACCAGCAACCTGCGAAAGCAGACGAATATGGGTGGTGTTTTGATCTTCAAGACGTACGGCAAACAGAATAATGCACCGTACATTGCTGCCGTCCAGGGTTTCCCAGGGAATCTCCTGGCGGGTACGCCCAATCGCCAGCGTGGTATTGACCACCGCCGAGGATTTCCCGTGCGGGATCGCAATATGGTTTTCGAAGCCGGTCGAGCCTTCTGACTCACGTTGCCAGACATCCTGAATAAACGTTTCGCGACAGCTAATTGCTCCATCTTTTTGCAGAATATCCGTCAGTTCCTCAATAGCCTCCGTTTTGCTTGTAGCCTTCATGTCCAAAATAACGCGATTTGTATTGAGTATTTTCGTGATGTCCATCAATCATACCTCATGGAGTTCAGACATTAATTTTCAACGACCAGCGACGTCGCCCGATGTAATTTTTCCGTAATAACCGTTTCTGTTACCCGCTTAATATCCGCATCATTGAAGAAGGCAGTGACATACACGACCGGCATGGCAACCGCGGGTAAATTAATCGTCGATACCACCAGTTCAATATCGTCTGTCAGTACAGAGGGCAGGCTGCCTGCCGACACCACGCCGACGATAGTCCAGTCCGGAAAGGCGCGTAGAATACGGCTTTTGAGTAAGTGAGAAGTGCCGATACCCGTTGAACAGACCAGTAGTACGCGTTTACGCGCTATCTGACGCTCCATTGCGGCCTGAAAATGCACGGTTAAATATCCCACTTCATCTTCCGACACGGCCCGCTCGCCCCAACCGCTAAACACCCGATTTACCGCACACTGGGTCAGACGCCACACGTCCTGCAACTCGCCTTTGATATCCTCCAGCAACGGATTACGAATGCGGATCTGGTAGTTCAGTCGGTTAATCAGCGGCTTAATGTGGATCAGCAATCCGTCATACAGCGCCGTGTCCTGGCTAAGATCGCTGTCGACCATCTCGGCGAAGGTGGCAATCAACCGATGGGTAATCAAACGCGCTTCGTCGCTGGAGTGCATATGACCAATCACACTCACGTCATTATGCTCTTCAATCACCACACCCGAGGAGATAATGTATTGATATATAAACCAGACTTCGTCTTCGGGCAGCGGGTGGGCAATGCGTTTTTCGATATGCTGAATCATGCGACTGGCAATGGAAAATATGTTCTCATCACAGGTAGTGATGCTCTCTTCTTTTCTCGGAAGCGCATTGCCACGCGTGATGCGGTACATCATGATCAGAATATGGGTAAAGATATTGACGTAATAAGGCTCGCCGAGCGACCAGCACAGGTCGTTCTCCATTTCCTGTAATAACGTCTGGACAAATAAAACATCTTCTTCGCCAAAGTAATGCACTAAGGCTTTATAACTGCCCGGGTCAAGGCGTGAATAAACCACGTTACCAGGTTCATTATGGTTAATCACACCGTTAATCAGCGACGCCATCGCCTGGCGCACACCGCTCTCGCTACCTTCGATGTGCGTGCCGCTCTGACTGCGAATCAACGACAGGCCCAGTGGGGTAATCCAGGATTCAATTACTTTCAAATCGTTCACAATCGATGCGCTACTAATAAAATAACGTTCGGATAATTTACTGATCGACGTTTCATGCGGCGTTTCGCTTAATAATTGTGAAGCTATCTTTACTCGCCGTGAATTATTCATCATGCCGTCAGCATCATCACCCTCCGTTCCTAATAACTGGTCCATATATAAAAGATCGGTAATATTATCGGCACTTAATATCACCCCAGCACCAGCACGTTTATCGATGGCTATTTTCCATTCTGATAACCATGGTTCCAGTAAGCGCAGATCGCGCTGCACAGTTTTCTCTGAAACAGATAAATACTCGGCAATTTTCAGCAGCGTGACATATTCCTTCTTAGACAGAAGAAATTTTAATAATCTGTTTTGTCGCGAGGTAATCATTTGCATTATTTACCCTTATTACATACCAGATTAAATATCTATACCCGTCATACTTCAAGCTGCATGTGCGTTGGCTTTCCTCGCTCACCCTAGTCACGTACTTATGTACGTTCAGGGGATTCGCTGCGTCGCCGCCTTCCTGCAACTCGAATTATTTAGGTTATAAAGAAGCATTTATGCTCCACGTGTAATCCGTGATGATAAATATAAGAGGACTACGATGCGCCAACAATACTAAATCGTGTCCTGTATTCCGGACAGAAATAAGACAAAAACGGGAAATAGTGAGATATTTACGGCGCAGATCACATTTTTCGTGGGATTCAGAGTGATATCGCTCGCAAATATGGGGAGATAAAAATTTAATTCAGGATGTTTTGGATTTTCAGATCTGGAATGCTGCTCGCAGCGTGGGCCGGATAAAACGCATTGCGTCGCCATCCAGCCCACGTTGAGATTTACTTACAGGGTAATCGTCAGCGCATCCGCATCCGGCGTGACAACCGTTCCCCACTCACTGCCCACAGACGAGCCGCCCTTCACGCCGCTAACCTGCGTAATATTACGCAGACACAGCGTCCAGTTACGCGCTTCGCCACTTCCTTGCACGGTGATGGTATTACCCGTGCGCGTCGCTTTCAGCGTGAAGATAACCGAACCGTCAGCCGCCGGGACTTCACAAATCGCCTCCCGACCCTCCTGCAGATGGAACAGCTGGAACGCCGTCCCTTCGTGCCAGGCGTAGTCCGGCTTCTGGTTATTGCAGCCCAGCGCCAGCAGTGTATTGTCGCGCACATAAACAGGCAGACTCAGGAAGTCATGCTGCTGCTTATGCCAGCGGCTGCCCGCCACCTCGTCGTTACGCCACAGATGCGTCCAGCGTCCTTCCGGCAGATAGAACTGCACATCACCCGCCTCGCTAAACACCGGCGCAACCATCACGCTATCGCCCAGCATGTACTGGCGGTCGAGATAATCACATGCCGGATCGTCCGGGAACTCCAGCATCATTGCGCGCATCATCGGCGTTCCGAGTTCATTGGCGCGCGCCGCTTCGCGATACAGGTACGGCATCATGCGGCATTTCTGCTCAGTGAAGTAGCGCACCACGTCGCAGGATTCATCATCGTACGCCCATGGCACACGGTAGGATTTACTACCGTGCAGGCGGCTGTGGCTGGAGAGCAGCCCAAACGCACACCAGCGCTTGTAGACGTGCGCCGGGGCGGTATTCTCAAAGCCGCCAATATCGTGACTCCAGAAGCCAAAGCCGGACAGGCCGATGGACAACCCGCCACGCAGGCTTTCGGCCATTGATTCATAGTTGGCATAGCAGTCACCGCCCCAGTGCACCGGGAACTGTTGCGCGCCGACCGAGGCCGAACGGGCGAACAGCACTGCCTCTTCTTCACCGACGGTCTCTTTCAGCACGTTCCATACCAGTTCGTTGTAGATGTACGCATAATGGTTGTGCATTTTCTGCGGATCGGAACCGTCAAACCACTGCACGTCAGTAGGAATGCGTTCACCAAAGTCAGTTTTGAAGCAGTCAACGCCGATATCCACCAGACCTTTCAGCTTGTTGGCATACCACTCGCAGGCTTCAGGATTGGTGAAGTCATAAATCGCCAGGCCCGGCTGCCATTTATCCCATTGCCACAGGGAGCCGTCCGGGCGCTTGAGCAGATAACCTTTCTCTTTCAGTTCATTGAACAGCGGGGATTTCTGGCCGATATAGGGGTTTATCCATACGCAGACCTTCAGCCCTTTCTCTTTCAGGCGGCGGATCATGCCTTCCGGGTCAGGGAAGGTCACCGGATCCCACTCAAAGTCGCACCACTGGAAGGCTTTCATCCAGAAGCAGTCGAAATGGAAGACGTGCAGCGGCAGATTGCGCTCGGCCATCCCGTCGATAAAACTGTTCACCGTCGCTTCATCGTAATTAGTGGTGAACGATGTAGTCAGCCACAAACCGAATGACCAGGCTGGCGGCAGCGCCGGACGACCAGTAAAGCGGGTATAACGATCCAGCACCGCTTTCGGCGTAGGGCCGTCGATGACGAAATATTCCAGATACTCGCTTTCAACGCTGAACTGCACTTTTGACACTTTCTCAGAGCCAATTTCAAACGACACGCACTGCGGATGGTTTACCAGCACGCCGTAACCACGGTTGGTGAGATAAAACGGGATGTTCTTGTAAGACTGCTCGGTACTGGTGCCGCCATCGCGATTCCATGTTTCCACCGTCTGGCCGTTACGTACCAGCGCAGTAAAGCGTTCACCCAGACCGTACACCGTTTCGCCAACGCCCAGATCCAGGCGTTCAAACATATAGTTTTTCCCGCTGTTGGTGTCCTGCACGTAGCCGTTATTTTTCAGCTGGCTGCCGGTAATACGTTCGCCGTTACGCAAGAAATCCAGCGACCAGAACTCGCCTTTAGTGACCCGCACGCTCAAATTACCGCTTTTCAGTTCGGCAAATTCAGCGGTGTTTTGTATCTCTACGTTGACGTCCTGCAGCACGTTCAGCGGATAATGTGGACCGTTATCCAACGCGCCCTGGAAGTGTTCCATACGCACCCCAACCACGCCTTCCTGCGGCGAGAAAAAGCGCAGGGTGAAGAGTGGAGTATCCAGTTGCCAGGTACGTTCACGCACATCGCGCGGCGCAACGTAGACAATCATCTCGTTACCCTGCTGTTCGACCTCGAACACCTGAATCGGGTGAGTTAAATTCAGGCCAGGCTGCGTCAGCCAGTTTCCGTCGCTAATTTTCATCGTTGGTTCCTTAGTTCTGTAATTCTTTCGTCGAAAAATCCTGCTGATTGCGGTGCGCACCGTGAGCCAGCTGACTCATGATTTCCGTCAGATACGGCGTTTTCAGGGTATAGAAGCGTTTGGCAATCACGGCACTCAACAGGTAACAAATAGCTGGGACAATCGTGAACAATGCGATAATGATGCTAATGGTGGCGCTGTTCTGGGTTTTCGCTGCGGCATCGTAACCGCCGCCCGCCAGCATCCAGCCGATCATCGCCCCGCCGAACGCCAGACCCAGCTTCAGCACGAACAGCGTGCCCGCGAAGCTGATCCCCGTCAGACGTTTTCCGTTACACCACTCGCCGTAATCAACGGTATCGGACATCATCACCCACTGGATTGGCGTCACGAGCTGATGCAGCACGCCAATCACGAAGATGAAGGCAAACATGGTGAGGTTGGCATGCATCGGCACGAAGAACATTGCCAGACTGACGACCGCCAGCAGGGCGTTCGTCCACCAGAAGACGCTGACTTTGCATTTCCAGTCAGTCAGCGGTTTTGCCAGCGCAGAGCCGATAAGATTGCCGACGCAATAGGTGGTGAGGAAGGCGACAAACACTTCCGGGGTACCCAGAATCCAGGTGACGTAATACATCATTGCCCCGCCGCGAACGCAGACGGCCAGGATGTTGAGGATGGTCAGCAGGCCGACGATGCGCCATTGGTCGTTCTGCCAGATGTCGCGCAGGTCTTCACGCATTGAGTTGCTGCTCGGCGGCGCTTCCACACGTTCTTTGGTGGTGAAGAAGCAAAACGCCAGCATCAGGAACGCCACAACCGAGAGCACGGCAATCCCGCCCTGGAAGCCCAGCGCTTTATCTTCGCCGCCAATCAGATTCACCAGCGGCATCATCAGCACGGTGGAGAGCATGCCGCCCGCCGTCGCCAGCACAAAGCGCCATGACTGCAGGGAGATACGCTGCGTTGGGTCATTGGTTATCACACCGCCCAGCGCGCAGTAGGGAATATTCACCACGGTATAAAGCAGGGTCAGCAGCGTGTAGGTGATTGCGGCATAAATCATTTTGCCGTGCAGGCTGAGATCCGGCGTGCTGTAGGCGAGCACACAGACCAGACCAAATGGCAGAGCGCCAAACAGCACCCACGGGCGGAATTTCCCCCAGCGCGAACGGGTGCGGTCGGCGAGCAGTCCCATGCAAGGGTCTGAGATAGCATCCAGCGCGCGAGCCAGTAAGAACATCGTGCCGACAAAACCGGCCGGGATACCAAAAATATCGGTATAGAAGAACATCATATATAACATAACGTTATCAAAGATGATGTGGCTGGCGGCATCGCCCATGCCGTAGCCAATCTTCTCTTTAACGGACAAAATCTCACTTTTCATTACGCATCCTTGTTAGCACTTTCACACGCACAGATACCGGTTACAGTTCTTGTAAACCATCCCTGTGAGCGCGGGTATTCCGATATCTCGTTATCAAATTACGATTCTTGTTTTCTGTGATCAGGGTAGCGTCTGAAAATGTGTCTAAGTGTAAGTAATGGATTTTGCGGGGATTTATTTGAAACTGGTCATGGTATAGAGAAACGGAAGTTAAAAAAGTGAGTGAGGGGGTGTGGAAACGTTTGGAAGTAGCTATAATGCGCCCCGCCTCCATGTAGCAATCGAGGCGCGGAAGATCGTCATCTCCGGTGAGGTGGCTGGACTTCAAATCCAGTTGGGGCCGCCAGCGGTCCCGGGCAGGTTCGACTCCTGTGATCTTCCGCCAAAATTCTCATATCATCCCAGCCATTTGCCATATATTCTCAGCATATGCATGCTTTTATAATTCTCGCCCACAATATCTATTTTCATTTATGATTAACGAGAATCCCATATGAGCACTGCCCTTACGATCATGGCCATTGCTGCTACTGTAATTAGCCCATTATTAGCCATTCAGACACAGAAATTTATAGAAAGATATTCTCAGAAAAAATCATTAAAAATTGATATATTCAAGCAACTTATGGCTACTCGATCTCAGAACTCTCGACTGTCTAATGAACATGTTCGCGCATTAAATATGATCGACTTAGCATTTTACGGAAAAATAAAAAGAGGAAGAACCAAGAGAAGCGATTCTGAAGGTAAGGTATTATCTTCGTGGAAACTTTACTTTGCACATTTAAATACATCTTACCCTGATAATGATAATGCATCTGGCACCATATGGAACCAAACAAGCAACAATCTTTTTCTAGACTTACTATCAGAGATAGCGAAAGATATTGGCTATGATTTTGAACGAGTTCAATTACAAACAGCCATATATTCACCTATGGCCCACGGGGCAATAGAAAACGATAAATTAAAAATCAGACAGGGGTTGGCTGCAATATTCTCAGGAGAAAATGCCCTAAAAATGGAAATTATAAATATTCCCGCAAGACAGGGCAATTAATCTATTCACTATTTATCCTGTGGCTCAATACCTAACCGTTCCAATTCCTTTCTCCCTAAAGTTTTGAGCCAATTCCCCAAACTCATCCCTTCGGTCTTTGCCGCAGCCTCAAACTGCGCCTTTAACTCAGGCGTGATACGAATCTGGAAAGTTGGTGCTTTTCCGGATTTAGACTGATTTGGATCGCGTTTAGCTGTTGACATGTACGTACCTATAAGAGCAGTATACCATCACCCAGGTACGTACCTTTATATCTGGCGACCTGATTTATAGCGCCCTCGCCTGGTATTCGCAGTACCCGACGAGAGCTAACCTCATCAACTATCAAGGAGTTGATTATGGCTGATTCGCATTCTACCCCAGACACCGACCAATCCGGAACCGAGCGTTCGGTAATTGTGGGATACCGCCCGAATGTTTTCGACAAATCCACACCCAAAATTATTCTTTCCGGCAAGTGGCTACGCGAAGCGGGGTTTGAAACCGGGCAACAGATTACCGTATAAGTGATGAATGGCTGTATCGTCCTGATGGTCTATGGCGTACAGGAGCAACGATTGCAGGATGAGCTGAAAGAGGCCAATCAGAAGTTGAATAGAATTGAGAGCACGCTGGCGACTCTTCAGTGAATTACGAGTCAACATGTAAGTGGCGCTTACATGTTAACCTGATGCCGGATGGCGCTTGCGCTTATCCGGCCTACTTTCACAATACCCTCTGTCTGACCACACACCTCATAGTGACCCCCAGAAAGATATCGACTATAATGAACGAATCGAACGATTCATGCGAAATGGTGACAATATGCATACTCTTACGGCAAATGAAGCCAAAACCCAGTTTGGCGATATGCTACTTAAAGCGCAGCGAGAGCCAGTGCAAATTAACCGTAACGGTAAACCTGTTGCAGTCGTCGTTTCCATTGAGGACTATGAACAAATGGAAGCCATGAAGCACCAGTTACTGAAAGCCAAAATTCAGCGTGCTCAAAACGATATTCATTTGGGCAATACTGTTGATGGTGATGCTTTTTTTGATGAGTTGATGGATCAACACAAAGGATAAAAAGTGAGTTACAAACTTACTGGGGAAGCGCAGCACGATATTATTGAAATCCGTGATTACACATCAAGAAATTGGGGCGCTAAACAGTCCAGGGATTATCTTAAGAAATTACAGGTAGTTCTCTCTCAGTTAGCTGAAATGCCAGGCATGGGGCAGCATCGAATTGATGATTTTGGTGCAGATGTTTACAGCTTTCCTTATGTTAGCCATATGATTTACTACAGTACACAAAACACAAATATTGTTGTATTGGCAATCTTACACCAAAGCCGAGTACCAACAAAACATCTGGGACAACGTTTGTAGCTCACCACCTTATTTGCCGGATGGAGCTGACGCTTATCCGGCCTACTTTCAAAATCAATTACTCTTCCATAACCAATCACCCCACTTATATATAAATATTTTAAATTCAGCCGTAGAATAATTTATTTATTTTTCTCTATTATTAATACCTTCACTATTGCAAACCAATCGTAAAAACCCTCATATATTATTTTCTCAACAAAATGGATTATTAAAATGGCATTTCCTGCTTATCTCTGGCTCAAAGGCGATGGTGGCTTACTTATAAAGGGATCTGTTGATGTAACCAATCGCGAACACTCAATCGAGGTGACATCGTTTAGCCATAACCTTTACATCCCAACGGATGGCAATACAGGAAAGCTTACTGGCACACGTGTGCACGGCGCATTGATTTTTGAGAAGGAATTCGATAGCGCTTCACCTTATCTTTTTAAAGCCGTTGCCACAGGGCAAAGCTTGCAATCGGCAGAATTTAGGTGGTACGAGATCAATAATGCAGGTCAGGAAGCAGAGTACTACAACATGCTCCTCGAAGGGGTTAAAGTTGTATCCGTAACACCGATGATGCATGACACTAAAACTGTCATCAATGTTGGTCATAGAGAACAAGTACAGCTGCGTTACGATAAAATTACTTGGCATTATCTCGATGGTAACATCCAATATTCGGATGCCTGGAATGAACGCATAACCGAATAAGTGAAATCATATGGACACTATCGAAGAGCTTAACGGTACATATTTTTACAGAGGGTTTGCTAATCTTTCAGCAGGAGAACTTCTTTTCTGGATTTTCCTGGATGAAACAAGTGAACAATTTGGCGTAAATGATTACATGACCTTGGGTCTAATTTTACTTGGTCAACCTACGATCGCAACCAGAGGTAAGCCGATAGGGGCAACAGCAGGCACATCACCACTGAGCTCTCAGCTACGACACTGGTTAAATATAGAAACCAGACGTTTACCCACCCTAACTACAGGAAGTATAAGACGATTAAAATTTGCATACGTAACAAATCTGGGCGCTTTTGTTGGAAGATGGATTCCAATATTGGGAATTGCCATAATGGCTTATGACGTGACTGCGATTTCATACAAAGCCACAATTAAATACAACACTATAGCCAGAGGTAAAGATAAGCTATGGTAAGTGATAATGATGTCATCGCCTGGTACGATGAAACATTTAATAAACCCAGCTTATTCTTTAAAAAGCGTTGGCCAGTCACCCTCGATACCAGTCTTTCAACGGGAGATTATGTGTGGGCCAGTGAAACGGGCGCAGACATCATGGATGCTTACTTTGCAACTTTCAATGTTGATTGCGCCAATTTCGATTTCTATAAATATTGGCCTATTGAGACATTCATACTTTATGCAATTTTTACCTGTAGCAGAGATGACGATGAGCCACAGCCATTAACACTCCGCATGCTGGCAGAGTCTGCAAAAGCAGGTAAATGGCTTTATGACTGAGTCTTATTGACGGATGCCATTTATCCGACCTACCGCTTCCAAAAAATAAAGCCGCCGATCGGTTAATCAGCGGCTTTTACATTACTTCATTACATTAGAAGTTATATTTCACACCCAACATACCGCGGGTATCGCTGTAGCCTTTGTCACCAACCTGTTGGGCCACGTTGCTCCACACGTTGAGTCGCGGAGTGATTTGACCTTCAACGCCGACTTTCAGCTCACCGATGTTTTTGGTGCCGCGCATGTCGTTGCTCACATCGTCCATCTTCACGCTGGTTGTCTGTGTGTTGTGGATCCAGTTGGCTTCAACAAACGGCTGGAACTCGCGAGATTTACCGTCGTCGATGGCGTTGTGACCGTTGATAAAGGCTTTCACACCCAGACGGGTCATCAGGTTGCCATCGGTATTATCCTTCACGCGGGTACCGTTCGCTTCGCGGTGACTGTCGGCTTGCACGTCCATCCATACCACCTGCGCTTTTGGTTGCAGCCAGTAGCTGTTGCGCTCGCTTTCACCCAGTTTAAAACTGTAACCGGCTTCAACCGAAGCGGTTATCCCGCTGGATTTGTATTTCTCTGCTGCCTGCTCCTGGCCCATCACTTTGTTATCAAACCAGTTGTACAGCGCCCAGGTATCCACGTAGGTACCGGTCTTGTCGGCGTCATTGGCATACCATGTGCCGTACAGCCCCACGCTGTAACCAGTGACCTGGCCACGTGAATGGTAGCCGGTCAGGCTGGACTGCGTGCGGTTCTGGCTGTTGGCATAACCTGCCATCGCGCCGAGGTGCCAGCGGTCGAGACCGTCGCTACTCCACTGCGCCAGGTCGCCGCCTAACTGCATCACATAACTGTTGCTTTGGGTTTTCAACTGCCCGCTACCGTCTTTGAAGCGGGTATGTGCCCCAACGTTACGCATCCACAGGCTGGTAACTTTCTTCTCACCTGTCAGCATATCGACGTACTGCGTTTCACCCAGACGATCGTGCAGTCGGGTCATAAACAGCGTGTTAGCCGCGTAGTTGTTTGCCAGATAACTGCCTGCTTCCGGACGGTATTGCTGCTCAGTGACAGGAGGCGCAACGGGTTCTTCCGGCTCAGGGATAATCGGGTCTACAGGATCGACCGGGTCTGGATCAATAGGGTCAACCGGGTCCGGATCAACAGGGTCAGGGTCTTCCGGATCCGGCGGAGCAGGAATAAAGCTGGTCAGATACCAGTTGCTGCCCTTCTGCACAACGTTATAGTCGTACGCTCCGGCAACAATACGGTCCGCTTTCTCAAAAGTACCGTCAGAATTACCGGCCACTTCGATGATCTCAATACCTTCAATGGTCTGCGCCCCGGTTCCACCAATGTTATTCACCACCACGAACGCATTACCCGCGGTGTTGCCGAGCACTTTCAGCTTATCGGTTTCGGAGGTATCGTCATTCAGAACGGTATTGAAAACCAGTTTACCGCCGTTCCCGGTAAAATCCTCATTGATGGTAAGCATCTGCCACGGTTCACCGTCAGCATGCCCAAAGTTCACCACTGACCCGCCGTTCAGCGTCAGGTCGGTGAGCGTTGAGCTGTTGGTCATGTTCCAGGTCGCGTCGCTCATTTGCAGCGAGATAACGCCCGTCCCGGCAGTGGCGCTGGTGATGTATGACGCCCCGCTCCACAACGAGTTGTCGGTCATGTTGAGCTTAATGGTACTGTTTTGCTGCGGCAGACTGCTGGTTGCGGCAGTCGCGCCTGCGGCATGAAGATCGCCATCGATGAGGAAGCGCCCGCCAGTAGAACCGTCTACGATGCCACCCGTTTCGGTGCTGATGGCATAACTTTCGTTGCTGTGATCGCCCGCCATGGCAATGGCGGCACCGCCTGCCAGGTTTATCGCCCCGCGTGAAGTCGCATACAGGCCGCGTGGCGCTTTGCTGTATGACGCAGCTTTCGCCGAACTGTTCACGTTGATCGTTGCGTTTTCACCGAGATTCACGGTCGCGTTGGTGGAGTAAACCGCATGTGCGCTGACGCCGTTGACCGTAATCGTCGCGTTGTTGCCTAGTTCCGTTTTGGACGATGAGGCGGCATAAATCCCCGTTGAAGAAGCACCCGAAGTCTCGATGGTGGCGTCATTGCCAAGCAGGATTGAGGAACCGCTCTGCCCGGTGCGAAGACCTTCTGAGCTATCACCGATCGTCACAATGTGTGCCCGGTCGCCGACCACAATTGTATTTTTGGCCTGCGTGGCGTCTTTCATCGCGTTGGCTGTGATACCACGTCCCTGGGAACCGGTGGTTTGAATATACAGATCGTCGCCGACGTAAATGCTGGCCGAGCCCTTCCAACCCTGGCTATAGGAGTTGTAACCGGCGTTAATACCGTCACCATCCTGACCGTCCACATAAATACTGGTGCGATCCCCGGTGATGATAAAGACCGGGTTATCCGGCGTATTGGCCCCGTGCGTGCGGATACCGTCAACATCTTTACCATTATTGGCGGCATTCTTCGACTGCGTGCGAATCGTCAGGTCGTCCCCAAAAATAACGCCCGGACTACCCGTTGTACTGTTCTGAATAACGGTAACAGAGTGCTCAAAAGCTTCAGCACCGGGTCCATTAATCGTTAATCCATTGCCATAAACAGGAATCGTGCCCGCACTCCATTGATAAACATAATTCGGCATGGCGCTGGTTTTAGCGAAACTGGCATTTGCCTGCGCTGGAATTATTGCCTGCAATTCCGGGGGCAGACTGCTAACCAGTCCGCTGGAAGGTAGACTATCAACGTCAACCCATGCCGCATGAGCTGAAAATACCATAGAGGTTAATGCGGCTGAAACCGCTATGGCAATACGAGAATAAGATTTGGGATTTGGCATATTAGCCTCCTGCTTTCAGGCGTAGAGCGTCCACCACATCGCAAGGATGTGAAAATAATAAAACTCAAAAATACGTTATAAAATGTTCGACAATATTTGATGAATACTATGGCCTAACTTATCTTCAAGCCTGAGCTTGTAGACATATATTTTCTTAATATCGATATTATCTATTTTGGTAATTTGCTGAATACTTTTCCCTGACACAAAACGCTTCAGTAATATCATTTCTGTATAGTTAAGTGAGCGTCCACGTTTGCTGTTGGCGAGATGGCCAGTAAAGAGTCGCCTGATTTTCTGATGTTGAACTTCGTCATCATCATCGGAATATATAATCCCTTGTATTTTATTGCTTTTGGACAGCCAGTAGTTGGCTAATGGCGCCAGATTCCTGTCAGCTATCAACACAATATGCATACCGCTGTAGGCCAGCCGGTCAACCCATTGCGGGTCGGAAAACAGGCGTAGATTAGGGAAAGAAAAATCCACAAAAATAAACCCACGCGACAAATGGTTCTGATTATTAAGCAGAAGCTTTTCAATAATTCCTTTTTGCAGAAAGCCATTCCCCTCAGGCCAGATAGCAAAAGCGGCACGGTGACAGTAACTGGCGCGAACCGCAGTATCTGGAAATAATTGACAGGATAATTCACAGCTTATGCAACGAACAGTCTGTGACGGTGATCTCTTCATCAAAAATGACTCCTGTTATTTTTCCATAAATATTTCATTGGTAAATAAATGTGTCAATCCAACACGTAGTACGTTCCTTGTCAGTTAATAACAGTGGCGCTAATAAAATGTAATAAACTCCTGATGCACTAATATGTATGGGCTGTGAGTAATACGATTGCGCTAAGCTTATTTACGCTTTATCTCAGAATAACAACCTATGCTTTAGGAATTTTATGCATAAATTCAGATTCTAAGATAAACAGTAAAAAAGCACTATTTGCTAAAAAATAACCTGCATAAAGGTTGCTTACTAATTATGTAATTCTGATAACTGAATCACCCTTGTCATGTTGTGGACAAATATAAAGATAATTCAGATAAAACTGTAATGAATTCTCATTATTTAACCTTAGGTAATTTTAACCTAAGAGATAGGATTGTTAACATGTTGTATTTAAAGGATTTTTAATAATTAAGCAAAATTCTTATCTTCAATCATGAACAAAGAGTGAGGCGCATTATCGATTTGGATGTAAAATTTAAAGGATGCGTTAGCACACGCTGTGATTCGTTTTGTTTACTGAGGGCTGGGCAATTGTACCTTATCAATCAGTTGGTCGAATTTAATCCTGATAGCAAAAGTCTGGTCAATCGTCAGACCGGGCGAGCAATTCAGCTCCAGCTCCCTGCCTCGCTCTGTTTTCTCTATTTAATTACTCACGCAAGTGACATTGTTTCCCAGAACACGTTGATGACAATTGGTTGGGGTGAAAGAAATAATGTGACCACCACCAACACATTTTACCAGGCTATTCTGACTCTACGAAACGCGCTGGCGGACGTGGGGTTGCCTCGTGATACGGTGAAAACTATTTCCCGACGCGGGCTCAGATTAAATGAAAATACGCAAGTAGAGACAATAACGCTTCAACAGAGTGAAGTTTCCCCGCCGCCGGTTATTGAAGAAATCACACCCGCAAAGATAATTCCTTCGACACCACAACAAACGGTGCAGATACCCTGGTTTGAGGTTTTATTTAGCGCCAGTGTCGTGATTGCCACGTTGATCATCTGGCTGGTGTGGTATCAAACGCGCCCTGTTATGCCGTTTAGTAAATTTGTCCCGGTCTCCATGCAGACCCCTTCGCGGCAAAATTGCAAAATCTATTACTCGCCAAATGAACACGACCAACAAGGCTATTTCAATCTGATGCAACTGCATCCCTATCTCTGTGAAAACAACAAACATGTTTTTCTTTCCGGCTACAGCAAAGCGGAGAGAATCGTAGCATTTGTCTGTGATAAAGATGCGCGAGTAGATGCTAACGCGTTTTGTACTACTCATTATTACTGGATGCGCGGGAAATGAAAAAAACACACCACCTTATTTTGCTCGTAATCGGCCTTGCGATATTGCTCGGTTCAGGCGGGTGGCTATGGTATTCACGCTATGCCGACAAGCCGCTGAATTGCATCGGTAACATGGAATGGAACATTGGCAGCAATCGTTTTACCGGTACGTTATCGTTTCGGATGTACAACAGTGAAGGCCTGGCCACCATTAACGGAAAACTGTACGGGCGTAATACCTCAGACATTAGCAGGAACATCTATTTTAACTACACCCAAAAGCGTGATGCGCGAGTGCTACAGGCGATGCAGGTCGTCAAAACCTTCGCCGACACCGCTGATGAAGCGGATATTAACAACACATTACCTGGATTTTATCGTCAAAGCGGACGAAGCCTGAGCCTGGTCATGGAGGAGTATAAAGGTGCATGGATTTTTGCCAGCTCCAATGTGCCCTCGCTGTATTGCCGCAAAAGGTAACGTCATATCCGGAAACAAAAAGTACGGCCCCTCAATGAAATTCACATTTGTCATCATTAACTTACGCGACATGGGTCACTGAATCCACACATAACCCATTGCTATTCTTCATCGCGAATCAGGAAACATCCTGAATATCACAATATCCGTTGCGTAATAATTAAGCGAAATGGGCGTTTTATTTTGCTCAGAAGACTTCAACCTACGAATGGATATTTGGAGAAGACGTGGGCAGGGACGTTTATCTCTCTCGCGAGCAATGTCTGAGCATTCAGGCGTTATCGCATTTCAGGAAACGATGTGTTTCCGGTGTATTTTTGGCGTACATATGAGGGATACGTAATGTTTACTTTTAAAAAGTGCCTGATTGCACTTTCTATAAATTTGGCCGTTGTTTCATCAGGTTTTGCGTGTACGACCCTGCTGGTCGGCAACGAAGCATCAGCGGACGGCTCCATGCTGGTCGCCCGTAGCGCAGACAGCGATGCCCTGAAAGCACAGCATTTTGTCATTCATCCGGCAAAGCAAAATCAGACCGGGGTATACAGCACCAAAGCACATAATGGTGCGAATGATTTTACCTGGCCACTGCCGAAAAACTCTCTGCGTTATACCACCGTTCCAAACTGGAAAACCCAACTACACGGCGCTACAGGATTTAACGAATTGGGCGTTGGCGTGAGCGGTACAGAATCCATTTTTGCCTCACCGAAAGCACTGGCCGCCGACCCATACGTTGAGGATAAAGGGATCACCGAAGACGATATCCCGGATATTCTACTGTCACAAAGTAAAACCGCGCGTGAAGCCGTGGCGCTGTTGGGCCATATCGTTGAGACCGTCGGCGCAGGCGAAGGTTTTGGCGTTGCCGTCGTCGACGATAACGAGATCTGGTACCTGGAAACCGGCAGCGGCCATCAGTGGATGGCGCAACGCCTGCCGAATAACCAGTATTTTGCCACCGGTAATCAGGGCCGCTTACAGGATTACGATCCTAAAAATCCGGACATGATGGCGTCAAAAAACCTGATTCAATTTGCGACAGAAAAAGGTCTGTACGATCCAGCGAAAGACGGTAAATTCAGCTTCTCCAAAGCCTATACCCGTGATGACGAGCGTGACCGCACGTATAACGACCCTCGCGTATGGACCATCCAGAAAGAGTTCAATCCTTCCGTAAATCAGGATATGGCCAAAGGGCGCGAATTCCCGGTCTTCATGACGCCAGAGAAGAAAATGACGCTGGACGATGTGAAGGCCGTGTTGCGTAGTCACTATGAAGGGACCAGCCATGACCCGTACACCAACGGTCTGAACGGCAAAGAGCCATGGCGTCCGGTAAGCGTTTTCCGTACCTATGAAGCGCACGTCATGCAGGTCCGTCCGTGGTTGCCAAAAGAGATTGGTGAAACGACCTACATTGGCCTGGGCATGGCTGACCTCACCGCCTTTGTTCCGTACTACAGCGGCCTGAAAGCGTATCCGGCTAACTACACGATGGGTACCGATAAAGCGGACGATCAGTCTATCTACTGGAAATATCGTAAATTACAAACGCTGACGATGACCGATTATCCGAAGCTCGCGCCAATCGTCAAAAAAGCCTACAAAGCGTGGGAAGACAAAGTGGCGAAGGAGCAAAAAGAGGTCGAAGCAGAGTATCTGAAGATGGCGAAAACCGATAAACCTGCCGCCGATAAGATGCTGAATGACTTCAACCTGCGCATCATGGCCGACGCCGAGAAGCTGACGGAAGATCTAACCAATCAGCTATTTACCATCCGCACTAAAGACATTCAGTCTGATATTTTCTTTGCGAATGCAACGAAAAAAGACTGAGTAACGACGCGATAGTATTCTGGCGTAAAGCGCTTATTAGCTTTGCGCCAGCATTTCACACCGCGCCTTCACCGCCTCGTGCAGAAGGCGTACCGCGGTTGAAAGCTGCTTCCGATGCGGGCAAATCATATTCAGCGGGACTTTCTCTCCCTGATAATCCGACATCAGCAGTTGTAATCGACCGTCACGCACATCCTCGCTGACATCCAGCCACGACTTGTACGCCACACCTTCTCCGGCAATCGCCAGGCGCCGGATCACTTCCGCATCGTCACTCATAATGGTGCCGTTAACCTGCACACTACTGACCTCGCCGTTGCGCGTAAATGTCCAGCGATCGTGCAGGCGGCCGCGTAATACGAAAGTCATGGCGTTGAGCTGTGTTAAATCATCCAGTTTTTGCGGCGCGCCGTTTTGCTCAACCCATTCCGGTGATGCCACCAGCACGCGTCGGTTACCCGGTGCAACCGGCAGCGCAATGTAAGACGCGTCTTCGGTGTTGCCATAGCGAAACGCAACATCGACGGGGTCTTTAAAGACATCCGTTACCTGGTCGGAGAAAAAAATCCGCAGGCGCAGCGCGGGATAGCGGCGTCGAAACGACTGAAAGACCGGTAGCAGCAGGTTACGACCGAGATCGGAAGGCACGGCGATTTGCAGCGTGCCTGATACTTCATCTTCCGGGGTCTGAATTTTTTGCAACCCGGCATGCATTACATCCAGCATCTGGCGGGCATAGGGTAACCAGACTTCACCTTCTGGCGTCAGGCGCAGGCTGCGCGTGGAGCGGGCGAACAAGCGGATAGCCAACGTAGACTCCAGGCGCTTGATAGCTGAACTGACCTGAGCAGGCTGAACGCCGACTTCGCGCGCGGCATCGCTAAAACTATTCAGCGCCGCGGCGCGGACAAACAACGTGAGATCTTCAAGCCGGAACATTTTCACTCCCCGAGTATAAGTCCTGTCGCCATAGGGCTATTTTTCCCGTTCTGTTACCGGTTTACCATCGAATTATTCAACTGATTCCTGTAACCGGAGAGACCATGAAAGCCATCGCCATTACCCGCGCCGCGACCGACGGCAATAACATTGAATTTTTACAAGAGATTGACCTGCCCATGCCAGTCGCTACCGGGCACGATCTGCTGGTTGAAGTGAAAGCCATTTCCGTCAACCCCGTCGATACCAAGGTCCGCGAAGGTTTTAACGCTGATGTGCCGCGCGTACTGGGCTGGGACGCAGTTGGCGTGGTGAAGTCCGTGGGTGAAGCCGTCACCCTATTTTCACCCGGCGATGAAGTTTGGTACGCCGGAGCGCTCGGCCGCGCTGGCAGTAACAGTGAATTTCAGCTGGTTGATGAACGTATTACCGCGCTGAAGCCAAAAACACTGGATAATGCTTCTGCTGCGGCGCTGCCACTAACCGCTATCACCGCCTGGGAAATGCTGTTCGACCGTCTGGGCGTTGAGGAAAATGGCAATGAAGATGATGTGTTATTGATTGTTGGCGCGGCTGGCGGCGTCGGTTCTATTCTGACGCAACTGGCCAGTAAGCTGACCAAAATGATCGTCATCGGTACCGCATCACGTCCGCAGAGCCAGAAATGGGTACGTGAAGCGGGCGCTCATCATGTGATTGACCACAGCAAGCCGTTGACGGAAGAGCTGGCACGGATAGGCATTAAAGAGGTGACGCACGTTGCCAGCCTGAACAATACCGAGCAGCACTATTCGCAAATTATTGCCGCACTGGCGCCGCAGGGCAAACTGGCGCTGATTGACGATCCGCAAACTCTCGATGCACGCCCGCTGAAGGCCAAAAGCATTTCGCTGCACTGGGAGTTTATGTTTACCCGTTCGATGTTTACCACCCACGACATCATTGCGCAGCATCAGTTACTGACCCGTGTGGCGCAGCTGATCGACGACAGCACCCTCCGTACCACGCTGGGCGAACATTTTGGCGCGATTACCGCGGCAAATCTGCAAAAAGCCCACACACAAATTGAAACCGGTCACTCGGTCGGCAAGATTGTGCTGGAGGGGTTTTAACATGTCTGATTCTGACGTGATTTCAATTATTGCGGTACTGAAAGCCAAACCGGGGAAAATCGACGCACTGAAACAGGCGCTACAAGCTCTGCTGCTGCCCACGCGCCGGGAGCCGGGCAATATTGAATATGCCCTGTTCCAGTTACGCGACACGCCGGATGTGTTCTACGTGCGCGAATCCTGGCGCGGTCAGGCCGGTCTGGATGAGCATATCGCTCTGCCACATTTCCAGGCGTTCATTCTACAAATGAACGATCTGCTAGGGAAGGTGCGAACAAGTTCCTGATATGAGATCATCATATTCATCCGGAGCGCATCCCAGAGGGACATCATGAGCCATCAACTCACCTTCGCCGATAGTGAATTCAGCACTAAGCGCCGTCAGACCCGAAAAGAGATTTTCCTCTCCCGCATGGAGCAGATTCTGCCATGGCAGAATATGACCGCTGTCATCGAGCCGTTTTATCCCAAGGCGGGCAATGGCCGACGGCCCTATCCGCTGGAGACCATGCTGCGTATTCACTGCATGCAGCATTGGTACAACCTGAGCGACGGTGCCATGGAAGATGCCCTGTACGAAATCGCCTCCATGCGCCTGTTTGCCCGATTATCCCTGGATAGCGCCCTGCCGGATCGCACCACCATCATGAATTTCCGCCACCTGCTCGAGCAGCATCAACTGGCCCGTCAATTGTTCAAGACCATCAATCGCTGGCTGGCCGAAGCAGGCGTCATGATGACCCAAGGCACTTTGGTGGATGCCACCATCATTGAGGCACCCAGCTCTACCAAGAACAAAGAGCAGCAACGCGATCCGGAGATGCATCAGACCAAGAAAGGCAATCAGTGGCACTTTGGCATGAAGGCCCACATTGGTGTCGATGCCAAGAGTGGCCTGACCCACAGCCTGGTCACCACCGCGGCCAACGAGCATGACCTCAATCAGCTGGGTAATCTGCTTCATGGAGAGGAGCAATTTGTCTCAGCCGATGCCGGCTACCAAGGAGCGCCACAGCGCGAGGAGCTGGCCGAGGTGGATGTGGACTGGCTGATCGCCGAGCGTCCCGGCAGGGTAAAAACCTTGAAGCAGCATCCGCGCAAGAACAAAACGGCCATCAACATCGAATACATGAAAGCCAGCATCCGTGCCAGGGTGGAGCACCCGTTTCGCATCATCAAGCGGCAGTTCGGCTTCGTGAAAGCCAGATACAAGGGGCTGCTGAAAAACGATAACCAACTGGCGATGTTATTCACCCTGGCCAACCTGTTTCGGGTGGACCAAATGATACG
Organism: Citrobacter sp. Cpo221; assembly: GCF_030332345.1. Taxonomy (NCBI): domain Bacteria; kingdom Pseudomonadati; phylum Pseudomonadota; class Gammaproteobacteria; order Enterobacterales; family Enterobacteriaceae; genus Citrobacter; species Citrobacter sp. Cpo221. Next base: position 348,644 of record NZ_JAOWIA010000060.1, read on the forward strand.
TCAGTGGGAGAGATCTCAGTAAAAACCGGAAATAACGCCAGAAATGGTGGAAAAAATAGCCTAAATAGGCTGATTCGATGTGTTTGCGGGAAAAAAATCGGCCCAGATCCGCGAAATTTTAATCAGCGAGTCAGCTTGGGAAGAAATGACCTGCTTATTCGCACCTTCC
>NZ_JAOWIA010000061.1:0-50912 GCF_030332345.1 Citrobacter sp. Cpo221
TTGTCATGCAGCTCCACCGATTTTGAGAACGACAGCGACTTCCGTCCCAGCCGTGCCAGGTGCTGCCTCAGATTCAGGTTATGCCGCTCAATTCGCTGCGTATATCGCTTGCTGATTACGTGCAGCTTTCCCTTCAGGCGGGATTCATACAGCGGCCAGCCATCCGTCATCCATATCACCACGTCAAAGGGTGACAGCAGGCTCATAAGACGCCCCAGCGTCGCCATAGTGCGTTCACCGAATACGTGCGCAACAACCGTCTTCCGGAGCCTGTCATACGCGTAAAACAGCCAGCGCTGGCGCGATTTAGCCCCGACATAGCCCCACTGTTCGTCCATTTCCGCGCAGACGATGACGTCACTGCCCGGCTGTATGCGCGAGGTTACCGACTGCGGCCTGAGTTTTTTAAGTGACGTAAAATCGTGTTGAGGCCAACGCCCATAATGCGGGCGGTTGCCCGGCATCCAACGCCATTCATGGCCATATCAATGATTTTCTGGTGCGTACCGGGTTGAGAAGCGGTGTAAGTGAACTGCAGTTGCCATGTTTTACGGCAGTGAGAGCAGAGATAGCGCTGATGTCCGGCAGTGCTTTTGCCGTTACGCACCACCCCGTCAGTAGCTGAACAGGAGGGACAGCTGATAGAAACAGAAGCCACTGGAGCACCTCAAAAACACCATCATACACTAAATCAGTAAGTTGGCAGCATCACCTTCGGAACCGTCTAAACGCATTGATATTGCTGGTTTTTATTCTGTAAGGCTCCAAAAGGTCTAAATAAAACTATTACAGAGGTAATAAAATATATACATGTATGTATAAGCTACATACATGTATATATTTTATGTAGCGTTGGTATGCAGTGTTTCGGACCTCTCGGTATTCAGACCCTTCCCACATTAAAATCCAGTAATATCAGTAAGTTGTAATTATCTGAATGAAAGGGCTATTCAGACCCTTTTCACACCAGCGTGGCAATCGCGTACTTTCCGCCGCCTGCATCTTAATTGCTTTGTGTAGCGATTATTCACTGGTGCTGGTGGTAACTAATTTGCTGCATATCACATCTTGACGCTATCGTCAATAAACTAATTGTAATATTTCTTGTGCATTCACCATTAATAATGTTTAATTAACCTATCGAACACTGGCAATAATGAAAAATCATTAATTAATAGGAGCAAGCAAATGGCTGGTCGCCCAGTGGGGAGCAAAAATACAACGCGCCGCATTTTGCCAAAATCCCTCTCTGACTCGGCAATGGTTCAACTCACGCGTCTTGTTGATAACGGGGACTGGGATGCGGTCAAATTTACGCTTGAGCGTGTCTACCCGGGTCTTAAAGCCATCACACCTGCAAATAGTATTGATGCCGAAGTTCTCCGCGCACGTATTAATGAACTCGTGGAATTCGATCGCCGTCTCGCCGCTCTGGAGTCTCGCAATGACAAGTAAGGAAAAGATGGAACGGCTCAACGCGCTTGAGCGTTCTGAACAGGACGATGTGCCTGTAACGAAAGAAGACATGTTCAGGGCGCTCTATGAGCCAGATGGTGAATTGTACAACTTATTCTATGGCGATAACCCGGAGTACTGACATGGATTACCACAATTTAATGAAGCAACGCATTGCAAACGCATGGCGTGACAGCGAGCCATTAACGCCAGTGGTTAACGATGCTCAACCAGTTCAAGACCCTATGGCAGCCGCTAAGAAAAAGATCAGTGAAGCGTGGAGACGAAAATGAGTAAGTCTATTTATAACAGAGCTGTGATCACGCGAAACGGTGTGGACTTATCGAAGCACGGCAAACGAGACGCACTACTAAAGCAATTTAATGCCGGAGAACTTCGACACCCTTACACCGGTGCGCCAGTTAACGACCGCCGACTATTGCAGGAAGTAATGAAAATTAAAGGCCTCTAAGTAAAGAGGCCTTTTTATTTCCCTAATGACGATCCCGTCAGACTATTTGAGGACAAGAATAATATGAATTATGTAGACGCAGCTATTGAAGCCATGGACGATTGGCGCACCAAGCGCAAACAAGTAAGAGAAGAAGTGGCAAAGCTGGAAAAACAGATTGAGCAGCTCAAAACCACTGTGGTGAAGCCGGATATGTCTAAGCACATCGAAGCGTGCGCCGCTGAATTAAAGTCAAAGAAAGAAGCATTTTTACCGGCACTCAAAAAAGCCGTGATGAGTGATGATTTCACAAGTAAATGGCAAATGCGTGCAATATCAGCATTCGGACAGACTAAATTTGTGCAAACGCCTGCCGACCTATTCCGCATCGATGGCGGCGCGGCAGCGATGGCCTATATGCTGACCGGTCAACTTGATGATGAGGTTCTCAGAATTGTGATGCCTCACAGTGACATTTTCAATTATGTCCACGTTCTCACGGATATGTGCGAGCAACTGAAAATTCTGGAAACAGAAATCGCCGATATTTCGTTAGATATCAAATTTATCAAAGACATTAAATATTTTGCGGAGGTGTGATGATGAAAGGTAACGACAAGCGAGTGATGAACGATTTCAAACGGGGCTATCAGCGTGGTGACAGACATCCCGGCATCCCTGCTCACGTCATCGCTAAGCAGCAACAGCGTAAGGCTTCGGAATGAAAATGCTTACCGCGCCTGAATGGGCATACCGTGCTATGAGTAGTTTAGTACCCGATGAATCTGGCGCGGGTATACCATTTGACGAGCTACGCAAGATGCTTCAAATAGCCCCTACGTACACCCGTGAACACTTGAAGGCTCTGAGAATCCCTGTTATCGAGGGGGTGGTCAAGGCTCGCTGGGTGTGGGATGAGCCATTATGAGTGACTGCGCAATGGCTATCGAAGCCGCGAAACAATGGGGCATAAGAATGCCCCGCCGCTGGACGTCATTTTTCGGTGGTTGCGCACAGCACAACGCCGCCACAGTCGGAGAATGGAGTGAATACCGTCATCAAAGAGGCATTATTTTTAGCCTGGTAAAGCCATTGAGATATTCGGATGGTAACTGATTTCTATTTTTGGCTCGTTTTCACGGGTATGTCCGCAATGCTTATTCATAGCGTTGCGCTGCTAATCCGGAAGATAGAAAAGGTATTATGATCGGGTAACAAAATTGACGCAGTCATTGGGAGAATTTGCCAGCAGCTTTCCATAGTCGAATGCTCTACCAATGCGTGAGATTGCCCCGCCATTACCCTTAAACTCGCTCGTAATGGTTGCATATTTAACCATTTGAGTAGACCAGTCTCCTGTCAGCGTGCCGTTCATGCCTGCGTAACAGGCGTTGATTTGAGCCATGACTATTTTTTGGAAGTCAGATACAACAGGTGTTGCATTTCTCAATGCTCTGTCCATTGAATTTTGACTCTTACAGTCTCTCTCTTCTGCTTCGGTAACATTTCCACCAAGCCTGAAGTCAACAAGTCCAATGGTTTTGTCCACGCGGTAGTAGCATTTGGTTTTGTCGCCGTACTCGTGGTCGAAATGAGGCGCGTTATGCCATACAAGTTTATTTTCTTTATCCAGCTTGTTGACCTGCTCGTCTGCCTTTATATCCCAGCACACGCCTGAGCCATCTGGCCCCATTGCCTCACTGTTCAAACGACCCGCGTCGTCCCTTGTCCACAGGCAATCCACCTGTAAGTCGTCCAGATGCGTAATGGTCCAAGGTTTCTCGATAAATATTAACTGATTCTTAATGGTATCGCTCAGCGATAAAGCCGGTGCGCTCACCAGTAGGGTGAGTATTGACAAAGAGTACGCATATCCTTTCATCATTAAGTTCCTCGATTTTCATGAATGGATAATACGATAACAGCCGACAACTTTGTGTGATCGGCTGTTACATTTAGAAGGGTAGCGCCGCGCACTTTGTACGCGGGTCTGTGCGCGCCGCAAAATCGCAAGCTTTTATTTCTATGTAACTATATGATTTATAAGTAAAAATGACAGTGTTAGACGTTGAACAGGAAGTTCATGATATCGCCATCTTTGACGATATAGTCCTTACCTTCGGCACGCATTTTCCCAGCTTCTTTCGCACCTTGCTCACCTTTATAGGTGATGAAATCTTCAAACGCGATGGTTTGTGCGCGGATAAAGCCTTTCTCGAAGTCGGTATGGATTTTACCGGCTGCCTGCGGAGCCGTGGCACCGACAGGAATGGTCCAGGCACGGACTTCTTTCACGCCAGCAGTGAAGTAGGTCTGCAGGTTCAGCAATTCGTAGCCAGCACGGATAACGCGGTTCAGGCCCGGCTCTTCCAGACCCATTTCAGCCATGAATTCTTCACGGTCAGCATCATCGAGTTCAGCGATGTCAGCTTCAACGGCAGCGCAAACGGCAACCACAACAGAACCTTCGGCAGCCGCGATTTCGCGCACTTTATCTAGGTATGGGTTGTTTTCAAAACCGTCTTCGTTGACGTTGGCGATGTACATTGTTGGCTTCAGCGTCAGGAAGCTCAGGTATTTGATGGCCGCTTTGTCTTCGTCAGTCAGCGTTTTCAGCGCGCGCAGCATGCCAGCGTTTTCCAGCTGTGGCAGGCATTTTTCCAGCGCAGCCAGCTCTGCTTTAGCGTCTTTGTCGCCGCCTTTGGCCTTCTTCTGCACGCGATGGATAGCGCGCTCACAGGTATCGAGGTCGGACAACGCCAGCTCGGTATTGATAACTTCAATGTCGTCAGCCGGATCCACTTTGTTATTAACGTGGATGATGTTGTCGTTTTCAAAGCAACGCACCACGTGGCCGATAGCTTCGGTTTCACGGATGTTGGTCAGGAATTGGTTACCCAGACCTTCACCTTTGGACGCACCTTTTACCAGGCCGGCGATGTCGACGAATTCCATCGTTGTTGGCAGGATACGCTGCGGTTTGACGATTTCGGCCAGCTGATCCAGACGCGGATCGGGCATCGGGACAACACCGGTGTTCGGCTCGATAGTACAGAACGGGAAGTTTGCCGCTTCAATACCCGCTTTTGTGAGCGCGTTGAACAGGGTGGATTTGCCTACGTTTGGCAAACCGACGATACCGCATTTGAATCCCATGTTTAAATCACCTTAATCTTTTGATATTCAACCTGTTATGGAAAACAGATTGTAGAAATGTAAATAACTTTGCCTATTATACACAGCACGCGAGAAAAATGCCGCACATCGCTGCTTATTGCGCTTTAAAGGTGTGTAACCGGCTCGTCGCTTTGGTCAGGCCGTCTTTGAACAAAATCTCGGTACAACGTGCCGCTTCGTCAATTGCTTCATCAATTAACTTCTGTTCTGAAACAGGCGGTTTGCCTAAAACAAATCCGACAACTTTGTTTTTATCGCCCGGATGGCCAATTCCAACGCGTAAACGATGAAAGTTGGGGTTATTACCTAACTTACTAATGATGTCTTTCAGGCCATTATGTCCGCCATGACCGCCGCCAAGCTTAAATTTGGCCACGCCAGGGGGCAGGTCTAACTCATCGTGTGCGACCAAAATTTCATCGGGGTTAATACGATAAAAACTGGCCATCGCACCGACAGCCTTGCCGCTCAGATTCATAAATGTGGTTGGCACCAGCAGACGGACGTCCTCACCTTCAAGCGTAACTCTGGAGGTGTAGCCGAAGAATTTCGGCTCATCGCGCAGGGGAGCGCGTAATCTTTCTGCCAGCAGATCGACATACCATGCGCCTGCATTGTGTCGCGTTGCCGCATACTCTGCGCCGGGGTTCGCCAGGCCAACAATCAATTTAATCGCCACGTGTTTTGTCCTGAGTGTTTCGATAAACGACGTGTAGTTTACTGTCTGACGCTGCTGTTGACAAAAAACTGCGTGCTTATCGCAAAAAGCTGAATAATTGCAGAAATGGACTATTAGAAAATGAGTGTGTTCAGTGGCTTATTTGTAAAGTTTTGTTGCGTGAGTGTTTGTAATTGTGATCGCTCCCGCACTTGCGAACGGCAGTGTTGTCTATACTTTACACATAAGGATTAGGGGTATTCCCTGTAACAACCCAAAGTTCCGGAGGTGACACATGAAACGCAAAAACGCTTCGTTACTCGGTAACGTGCTCATGGCTTTAGGGTTGGTGGTGATGGTGGGTGGTGTTGGTTACTCTATTTTAAACCAACTGCCGCAATTTAATCTGCCACAGTTTTTCGCACATGGTGCCGTGCTCAGTATTTTTGTTGGTGGTGTCCTTTGGTTGGCGGGTGCCAGAGTGGGGGGGCACGAACAAATCAGCGATCGTTACTGGTGGGTGCGCCACTATGACAAACGCTGCCGTCGCGGTGATACCAATCATCGGCATAACTAAATAGCTCTCCCAACTCGGAGTGCGGTTGTTTGAACACAAAGTCCTGGTTTAAAAACCAGGGCTCTGCTTTTTCGTCAGTACTGGATTAAACGACTTCTACCTTTGGTGGCATACTACAAAGAAACGTTATTCGAATAACCGATAATGTAACGCTTTGATCGCGCTGTCTGCATTGTCAGCCGGTAACAGGATGCTCAGGTTGTCGTTTGACGCCCCATGGCAAATCATTCGTACCGTATGCTCTTCAAGCCAGGCAAAAACGTCTTTGCAAACTCCCGCAGCCTGTGTGAGTTGATTCCCCACCAAAGTGACCAACGCCAGTCCGGTTTCCACTTCCACACGACAGTGGGAGGACAAGGCGGTAAACAATGCGGTGGTCAGCACATGGTCTTCACCTGAGGTTGCATGAGTGGCATCCAGCGCCAGCGCAATACTATTCTCTGAGGTTGTAACCAAATCCACCGTGACCGCGTGGCGAGCTAAAATGGCGAAGGACTGCGCCAGGAAAGAACAGGTAGGTTGCGTCTCCAGACTGTGTAACCGCAACAGCGTCTGTTTACGACGCACGGCGAGCGCACGATAGCGAGGTGGATTATCGGTGGTGTTGTGTACCAGCGTACCTCCGGCGGCAGTATCCTTACTTGAGCCAACAAAAACCGGAATGCTTTTACGCATTGCCGGGAGCAGTGTCGCCGGGTGGAGGACCTTCGCCCCGTAGGCGGCCATATCGCTGGCCTCGGAAAATGAGATATGGTCGATTCGTTTGGCCCGCGGCGCAATGCGTGGGTCGGTGGTGTAGATCCCTGCGACGTCGGTCCAGATGTCAACGCGTGTGGCGTGAAGCGCCTCACCGAGAAGCGTAGCCGTGTAATCACTACCGCCGCGTCCAAGCGTTGTGGTGTGTCCTGCGACATCACGCCCGATAAATCCCTGAGTCACCATAATCGCTTGTTCAAGACGAGGGCGCAGGTGAGTCTCCACCTGGTGGTGCAGTGTGCCAAGCTCGGGTTCGGCACAGCCGAAGTTCGCGTTAGTACGCATCACACTACGGGCGTCAAACCACCCAGCCTCGGCATGCCGTTCACGTAAGACTTCAGTAAAAAGTAGCGAGGACATCAGCTCGCCATGGCTGACTAATTCATCGCTTAACGCATCAGACGGCGAAACCATCGCCGTTTGTGCAAGACGACGTATGTTGTTGAGAAGATTATCGATTTCCGTGCTGATAACGGACGGCTGCTTCAGGCGGGAAATAATGTTGTATTGAATGGCGCGTAAAGTCTCAATCTTATCTAATTGTTGATGTGTTTCCAGACCTTCAGAAAGCTCAACCAGTAAGTTTGTCACGCCTGCTGAAGCAGACAAAACGACTAAACGGACATCTTGATCAGCAAGGACAATGCTGGCGCTTCGATTCATCGCATCAAAATCAGCGACGCTGGTGCCGCCAAATTTGGCAACGACGGATGGTGGATAAATGCGAGTCATAACAATCTCATATCAGGGCGCCATAAAAGTATGGCTAGAAAATTTTCATTCTCGGCATAAGGGAACGAAGTTCGCCTTACGAAATGTCCGCCCGCGAACATTTCTGCTGACAACCCAGGGAATACCTGTTGTCGATAACGCGTGTCGCCTGTACGCGTTATCGGGTGCTGCGCATTAATTTTATCTACATAGCCTGTAAATAAGCGCGCCATACTAAGTGATTTATATTTAGGGATCGACTTTTTTATTCGATTTATCGACAAATAAGTGAAAAATCATGTCATCACAAGATATCGCGAGCATCATTAATGGTAAAAACGTGTAAAAAAATAATAAAAACACGAAAATCTCATGGTTTTTATTAGATTGTCTGCGTTGCAATTAGCTACAACATTGTTAATTAAATAGATATATTTCTTTAGGATTTAGTAATGGCAAATGGTTGTTACGCTTTGAATTTTAAGGGAAAAGTTGTTATTTTTAATGCCGAAAAATAAATGATTGAGTCCTAAGCTAAAACAACATATATTAGCCGCGCTTTTTTACAGGTAATCCTTATAACCATTTATTCAATCAGGTGTTAATCTACACCTGGTTGTAGGAGTGATATGATGACGGATAAAGTCCGTATTGATACTTTAAGTGCTAATTCATTACCACAGAGCAATGATACCTTTTTAGCAAGACAGGCTGAGTTTGAATCTAATGTCCGCAGCTATCCACGTAAACTGCCATTAGCGATCGCTAAAGCGCAGGGCGTCTGGATTACTGATGTAGAAAATAATCAATATCTTGATTGCCTGGCAGGTGCCGGAACCCTGGCGCTTGGTCATAACCATCCTGAAGTGCTGCAGAGCATTCAAAGTGTCATCACAAGCGGCTTACCGTTACATACGCTTGACCTTACCACGCCGTTAAAAGATGAATTCTCATCATATTTACTTTCTTTATTACCGGGTCAGGGCAAAGAATATTGCCTGCAGTTTACCGGGCCGTCCGGTGCCGATGCCGTTGAAGCCGCGCTGAAGCTGGCGAAGAAAGTCACCGGCCGTTCCAGCATCATCAGTTTCTCCGGCGGCTACCACGGGATGACCCACGGCGCGCTGTCCGTGACCGGCAACCTGTCGCCGAAAGAAGCGGTCAGCAACATGATGGCGGAAGTGCAGTTTATGCCGTATCCGCATCAGTACCGTTGCCCGCTGGGTATCGGCGGCGACGCTGGCGTCAAAGCATTAACCTACTACTTCGAAAACCTGATCAACGACGTTGAAAGCGGCGTGCGTAAACCGGCTGCCGTGATCCTCGAAGCGGTGCAGGGAGAAGGTGGCGTGAATCCGGCTCCGGTCGAGTGGCTGCAGCGCATTCGTAAAGTGACGCAGGAACACGGCATTCTGCTGATCATCGATGAAGTTCAGGCTGGTTTTGCACGTACCGGTAAACTGTTCGCCTTCGAACATGCCGGTATTGAGCCAGATATCATCGTGATGTCCAAAGCGGTTGGCGGCGGTCTGCCGTTGGCGGTGCTGGGTATTAAGAAGAAGTTCGATGCGTGGGCTCCGGGCCACCACACTGGCACCTTCCGCGGCAACCAGCTGGCGATGGCGACCGGTCTGACAACGCTGAAGATCCTCAAAGACGACAAGATTGCCGATAAAGTTGCTGCCCAGGGCGAGTGGCTGAAAGGCAAACTGGCTGACCTGCAGAAACGCTACCCGGTTATCGGCCAGGTGCGCGGTCTGGGTCTGATGATCGGTCTGGAAATCGTGAAGCCGAACGAAGCGCAGGATCACATGGGCTGCTACCCGGCCGATGGCGAGCTGTCCGCGTTGCTGCAGAAAAAATGCTTCGAAAATGGGCTGATTCTGGAGCGTGGTGGCCGCAACGGTTGCGTGCTGCGCCTGCTGCCGTCACTGCTGATCACCAACGCTGAGCTGGAAATCTTCCTCGATAAATTCGAAAACGCCCTGCTGGGCGCTGGCGTTAAGCCGGTTTAAACGGAGTTGGATCGAATGTCAGACGTAAACCCGATTCTGTCCGGCTCGGCGCAAAGCATTGCAGCTTATCAGGACGCTATCGAGCAGAGTACGCAAGCGGTCGTTGAATGGTTGAAGCAGCCTGAGATGTATCAGGGTAAAACCGTTGAGCAACTGCGTGAACGTATCAACCTGAATTTTACGTCTCAGGGCCTGGGCAACCAGGCCGCTATTGAGCGTGCGGTTGAATACTTTCTCAAAGACAGCTTGTTGGTTCACCATGCGCAGTGCGTGGCGCATCTGCACTGCCCGAGCCTGGTAATAAGCCAGGCGGCGGAAGTGCTGATCAACGCCACCAACCAGAGTATGGACTCCTGGGACCAGAGCCCGTCGGCCACCATCATTGAGATCAAGCTGATCGAGTGGTTGCGTGAGCAGGTTGGATACCCGACAGGTGATGCGGGCGTATTCACCAGCGGCGGTACGCAGAGTAACCTGATGGGCCTGATGCTGGCGCGTGATGCTTTCTTCGCTCGCCAGGGGCACTCCATTCAGCAGGAGGGTCTGACCGGTGATCTGAGTAAAATCAAAGTGTTCTGCTCTGAAAGCGCGCACTTCTCAGTGCAGAAGAACATGGCGCTGATGGGGCTGGGCTACCGTTCCGTCACCCAGGTGAAGACCGATGCGTTTTCACGCATGGATCTGGCTGACCTGAAAGACAAGCTGGCCCAGGCGAAAGCCAACGGCGAGCAGGTGATGGCAATTGTCGCCACTGCCGGTACTACCGATGCGGGCGCAATCGATCCGTTAGCGGATATAGCAGCGCTGGCGGCAGAACATCAGATCTGGATGCACGTGGATGCAGCATGGGGCGGGGCGTTACTGCTTTCTGAGAAGTACCGTGACTTCCTGAACGGCCTTGAGCTGGCCGATTCCGTGACGCTGGATTTCCACAAGCAGTTCTTCCAGACCATCAGCTGCGGTGCGTTCCTGTTAAAAGATGCGCGCCACTACGAGCTGATGCGTTACCAGGCGGCGTATCTGAACTCTGATTTCGATGAAGAGGCTGGCGTACCAAACCTGGTATCGAAGTCGCTGCAGACCACGCGTCGTTTCGATGCGCTTAAGCTGTGGATGGGCCTCGAAGCGCTGGGCAAAAAGCAGTATGCCGAGATCATTGATAACGGTGTGACGCTGGCGCGTGATGTTGCTGAGTTTGTCAAAACCCAGCCGCATCTTGAACTGGTGATGGAACCACAGCTGGCAAGCGTGCTGTTCCGCTTCCGCCCGCAAAGTGACGACGTGGCATTTGTCGCGCTGCTGAACCAGCGTATTGGCGACGTTCTGCTGGCTTCTGGTAGCGCCAACGTCGGCGTGACCGAAGCCGATGGTGTCACCTGCCTGAAGCTAACGCTGCTCAATCCGACGGTATGTCTGGAGGATGTCAAAGTCCTGCTGGCAAGCGTGAAGGCAACGGCTGAGCAACTGCTGAACGCGTAAGCAATAAGCTTATTATAAAAAATGGCTCCCACGTACGGGAGCCATTTTTTTGTCTGTCATTTGTAATCCGGTGGCGTTTCGCCTGGCCGGGCTACACGTTAGCGGATATCTGCTAGCGCAGCATCTTTATTCGGGAAGAACGTCAGACGCCCGGCAATCGGCTGAATACCCGCGCGCGCCATGGTACGTAGCGGCTGGAATTCCAGATTACTGATGCGTAATTCACAACCTTCCGGCAGACGTTTTACAAAGCGCTGGAAAGCGTCCAGACCACCGGCATCCAGTACCGGGACCGCGTCCCACTTCAAGACTACGATGCGTTTACCTTCAATACGCGACTCGAGATCGGTAAATAATCCTTCCGCCGCGGCAAAGAACAGCGGACCAATAACGCGCAGCACCAGCACATCGTCCGGTACGTCTACGTTGACCGGCGCCAGACGCGTCATGCGCGCAATACGACGCATAAACAGCAGAGAAGCGAGAACAATACCGACGCTGATGGCAATAACCATGTCGAACAGCACCGTCAGCGACATACACATCAGCATGACAATGATGTCGTCTTTCGGCGCATGACGCAGCAAATCCACCACTTTATGCGCTTCACTCATGTTCCATGCCACCATCAGCAGTAGGGCGGCCATGGCGGAAAGCGGTAACCAGGAAAGCAGCGGTGCAAGTACCAGCAGGGCGAGGATCACCAGAATCGCGTGGATAACCGCAGAGATTGGCGAGGTCGCCCCAGCGCGGACGTTTGCCGCAGAGCGGGCAATTGCTGCTGTGGCGGTGATACCGCCAAAGAACGGTGCCACGATGTTACCCAGCCCCTGGCCAATCAACTCGCTGTTAGCTTTATGCTTGGTGCCGGTCATCCCATCGAGTACGACGGCGCACAGCAGAGATTCAATTGCCCCCAGCATCGCCATCGAGAAGGCTGCCGGTAACAGCGCCTGTAACGAGCTCCAGCTCAGGGTAAAGTTTGATTCCGGCATATTCCACGGCAGGACCAACTGCGGCAGCAGTTGTGGGATACCGTTACCCTGTGAGCCGTCAGCCAGAATGTAGTGGAACTGCGAACCAATGGTGGCGACATGGCCGCCGGTCAGGTTCACGATACCCATTACCGCACAGCCAGCCAGCAGCGCGGGAAGGTGGCCCGGCAGTCGGATCCCCAGGCGCGGCCAGAAAATCAAGATCCCTAGCGTCACTACGCCAATGGCGGCATCACCGAAGTTAATGGTTGGCAAGGCCATAAACAGCGCGCCGACCTTTTGCAGGTAGTGCTCCGGGACATGGGCCATCTGCAGGCCAAGAAAATCTTTAATCTGCATGGTACCAATGGTGATACCAATACCCGATGTAAAACCTAACGTTACCGACACGGGGATATATTCGATCAGGCGGCCAAAACGAGCGAGGCCGAAAAGGATCAGGAATATCCCGGACATGAGCGTGGCAACCAGCAGGCCTGCCAGCCCAAACTGTTGCGACACCGGATACAGAATGACCACGAAGGCGGCGGTTGGGCCAGATACGCTAAAGCGTGAACCGCCGGTAAGGGCGATAACAATCCCAGCGACGGCTGAGGTATACAGGCCGTACTGCGGCGCAACGCCACTGCCTATTGCCAGGGCCATTGCCAGCGGAATGGCGATGATCCCAACGGTTATCCCGGCGATCAGGTCACGGGTAAAGCGAGAGGCAGTATATTTTTCTTTCCAACAAGCGTCGATGAGGGCGCGGAAAGGCATCACATGTGAGGAAAATAATCTGTTCACAATAATGTTTCATCCATGAGCGCATCATCTGTCAACTAAATGGCAGGTGAAGGAGGCATAAGTCATACAAATAAGTATTGCAGATAAAAAAACCCGCCGCAGCGGGTTTTTGAGCCGGGCTCGATTAATGCTCGAACATAGCAGAGATGGATTCTTCGTTGCTGATACGACGAATCGCTTCGGCCAGCATACCCGACAGGGTCAATGTACGCACGTTTGGCAGCGCTTTGATTTCGTCAGTCAGTGGAATAGTGTCACAGACTACGACTTCATCAATCACTGAGTTGCGCAGGTTGTTTGCCGCATTACCTGAGAAGATCGGGTGAGTAGCGTAAGCAAATACGCGTTTTGCACCACGTTCTTTCAGTGCTTCTGCTGCTTTGCACAGCGTACCGCCGGTATCGATCATGTCATCAACCAGAACACAGTCACGACCTGCAACGTCACCAATAATGTGCATCACCTGAGAAACGTTCGCACGCGGGCGACGTTTGTCGATGATAGCCATGTCGGTATCGTTCAGCAGTTTAGCGATAGCGCGGGCACGCACGACGCCACCGATATCCGGAGAAACCACAATCGGGTTGTCCAGGTTCAGCTGCAGCATGTCTTCTAACAGGATCGGGCTACCGAATACGTTATCAACCGGTACGTCAAAGAAGCCCTGGATCTGTTCAGCATGCAGGTCAACGGTGAGGACGCGGTCAACGCCAACGCTGGACAGGAAATCAGCGACGACTTTAGCGGTAATCGGTACACGAGCGGAACGTACGCGACGATCCTGACGTGCATAGCCGAAGTAAGGAATAACGGCGGTGATACGGCCTGCGGAAGCACGGCGCAGCGCATCAACCATAACGACCAATTCCATCAGGTTGTCGTTAGTAGGGGCACAAGTGGACTGGATGATGAAAATATCACCACCGCGTACATTTTCATTAATTTGTACGCTGACTTCGCCGTCGCTAAAGCGACCTACAGCGGCGTCGCCGAGTGAAGTGTACAGGCGGTTGGCAATACGTTGTGCTAGTTCCGGGGTGGCGTTACCAGCAAAAAGCTTCATATCAGGCACGAGAAGAACCTCAGGCATGCGTCCATTGGTGGAAAGAATCTGCCGAAAACTGTGCGGGCCAGGCAGTATCCTCTCCATGCGGTGTATTAAAGAGCGCGATGCAACGTCTGGAACAGGGTGACGTTGTCACCGCAACTCAGCTTGCCCGGCTTACTCTTTATCTTCCGCGTTTCATTTGCGCTGGCATCAATTCCTCACACCAGTTACATACTGAAGTTGTATGCACCTGGCGATTCGTCGTTTCGCCATTTTCCTGAAACCCGAAGGATTTAGAGTAACGCTCTGTGCAATGGGGAGAGGTTGACGCCTTTCGCCACAAAGCCTTTGAGCCATTCCGGGGCTTGCTCAAGCACCTGGCGAGCACGAGACTCAGTGTCAAATTCAGCAAAGACACAAGCCCCTGTACCAGTCAGGCGCGACGGCGCGTATTCTAACAGCCAGGAAAGCGCCGCATCAACCTCGCGAAAACGTTTTCTTGCGATAACCTCGCAATCATTGCCGAATTCACATTTTAGTAACGTTTTTATTGACCTTTTTGGCGTGTTGCGCGGGAGGTCGGGATCGTTAAAAATCACCGGTGTCGGAATACTGACTCCCGGATGTGCAACCAGATACCACTTTTCCTCAGGCTCGACCGGCGTCAGAATTTCGCCAACACCTTCGGCAAAGGCCGCATGGCCGCGCACGAATACGGGAACATCCGCCCCCAGCGTTAAGCCGAGTGCCGCCAGTTCATCAACCGAAAGTCCGCACTGCCAGAGATGATTCAGCGCCACCAGAACGGTTGCCGCATTAGACGAACCTCCGCCAAGACCGCCGCCCATCGGCAGGCGTTTGTCGATACTGATGTCCGCACCACTCCCTTTGGGAAGGCGATTGCTTTCAGATGCCGCTTTCATCAGCGAACGTGCCGCACGGACGATCAGATTGTCTTCATGCGCAACGCCTTCCACTGGGGTTAACAGGTGAATTTCGCCGTCGCTACGCGGTGTAATATCTATCGTGTCGCCATAATCAAGAAACTGAAATAAGGTCTGCAGCGTGTGGTAACCGTCCGCACGCTGTCCGGTGATGTATAAAAACAAATTCAGTTTTGCCGGAGAGGGCCAATGGGTCATCATTTCACAATCCAGTTATCCATTTTCAGCTTAATACGCTGGGAACCGTCAGACAGCTCCATGTTTGCTGGCATCGCAGGCTGGGTTTTGCTGTCGTAGGCGCTATAGACCACTTTCCAGTTTTTACCGTCTTTGCTGTAGTTCACTTCACTCAGACGATATTGGTCGTCGAGCTTATAATCGGTGGCGTCACCTGGCAGACCAAGGATCCATTGGCGCAAGCTGTTTAATGGGATAGGCATGCCGGTCAGTTTGCCAATCATCTCTTCAGCGTCGTCGGCGGTGTAATGCTTGCCTTTGTTATCGACCAGTTCGACGTTGCCAGGCTGCGCATTAAGTTCCAGTTCCGTGCTGCCCAGTGGGTTGGTCAGCAGGAGACGATAGCGATCCTGACCGGTTTGCTGCCAGAAAAAGCGGGCATACACTTTCTGTTGATCGGAAATATAGGCAAACGCACCACGCGTCTGATACTGGTTCAGGGCGCGAACTTCCTGTTGGTGCTGGCGCCACTGCGGAGAATCGGGGCTTTTACCGGGACCTTTAGGCGCGTTGAGCGTACAGGCAGTAAGAACCAGGGCCGCCAGCGGCAGCAGGCGAATCAGGCGAAAATCAGGCAGGGTCATAATGATGACAAATCCTTGAGATACGTTGCAGTTATAACTCTTAATGCTAGCGCCGCCATCAGACATCGTCTACGTTCAAGTTATCTTAAATCGCTTAAATTTGTGCACTAAGCTATTACTCCAAAAGGGGTCAGTCTCTTTTATTGACCGCACGCATCCTGTATGATGCACCCAGTCTAACCTTATCAACGCTGGTACTATTCCCGCACACATGACCCTTTTAGCGCTTGGTATTAACCATAAAACGGCACCTGTATCGCTGCGAGAACGCGTAACGTTTTCGCCGGATACGCTCGATCAGGCGCTGGACAGCCTGCTCGCGCAGCCAATGGTGCAGGGCGGGGTAGTGCTGTCGACGTGTAACCGCACGGAGCTGTATCTCAGCGTTGAAGAGCAGGATAACCTGCAAGAAGCGCTGGTTCGCTGGCTGTGTGAATACCATAACCTCAATGAAGAAGATCTGCGCAACAGCTTGTACTGGCACCAGGACAACGACGCAGTCAGTCATTTGATGCGTGTTGCCAGCGGTCTGGATTCACTGGTGCTCGGTGAACCGCAAATTCTGGGGCAGGTGAAAAAAGCGTTTGCGGATTCGCAAAAAGGTCACCTGAACGCCAGTGCGCTGGAACGCATGTTCCAGAAATCATTCTCTGTCGCAAAACGTGTACGTACAGAAACTGACATCGGCGCCAGCGCCGTGTCGGTGGCGTTTGCCGCCTGTACCCTGGCGCGGCAGATATTTGAATCGCTCTCCACGGTAACCGTGCTGTTAGTCGGTGCGGGCGAAACCATTGAGCTGGTAGCGCGACATCTGCGCGAGCACAAAGTCAAGAAGATGATCATCGCCAACCGCACTCGCGAGCGTGCGCAGGTGCTGGCGGATGAAGTCGGCGCCGAGGTGATTTCACTGAGTGATATAGACGCGCGTTTACAGGATGCCGATATCATTATCAGTTCTACTGCCAGTCCGCTGCCGATTATCGGCAAAGGAATGGTGGAACGTGCGCTTAAAAACCGCCGCAATCAGCCTATGTTGCTGGTGGATATCGCCGTACCGCGCGATGTCGAGCCGGAAGTGGGTAAATTGTCTAACGCCTATCTGTACAGTGTTGATGACCTGCAAAGCATCATTTCGCATAACCTGGCCCAGCGCAAAGCGGCGGCGGTGGAAGCCGAAACGATAGTGGAGCAGGAAGCCAGCGAGTTTATGGCCTGGCTACGCGCCCAGGGCGCAAGCGACACTATCCGCGAGTATCGCAGTCAGTCAGAACAGATCCGTGATGAACTGACCGCCAAAGCGTTGGCCGCTCTTCAACAGGGCGGTGATGCGCAAGCCATTATGCAGGATCTGGCCTGGAAACTGACCAATCGCCTGATTCATGCACCAACCAAATCACTTCAACAGGCCGCCCGTGACGGGGATAGTGAACGCCTGAATATTCTGCGCGACAGCCTCGGGCTGGAGTAGCAGCACACCAATCTTATTTTTTACAGGGTGCATTTACGCCTATGAAGCCTTCTATCGTTGCCAAACTGGAAGCCCTGCATGAACGCCATGAAGAAGTTCAGGCGCTGCTCGGTGATGCGGGGACTATCGCAGACCAGGATCGCTTTCGTGCGCTGTCGCGCGAATATGCGCAATTAAGCGATGTATCTCGCTGTTTTACGGACTGGCAACAGGTTCAGGAAGATATCGAGACGGCTCAGATGATGCTCGACGATCCTGAAATGCGTGAAATGGCGCAGGATGAACTGCGCGAAGCAAAAGAGAAATGTGAGCAGCTGGAACAGCATCTGCAGGTCCTGCTATTACCTAAAGATCCCGATGACGAACGTAACGCCTTCCTCGAAGTGCGCGCGGGAACCGGTGGTGATGAAGCGGCGCTGTTTGCCGGCGATCTGTTCCGCATGTACAGCCGCTACGCTGAATCGCGTCGCTGGCGGGTTGAGATCATGAGCGCCAGCGAAGGCGAGCATGGCGGGTTTAAAGAAGTCATTGCCAAGATTAGCGGCGAAGGCGTTTACGGGCGACTGAAGTTTGAGTCTGGCGGCCATCGCGTGCAGCGCGTACCTGCGACGGAATCGCAGGGGCGTATTCATACCTCTGCCTGTACGGTCGCGGTTATGCCGGAACTGCCGGATGCCGAACTGCCGGACATCAACCCGGCCGATCTGCGTATTGACACCTTCCGTTCATCAGGCGCGGGCGGTCAGCACGTTAACACCACCGACTCCGCAATCCGTATTACCCACTTACCGACCGGTATCGTAGTGGAATGCCAGGACGAACGTTCACAGCATAAAAACAAAGCCAAAGCGATGTCGGTGCTGGGGGCGCGTATTCGTGCCGCCGAAGTGGCAAGACGTCAACAGGCGGAAGCCTCTGAACGTCGTAACCTGTTGGGCAGTGGCGATCGCAGCGATCGTAACCGTACCTATAACTTCCCGCAGGGTCGTGTGACCGATCACCGCATTAACCTGACGCTCTACCGTCTGGATGAAGCGATGGAAGGCAAACTGGATATGCTCATTGAGCCGATTGTCCAGGAATACCAGGCCGACCAACTGGCGGCGTTGTCCGAGCAGGATTAATGGATTATCAGCACTGGCTGCGTGAAGCAATTAGCCAATTACAGGCAAGCGAAAGCCCGCGCCGTGACGCCGAGATTTTACTCGAGTTTGTTACTGGCAAAGGGCGCACCTTTATTCTGGCTTTCGGCGAAACGGAGTTAACCGAGGCGCAGCGTCAACAGCTTGATACGTTACTGGAGCGGCGTCAGCGGGGAGAGCCGGTGGCGCACTTAACCGGCGTGCGTGAGTTCTGGTCGCTGCCGCTATTTGTGTCTCCAGCCACGCTTATTCCGCGTCCGGATACCGAGTGTCTGGTGGAGCAGGCGCTGGCTCGCCTGCCGGCCTCAGCGTGTCGTATTCTTGATTTAGGAACCGGCACGGGTGCCATTGCGCTGGCGCTGGCAACCGAGCGTCCGGATTGTACAGTGACTGCTGTAGACCGCATGCCTGATGCCGTGGCACTGGCCATTCGCAACAAGCAGCAACTGGGCATCGACAATGTTTGCGTGCTGCAAAGCAACTGGTTCAGCGCATTGCAGGGACAGCAGTTTGACATGATTGTCAGCAATCCGCCGTATATCGACGAGCAGGATCCGCACCTGGCACAAGGCGACGTTCGCTTTGAACCGCTGTCGGCACTGGTGGCGAGCGATCAGGGGCTGGCGGATATCGTGCATATCATTGACCAGTCTCAGCGCGTATTAACGCCCGGCGGCTATCTGTTGTTGGAACATGGTTGGCAACAGGGCGAGGCCGTCCGTGACGCTTTTACTCGTGCAGGTTACCTGGCGGTTGAAACCTGTCGTGACTATGGCGGCAACGAGCGAATTACGCTTGGACGCATCCCATCATGAGTACCTTCGGTGTGTTACTCAACGTCCATCTCATCAGCATTGCGCTTTCGGTTGGTTTGCTGACGCTGCGATTTTGGTGGCGTTACACCGACTCGCGCCTTGCCTGCGCGCGCTGGACGCGCATCGTGCCGCCGGTTGTCGATACCGTTTTATTACTCAGCGGCGTAGCGTTAATGGTTAAAGCGCACGTCCTGCCATTCACTGAGCACGGGACATGGCTGACTGAAAAGCTGTTTGGGGTTATCATTTACATCGTTTTGGGTTTTATTGCGCTCGATTATCGTCGGGCGCGCAGTCAGCAGGCGCGATTAATCGCTTTTCCGCTGGCGCTGGTGGTGCTGTACATCATCATTAAACTCGCCACCACAAAAATACCGTTACTGGGGTAAGCATGAGGTCGTTAGCTGATTTCGAATTTAATAAAGCGCCATTGTGTGATGGGATGATCCTGGCGTCGGAGTCTATCCGTCTGGATTTTCCAACACAAACTGTCTATGACGAACTGGAACGTCTGGTCAGTCTGGCGCAAGAAGAAATTAGCCAGCTCCTGTCTCAGGATGAGCAACTGGAAAAACTGCTGGCACTTTTTTACGGCGAATGGGGGTTTACGGATACCCACGGCGTCTATCGTCTTTCTGATGCACTATGGCTTGATCAGGTACTGAAAAATCGTCAGGGCAGTGCCGTATCCCTGGGCGCGATCTTATTGTGGATTGCCAACCGACTGGAACTGCCGCTGGTGCCGGTGATTTTCCCGACACAACTCATCCTGCGTATTGAATCGCTCGATGGCGAAATGTGGCTAATCAATCCGTTCAATGGCGAAACGTTAAATGAGCACACGCTGGAAGTGTGGCTGAAGGGGAATATCAGCCCGGTCGCGGAGCTGTTTAACGAAGACCTGGATGAGGCGGATAATGCAGAAGTAATTCGTAAGCTGCTCGATACGCTGAAATCATCGCTGATGGAAGAGCGGCAAATGGAGCTGGCGCTGCGTGCCAGCGAAGCACTATTACAGTTTAATCCTGAAGATCCGTATGAAATACGCGATCGTGGATTAATTTACGCGCAACTGGAGTGTGAACATGTTGCGCTGACCGATTTAAGTTATTTCGTTGAACAGTGTCCGGAAGACCCGATCAGCGAAATGATTCGTGCGCAGATTAGTACTATTTCGCACAAGCAAATTGTATTGCATTGATTAATGACACTTTACCTACCGTTTAAGGCGATCCTATGAAACAAAAAGTGGTTAGCATTGGCGACATCAACGTGGCAAATGACCTGCCGTTCGTGCTGTTTGGCGGAATGAACGTGCTGGAATCCCGCGATCTGGCGATGCGCATTTGTGAGCACTACGTAACCGTTACTCAAAAGCTGGGTATCCCTTACGTGTTCAAAGCCTCCTTTGATAAAGCCAACCGTTCTTCCATCCACTCTTACCGTGGACCGGGCCTTGAAGAAGGGATGAAAATCTTCCAGGAACTGAAGCAGACTTTTGGCGTAAAAGTGATCACCGACGTTCACGAAGCCAGCCAGGCTCAGCCTGTTGCTGACGTGGTGGATGTGATTCAGCTGCCGGCCTTCCTCGCTCGTCAGACCGATCTGGTGGAAGCGATGGCGAAAACCGGTGCCGTTATCAACGTGAAAAAACCGCAGTTCGTAAGCCCGGGCCAGATGGGCAATATCGTGGATAAATTCCATGAAGGCGGCAACGACAAAGTAATTCTGTGCGACCGTGGCGCGAACTTTGGTTATGACAACCTGGTTGTGGATATGCTGGGCTTCAGCGTGATGAAGAAAGTTTCTGGCAACTCGCCGGTGATTTTTGACGTTACCCATGCGCTGCAATGCCGTGACCCGTTTGGCGCAGCAAGCGGCGGTCGTCGTGCGCAGGTTACCGAACTGGCGCGCGCAGGTATGGCGGTAGGTCTGGCCGGTCTGTTTATTGAAGCGCATCCGGATCCAGCCAATGCGAAATGCGATGGTCCATCCGCGCTGCCGCTGGCGAAACTGGAACAGTTCCTGACCCAGATTAAAGCGATTGATGACCTGGTAAAAAGCTTCGACGAGCTGGATACCGAGAACTAAGAAAGTATTGCAGTCCGGAGAGATATCTCTTCGGACTGCTGTTTGAGAAAAGTGTTAAGGGTGGCCGTCAGGCGCCAAACGCACCGTCAATTGTATGCATTGCCCCCGTCACAAACCCAGCCTCAGGGCCTGCAAGCCAGGCAACCATTCCCGCAACTTCCTCTGGACGGCCATGTCGTTTTAGCGCCATAAAACTGTGCATCACCTCTTTCAGTGGGCCATCTTCCGGGTTGGCATCGGTATCAATAGGACCCGGTTGAACCACGTTTACCGTAATGCCGCGCGGGCCGAAATCACGAGCCAGTCCACGGGCCAGCCCTTGCAGCGCTGATTTGCTCACCGCATAAGAAGCCAGGCCAGCAAGAGGCATACGGTCGCCATTCACAGAGCCAATAATGATAATGCGTCCGCCGTCAGGCATCTGTCGTGCCGCTTCCACGGCCGCATAGTATGGGGAATGAATGTTAATTCGGAACAGGCGCTCAACGTCATCCGGATCCTGCTCCAGCGCATCACCAAACAGAATAATGCCTGCATTAACTACCAGCACGTCCAGCGGGCCGCTTTCGCGAACCCGGTTGATGACGGCGTTACGATCGGCGCTATCGGTTTGCGCTGTCTGGGTACCCGTCTCATCAGCAAGCGCTTTGGCAGCGTCAGGGGAGCCTGAATAGGTAAAGGTAACCGATGCGCCATCCGCGGCAAAACGGCGCACGATAGCCGCGCCAATCCCACGACTGCCGCCAAGAACCAGAACTGACTTGCCGTTAAAAGAAGACATGAGGTACTCCTTGAACAATTATGTAGTGATCGATATATAATAGGTGCACAGTTTTCTGTCAATGGATTTGTAATGAGCACTACAAAATGCACTCGTGCACCTGGACGCCCACGTAATTTTGATCCAGAAATGGCCGTTGCCAAAGTACAACCCTTGTTTCACGCACATGGCTATGACGCAGTTAGCGTGGCGGATGTCACCGCGGCGTTGTCGATCAAGCCCCCCAGTTTCTATGCTGCTTTTGGGAACAAAATCGGTCTTTATAAACGTGTTCTTGACCGCTACGTACAAACTGAGGCAATCCCTTTTGATGACATTCTGCGTCCCGACAAACCGGTTTCTGAATGTCTTACCGATCTGCTTGAAGAGGCGGCGCGACGTTATGCCGCAGATCCGCATGCGCCGGGATGTTTGGTCCTGGAGGGCACGCACAGTAACGATCCGCAGGCGAGGAAGGTCGCGCGGAATTTCTACTCGGCTGCCGAATATAAAATTCACGACTTTATCGCACAGCGGCATCCTAAAGAGGCTGACAGCCTGACTGATTACGTCAGTACCACAATGCTTGGCCTGTCGGGAAAAGCACGTTGCGGGCATTCGTTCGAACGTCTGCTAGCCAGCGCGCGAATCGCCAGCGTAGCGGTGCGGCATCAGCTTTCCAGATGATCATCACATGATAAGGTAGATAAATATGATGGGGAAAATGGGAACTTAATCAGGCGGTGCCTCATATCAACCCGCATCAGAGCAGGGGGTTATCGTTGTAGGTGGTACTGATGCGACGCGGATTGGCGTTGCAGGAGTATGGCATGCCATTGAATATCATGTAACAGCTAAAGCGCTCGACGGCACGGTACGCCATAATGCGCGCCAGTTAAGCCGAGAAGATGCGTTAAAAATGTAAACTCTAAATGCCGCCTGGATAGCTTTTGCAGAACAGCAGAGGGTAGTTTGCGGGTAGGTAAGCTCGCCGATTTTGCGGTGCTTAATCAGGATATTATGGCTATTCCGGCAGATAAATTGCACCAAACGGAGTCGTTATTAACGTTTGTCGATGGCCAACAGGTCTATCCGGAGCAGTGAGCGGTAAAAGAAAACGGCCCTGCGAAGGGCCGTGGGTTCTACCAGAAAAACTAATCAGGCAAATATCGTCATCAGATAGGCGATAAACAGCGCCAGATGCGCCGCACCGTTAAGCACGTTGGTGCGTCCGGTGGAGAAAGAGATGTGGCACAGTACCAGTGATGAAACCATCACAATCATCTCTGGCGCGCCCAGCGCAAAGACCAAGTCATTCCCGGTTGCCCATGCGATCAGGGTCACTACCGGAACGGTCAGTGAAATGGTGGCTAATACTGAACCGAAGAACAAATTCATCGCCCGCTGTACCTGGTTGCTCAGAACCGCTTTCAGCGCACCCAGCCCTTCAGGGGAGAGGATCAGCAATGCGACCAGGAAACCGGTAAATGCCACTGGGGCATTCAGTTCAGTCAGCAATGTCTCCAGCGGGCTGGCGTTCATTTTGGTCACGGCAATAACAGCGATCAGATGAATGATAAGCCAGGCGGCATGCCACATATTGCTGTGGGCTGACGGTTTACCGTGATGCGGATCGTCGTCGTCACCCTCGTCTTCATGCTCATAAATGAACAGACTCTGATGCGTTTTAGTTTGTATCAGCAAAAATACGCCGTACATCGCCGCAGAAATTAATGCCACTAATAGCGCCTGCGCGGTAGTGAAATTTGCACCCGGTAAAGCCATCGGGAACACCAGTACAATAATGGCCAGCGGAAACAGGGCGATTAAATACTGCTTAATACCAAACAGATTCATATACTGAGTGGCAAATTTACGGCCACCTAACAGTAATGAAAAACCGACCAGGCCGCCGGTTACGATCATAATGATTGAATATAGCGTATCGCGCATGAGCGTAGGCGCTGCATCGCCGGTCGCCATTAATGCGGAGATTAAGCTGACTTCAAGAATAACAACGGACAGGCTGAGGATCAGCGACCCGTAGGGTTCGCCAAGTCGATGTGCTAATACATCCGCATGACGGACAACGCTGAATGCGCTGCTTAATATACCAATAAGGGCCAGCGCATTAATACCGATGACCACTGGTAGTGACTGACTGCTCCCCCAGAAGAACAGTACTACCAGCGCCAAAATCGGGAAGACGAGAGAGGTCTCCTTGTGGCGGGTTTTTACCGCCTCATGTACATGTGTCATTGAACTAATTCTCCATCTCTGCAGGTATTTATAATTATAAAAGTATTAAAGAATGTAAAAAATAACAGAACTTTCGGTATTTCCGATCTGATTTTACGTAATTTTACGGCATGGACCATTTTTTGCATCCGAGCGAATGAAATTGCATATCTTGTTTAGAGAATATTTAAATAACAACACATTAGATTTTAGCATCCACAAAAATTGATGATCGTACTGATACAAATGATAGTGCAGGACGTACCACCGCGAGAGGATATAAAGTGCCGTTGACACTTTGTTCCCTTGCAAGCGAACGGTGAATTGCCTATTGTCCAGCTATTGGTTTCAAAATGAGCAGTAAAAAAGCCCGGAAGGCGTCAAAAAAGTTGTCGCAGGGAAGCAGCAGTGGCGGAGGTGTAAGGTGTTAACGCGTGATTTTTTATTGAATGCCGACTGTAAGACGGCATTTGGTGCTATTGAAGAATCACTACTCTGGTCAGCGGAACAACGTGCAGCCTCACTGGCTGCCACGCTCGCTTGCCGACCAGATGATGGACCGGTGTGGATCTTCGGTTATGGATCATTGATGTGGAACCCGGCCTTAGAATTTGAAGAGTCTTGTACCGGGACGTTAGTCGGCTGGCACCGTGCCTTTTGCCTGCGTCTGACGGCGGGGCGAGGAACGGCGTGTCAGCCAGGACGTATGCTGGCCCTGAAAGAAGGCGGACGCACCACCGGTGTGGCCTACCGTTTGCCGGACGCGTCCCTGGAACAAGAGCTTTCACTGCTGTGGAAGCGAGAAATGATCACCGGCTGTTATCTGCCGACCTGGTGTCAGTTGGCGCTTGATGACGGCAGGACGGTGAACGCACTGGTCTTTATTATGGATCCGCGTCATCCGCTGTTTGAGTCAGACACGCGCGCGCAGGTGATTGCGCCGCTTATCGCCACGGCGAGCGGACCTTTAGGCACCAACGCCCAGTATCTGTTCTCACTGGAACAAGAGCTGGTCAAGTTGGGGATGCAGGATGATTGTCTTAACGATCTGGTGATCTCGGTCAAACGATTGTTGGGAGAGAATCTGCCGGAAGGTGTTATGCGTCCAGGGTTTGCCTGAATCCAGCCAGGAACTGAATGCCCGAAAGCCAGGCGCTTTTCGGGCAATTAACGCTTAGGCTGCAATATAACTTATTGAATGCTCGAGCGACTGGCTATGGCTGTCGATCAGCACATTCCATACGCCGGTATACGGTACGGTTAACCATGCGTTATCACGATCCTGCACGCTTAAAATGTCGGACTGCGTGTCTTTGACGTGATTTTTCTCGCTCATCAGATGGATGTGACAGCGCTCGGAACAGCGCACAACCACCGTATCGCCACCAAATAACTTTAAACTCGCCTTCACTAATGCCATTTTTCACCCCGTTCTTGAAAACAACGTACTTTCTGTCGAAAGTGCTGCGTGATGTTGTTCACATTTCACTCATTGCATAACACCAAAGGGGGAGCAACAGGATGCTGATTTTGATCAAAAAATGGCATAACGATTAAACAAAAGTGACAAAATCCCTCAAAAGGGTTGAAAGGGCGTGCTAACGTTCAACGAAACCGCGCCCATCTACGATTAAATCCGGAAATTATCGACACTTTCAGTGAGCTTGCCTGAAGCGGTGTATCAGAAGGTCAGCACTTTATCTGCAGCCAGCGTCCATTGAGCCAGTTCTACCAGCGTGCCGACGGCTACTCCGTCAATTAACGGCAGCGTCGTGATCCCACGGCCATCGGTGCAGGTTTTGCACAGTTTGACCGGCACATTTTGCGCCGTCAGGATCTCCAGCATTTGCTGAATATTGTATCCTTCTGCAGGTTTCTGACCTCGTAATCCCGCGGTTACCGCGTCCGACATTAAAAACAGACGCAGGTCGAGATCCGCTTCCTGTTCGCGCAGGGCGATGGCCAGACGCAGGCTGTTAAATAACGATTCGCTTCCATAGGCCGCACCGTTCGCGACGATCACTATCTTTTGCATTTTTACTCCTGTTGTCAGGGGGCATGGATATTGCTTGTCCTCAGGGATAACCCGTTATCGGTGAGGGCAGAGATGATGACAAATGCACAAAATTCCGGCGCGACGCAATGGTTTCGCCATGCCCGCCAGCTTGAGAACACCCAGCTTCGCCAACTGGCACAGTCCGGTAAGTTGGTGATGCGCATTAGCCATCTGGTGCATATGCTACAGTGCGAACGCGGTGCATCCAATATCTGGTTGTGTTCTCAAGGTACGCTTTATGATCGGGAGGTCCGTGCCAGTCGGGCGCTGGTGGATGAAGAGTGTCGGCAACTGCATATCCTTTTCCAGCACATTATGCCGGTGGCGGGCAGTGCATTGTGCCACCGTATTGCTGGCACCGTCTGGTGCCTCGATCAGCTAACGACGCTGCGTGAGTCTGTCAGCGGGCAGACTATCGATGCACAGCAGGCGATGGAGCAGTACAGCCGGACGTTACGCCATCTGCTGGGTATTGTGCCGCAGCTTAACGACAGCATTGATTATCCCCATGTCGCAGGTGGGCTGGTGGCGCTGTACAGTTTTATGCAGGGTAAAGAGCTGGTAGGACAAGAGCGGGCGTTAGGGGCCATTGGCTTTACCCAGGGCGAATTTAACCCTCAAATGCGCCAGGAGCTGGTGGACAGAATAGACGGGCAGCAGCCGTGCTTTGATACCTTTATCTCCCTGGCTTCGCCTGTACTGGTGCAGCATTTTCGTCAGCAATGCGAGGCATCGGGCGCCATCGAACAACTGCGACGCCAGGCCTGTACGCGACAACCCCAACTCGATAACGGTGAACGCGTGCTACGCTGGTTTACCCTGCAAACGCAGCGGCTTGAACAATTACGACATCTCGAAGAGATGTTGATTACCGAATTGCTGAATGTCGTGGCGCGTCGGCTGGCGGAAGAAACCTACGCTTTGCCGCTCGACAACTGGCTTGACGACCGTGCTGACGAACCCCTCTCGCTGCGCCGGGATAAACAATTATTGCGGGTTGTTCGCCAGCAGGCTCGCCAGCTGGAGCAAATGAGCGCCCAACTTGCCTCATTGCAGGACGCCTTAGAGGAGCGCAAGGTGATTGATAAAGCAAAAAGCATCCTGATGAATCACCAGCAGGTCAGCGAAGAACAGGCGTGGCAGCTATTGCGAAAAATGGCGATGGATAAAAACCAACGGATGGTCGATATCGCCCGGGCATTGCTTACCGTTAAATCCCTGATGCAGGGATAGCGACTGCACAACAGGCGGGCAGTGTCTGCCATATTTGGGTGCACCGCGGCGTCTGGTACGCGTCGAACCCGCTAAAACCGCCAGTGTAATTCTGGCATCTGAATTGCATTCACTCATACAGACAATTTAGCAGCAGGCCAACGGCGGTCTGACTGTTTTGAGGATAAAGGCGTCCCGCAATGCTTAGGCATTGTTGGACGCCTTTTTTTATGGGGAGCATGTATGGGTGACAGAACAGTTTCGTTAACGCGGCGGCGGTTTTTACAGGCAAGTGCCGTGATGGGGGCCAGCTCGCTGATTCCAGGACTGATGTCTTCGGTCTGGGCGGCAGGGTCTGATGCGCCGGAGATGACTACCGTTCGGGTCGGTTTTATTCCGCTAACCGACTGCGCGCCGCTGGTTATCGCCACCTTGAAAGGTTTTGATAAAAAATACGGCATTACGCTGGTGCCGACCAAAGAGGCCAGTTGGGCCGCAGTGCGTGACAAACTGGTCTCTGGAGAGCTGGATGCGGCTCATGTTCTGTACGGCCTGTTGTATGGCCTGGAACTGGGTATTGCCAGTAAAGCGCAGCCCATGGCCAATCTGATGACGCTCAATCAGAACGGTCAAGCGATCACGCTCTCCGCAACGCTGCTGGAGCAGGGCATTACCGATGCGTCTGCGCTGAAGAAACGGATCGTCTCGCAGGC
The DNA here is from genome assembly GCF_030332345.1 of Citrobacter sp. Cpo221. Classification (NCBI taxonomy): domain Bacteria; kingdom Pseudomonadati; phylum Pseudomonadota; class Gammaproteobacteria; order Enterobacterales; family Enterobacteriaceae; genus Citrobacter; species Citrobacter sp. Cpo221. The sequence goes on from NZ_JAOWIA010000061.1 coordinate 28,369, forward strand.
GCCCGGAACCTATACCTTCGCGCACACCTTTCCCACAGGCACACATGCCATGTGGCTCTATTACTGGCTGGCCAGCGCTGACATCAATCCTTTCACCGATGTTCGCACCGTTGTGGTACCGCCTCCGCAAATGGTGATGAACATGCGCATTGGCAATATGAGTGGCTTCTGCGTCGGCGAGCCGTGGAATGCGCGGGCGATCAACGACCGCATTGGTTTTACCACGGCGACGTCCCAGGATATCTGGCCCGACCATCCGGAAAAAGTACTCGGTACGCGCCGGGAGTGGGTAGAAAAATATCCACATACTGCCCGGGCACTGGTTAGCGCGCTGCTTGAGGCATCGCGCTGGATAGACGCCAGTGAAGCCAATAAACGCGAAACAGCACAAATTCTGGCGCGCCGGGCCTGGCTCAATACCAAAGAAAGCTATCTGACGGCGAGAATGCTGGGCGAGTACGACAACGGTGCCGGTCGTCGCTGGCAGGATCCGCATGCCATCCGCTTTTTTCGCGACGGCGAGGTGAGTTTCCCCTGGCATTCCGATGGCATGTGGTTTCTGACCCAGTTCTGCCGTTGGGGATTGTTGAAGCAGCAACCGGATTATGCAGCCATTGCCGCGCGCATCAACCGGACCGACATCTGGCGCGATGCGGCAGCGGCGGTTGGTGGGATAACACCTCCTGCGAAATTGCTACGAACCAGTACGCTGATGGACGGTTCCGTATGGGATGGCCGCAATCCAGAAGCCTATGCCAACAGTTTTACCCTCCACCGTACAGGAGCCTGAGATGAAACAAAATACGCAGCTTAAATCCCCTGAGCCGGTAGTCGGTGAGGTCATCACGCTATCAACGATGAAGGTCAGAAAGCGCAAAATGCCATGGTCAATGTGGCTTAGTACATGGCTAAGACGCGCCGTACCCGCTCTGCTGGGGATTGCCTTGCTGGTGGTGTGCTGGCAACTTGCCGCCATCAACAGCAAAGGATTTCCGACGCCGCTGAGCACCCTGGATTCAGCCCTGACGTTGTTTGCCGATCCGTTCTATAACGGCGGGCCGAATGATATGGGTATCGGCTGGAACGTGCTGGCGTCGTTGCAACGGGTCGCGATCGGTTTCGGATTAGCGGCGCTGGTGGGGATTCCGCTGGGCTTTCTGATTGGGCGTTTCACCTTCTTTTCGCACATGTTTTCGCCGCTGATTGCGCTGTTGCGCCCGGTCAGTCCGCTGGCCTGGCTGCCGATTGGACTGCTGTTGTTTCAAAAAGCGGAACCCGCATCGAGCTGGACCATCTTTATCTGCTCTATATGGCCGATGGTGATCAACACCGCCGAAGGGGTGCGGAGAATCCCTGACGATTACCTCAACGTAGCTCGCGTATTGCAACTCTCTGAGTGGACGGTGATGCGGCGGATACTTTTCCCCGCCGTGCTTCCGGCGATCCTCACTGGCGTACGCCTGTCGATTGGCATCGCCTGGTTGGTGATTGTGGCAGCAGAAATGCTCACCGGCGGGTTAGGGATTGGTTTTTGGATCTGGAATGAGTGGAACAACCTTAACGTCGAAAACATTCTCATCGCTATCGTCATCATCGGCGTTGTAGGTCTGCTGCTTGAGCAGGGGCTAATGCTGGTGGCACGTCGTTATAGCTGGCAGGAAAAATAAGGAGACAACATGAAACCCATTATTCAGGTCCAGGCGGTCAGCCAACGTTTTTCGACCGCCAGCGGTGAGTTCCTCGCGCTACACAATGTCTCTTTTGATATCCATGAAGGGGAGACAGTGAGTTTGATTGGTCACTCCGGTTGCGGAAAGTCGACGCTTTTGAATCTGATTGCCGGCATTACGTTACCAACTGAAGGTGGCCTGATTTGCGATCACCGCGAAATCGCCGGGCCGGGGCCTGAGCGGGCGGTCGTTTTCCAAAATCATTCGCTGCTGCCGTGGCTGACCTGTTTCGATAACGTAGCCCTGGCCGTCGATCAGGTATTTCGCCACACCATGAGTAAAGCCGAGCGACGTGAGTGGATCGAATACAACCTGCACCGCGTCCAGATGGGGCACGCGATGCACAAACACCCCGGTGAAGTCTCTGGTGGGATGAAGCAACGCGTGGGTATTGCCCGGGCACTGGCGATGAAACCCAAAGTCCTGCTTATGGATGAACCGTTTGGCGCACTGGATGCGCTCACCAGGGCACATTTGCAGGATACGGTGATGCACATCCAGCAGTCGCTGAATACCACCATTGTGCTGATCACTCACGACGTTGATGAAGCGGTGCTACTTTCCGACCGGGTTCTGATGATGACCAACGGGCCAGCGGCGACGGTGGGCGAGATCTTGACGGTTGATTTACCGCGCCCACGCAATCGGGTCCAGCTTGCCGATGACAGCCGATACCACCACCTGCGACAACGCATTCTCCATTTTCTATATGAGAAACAGCCGAAGGCGGCGTAAGGAGGGGAAGATGACGCGACTGGTCATTGTGGGTCATGGCATGGCGGCAACTCGTCTGATTGAGGCGCTTGTTATGTACAAAAACGGCGGCATTTCCGTCACCGTTATTGGTGAAGAGCCGCAGCTTGCCTACAACCGGATCCAACTTTCACCGGTGCTGGGGGGAGAAAAGCCCTTTGCGCAAACTTTGCTTCATCCGGCGCAGTGGTATCTCGATCACGGCGTGACGGTTCTGAGCGATGAAGCTGTGTTGGCCGTTGATGCCACCAGCCGCAGCCTGACCACCACAAAACGGCTTTTGTTCTGGGATGAGCTGGTATTTTCCACCGGATCGTATCCGTTTATTCCGCCCATTCCAGGCGTCCAACAACCGCATGTTCATGCTTTTCGCACGATGCAGGATGTCGAGGCGATTCTCCAGCAGTCTGGGCCAAAGGTGGTGCTGGGTGGTGGCGTACTCGGCGTGGAGGCCGCGGCAGCCTTACGTCTTCACGGTGACGATGTCACGTTGATTCATCGCGCGGGAAGGTTGATGGAACAACAGCTTGATCAACAGGCTAGCGATCTGCTGCAGGCGCAACTAACAGGACGTGGTATTCGCTGCGAGCTTAGTTCTGGGCTCGTCAATATCGAAGCCGACTGCGTAACGTTGCTGGATGGCCAGCGTATTGCGGCGGATGGCGTGGTGATTGCTACGGGGGTTAAACCCAATATCTCCCTGGCGCAGGAGTGCGGTGCTGTTTGTCAGCAGGGGATTGTGGTGGATGAACAGCTTCGCACCTCAATGCCCGGCATTAGCGCCGTCGGGGAATGCTGCGAGATTAACGGCCAGACGTGGGGACTGGTTGCGCCGTGCCTGAAACAGGCTGAGGTGTTGGCTGCGCGACTAGCGGGTTTTATCGGTGCCGGATTTGGTTGGCAGGCGAGTGGAACGCGCCTCAAGGTGACGGGAATTGATCTGTTTAGTGCAGGCGTAACGGACACGACGGCGACGGATGCCACCCTGAGCACATACGATCCGCTCAGCGGGCACTATCGCCGCTTGCTGACGCGTGATGGAAAACTCCATGGTGTGCTGCTGATGGGCGATTGCCATAGCGCAGCGCCATTAACCGATTTGCTGGCCCAGGGGGCGACAGCACACTCCGACTGGCTCTTCGACCGCTTTGATACGCAGCCATCGGCTGCAGGACAGATGACGATGACAAAACCGACACTGGCTGTTGTGGGACACGGTATGGTTGGCCACCATTTTCTTGAGCAATGCGTTAGCCGTAATCTGCATTTACATTATCACATTGTGGTGTTTGGCGAAGAACGTTATGCCGCCTATGACCGGGTGCATCTGTCAGAGTATTTCGCCGGGCGCAGCGCGCAATCACTTTCGCTTGTCGCTGATGATTTCTTTGCCCGTAATGGCATAGAGCTACGTTTGGGGCAATGCGTGACCGAGATCGATCGTGAGATGCACGTCATCCGCAACGCCGACGGACATGAAACCCACTGGGATTCGCTGGTACTTGCCACCGGATCGTATCCATTTGTCCCCCCTGTGAAAGGTGGGGACTCACCCGCCTGCTTTGTTTATCGTACGTTGGACGATTTAGATGCCATTGCAGCGAAAGCGAAAAGTGCGCGCCGCGGGGTGGTGATCGGCGGTGGCCTGCTTGGTCTGGAGGCTGCGAACGCGCTGCGTCAGCTTGGGCTGGAAACGCATGTTGTTGAGTTTGCCGCTAATCTGATGGCGGTGCAGCTGGATAACGCCGGTGCCGCGATGTTACGAGAAAAGATAGAGGCGCTTGGCGTTGGCGTCCACACCGCAAAATCAACCACGGAAATTGAAAGTACCACTGACGGACTGGTACTGCACTTTGCCGACGGCGAAAAGCTGGAAACCGAAATGGTGGTTTTTTCTGCGGGTATTCGTCCGCAGGATGCGCTGGCGCGTCGCAGCGGTTTAGATATTGGCGAACGCGGTGGGATTTGTATCGATAGCCACTGTCGCACGTCAGATGACGCCATTTTTGCAATCGGCGAATGTGCGTTGTGGGAAGGGCGAGTCTTTGGCCTTGTCGCGCCGGGATATCAAATGGCGCGGGTAGTCGCCGCACAGCTGGCCGGAGAAGATGTCAGCTTTAGCGGGGCGGATATGAGCACCAAGCTCAAGCTGCTGGGCGTTGATGTTGCTTCTTTTGGCGATGCGCATGCCCGTACGCCGGGCGCGAAAAGCTATCAATGGACGCATGGTCCTGAGCAGATCTACAAAAAGATCGTCGTCAGCGCAGAGGGCAAAACGCTGTTGGGCGGAGTGCTGGTTGGCGATGCTGGCGATTACGCCACGCTATTGCAAATGATGTTGAATGGGATGCCGCTTCCTGGTCAGCCGGAATCGCTGATCCTGCCCGCGCTGGCGGGCGGTGCGCCAAAAGCGCTTGGGGTTGCGGCATTGCCCGATACAGCGCAAATCTGCTCTTGTCATAACGTCAGTAAGGCCGATATATGCCGGGCGGTAAGTGCTGGTGCGACGGACATTGGCGCCATCAAACAGTGCACTAAAGCAGCGACCGGTTGTGGTGGATGCAGCGCGCTGGTGAAACAAGTGATGGAGCACCAACTTGCGGCCCAGGGCGTTGAGGTCAAAAAGGATATCTGTGAACATTTTCCCTGGTCGCGCCAGGAGATTTATCACCTTGTACGGGTGAACCATATCCATACTTTCGAACAGTTGATTAGCCGTTACGGCCATGGTCACGGCTGCGAAATCTGTAAACCTCTGGTGGGGTCAGTGCTGGCGTCCTGCTGGAATGAGTATCTGCTTAAACCTGCGCACTTACCGCTGCAGGACACGAACGATCGCTATTTTGCCAATATTCAAAAAGACGGTTCCTATTCTGTGGTCCCGCGTATGCCTGCGGGAGAGGTCACACCGGACGGCCTGATCGCCATAGGACAGATTGCGAAACGTTATCAGCTGTACAGCAAAATCACCGGCGGGCAACGGGTGGATCTTTTCGGCGCGCGTCTGGAACAGTTACCTGATATCTGGCGCGAACTGGTGGCTGCGGGGTTTGAAACAGGGCATGCGTACGGGAAGTCGTTGCGAACGGTGAAGTCTTGCGTTGGCTCGACCTGGTGTCGCTACGGCGTACAGGATTCAACGGCAATGGCGGTGATGCTTGAAAATCGCTACAAAGGGTTGCGTGCACCACACAAAATTAAAATGGCGGTGTCCGGTTGTACCCGGGAGTGCGCCGAGGCACAGAGCAAGGATGTGGGCGTCATTGCGACGGATAAAGGCTGGAATCTCTATCTGTGCGGCAATGGAGGAATGAAACCACGCCATGCCGATTTGTTTGCCAGTGATTTAGATGATACCGCGCTGATGCGCACTATCGACCGTTTCCTGATGTTCTACATTCGCACCGCGGATCGTCTGCAACGTACCAGCACCTGGATGGATAATCTGGAAGGGGGCATTGCGTATTTGCGTGAAGTGATCCTCGACGACAGTTTAGGGATTGCCAGTGAACTGGAACAAGAGATGGCGCGGGTTGTGGAAAGCTACCAGTGCGAATGGCAAACCACGCTCAGTAGCCCGCAGCGTCTGGCGCTGTTTCGTTCATATATCAATAGTGATGAGGCGGATGAGACGGTTGCCCGCGCGCCTTTACGCGGGCAACCGCAGTTGGCTAAACCTGCATCCAGGGGCCGTGAGTCATTACCGACAAAACCCTGGCAGGAGATATGCGCCCTTGATGCAATCCCTGAGCAGGCGGGTATTGGCGCACGTCTGGGAGATGTGCAAATTGCATTATTCCGCTTTGGGCAGACGATTTATGCCCTTGATAACCTTGAACCCGGTAGCGCTGCGCAGGTGTTATCGCGCGGTATTCTGGGGGATGTGCAGGGTGAGCCGATTGTTATCTCGCCGCTGTATAAACAACGTATTCGTCTGCGCGATGGCCGCCAGTATGACAGCGGAGAACAGGCGGTACGCGCCTGGCCGGTGAAAGTGGAGGCGGGCAAAGTGTGGGTGGGAACTCAGGCGCTGATCCTGCGGGCGGAGGCATCATGAGTGAGACTCGTACAACGTGCCCGTACTGTGGCGTTGGCTGCGGCGTGATTGCGCAGGTAGACAATAATGGCGTCACCGTCAGAGGTGACCCCGAACATCCGGCAAACTTTGGCCGCTTATGCGTCAAAGGCGCGGCGCTGGCTGAAACCACAGGACTTAGCGGCAGGTTGTTGCAACCGATGGTGGATGGCGAAACGGCGAGTTGGTCGCAGGCGCTGGACACCGCCGGTGAACGTCTGCGCGCTATCATCGCTCAGCATGGCCCGCATGCCGTAGCCTTTTATGCCTCCGGGCAACTGCTGACGGAGGATTACTATGCGGCGAATAAGCTGATGAAAGGCTTCATTGGCGCGGCCAATATTGATACCAATTCGCGGCTTTGTATGTCGTCTGCGGTGACCGGATACAAGCGGGCGCTAGGAGCGGATGTCGTGCCCTGCAGTTATGAGGACATCGACTGCAGTGATTTGGTGGTATTGGTGGGATCGAATGCAGCATGGACGCATCCGGTGCTGTATCAGCGTCTGGTGCAGGCGCGTAATGCTAATCCGTCGATGAAAGTCGTGGTTATCGATCCTCGCTGCACCGCAACCTGTGATATCGCCGATCTGCATCTTTCCCTGCTGCCCGGTAGCGATGCTGGGTTGTTTGTTGGCTTACTGAACAGGATTGTGGCTGAGGGTAATGCGCAAAGTGAATTTGATGACGCTGCAGAAACGTTTGCTATTGCGCGCGACTGGAGCCTCGCGCGTGTGGCGCAGTTTTGCGGGCTGGATGTTGCCGATATTGTCACCTTCTATGACTGGTTTATGCGCGCGCCAACAGCCATCACGCTATACACCATGGGCATTAACCAGTCTGCCAGCGGTAGCGATAAGTGTAATGCGATTATTAACGTGCATTTGGCCAGCGGTAAGTTTGGTCGACAGGGGTGCGGCCCATTTTCGCTGACCGGGCAACCCAATGCGATGGGCGGCCGGGAAGTTGGCGGGTTGGCGACGCAGCTGGCGGCGCATATGAATTTTGAACCCCAGGATCTTGCCCGCCTGTCCCGCTTCTGGGGCACTGAAAGGTTGGCGCAGACGCCTGGTTTGATGGCCGTGGATTTGTTTGAGGCGATCGGTAAAGGCGACGTTAAAGCGGTATGGATCATGGGGACAAACCCGGCGGTGTCATTACCGGACAGCCATGCCGTGTGCCAGGCGTTGGCAGCCTGTCCACTGGTGATTGTCTCTGAAGTCGTGGCAGACACGGACACCAGCCGCTACGCGCATATTCGGTTTCCGGCTCAGGCCTGGGGCGAAAAAAACGGTACGGTGACGAACTCAGAACGACGGATCTCGCGCCAGCGCGCATTTTTACCAGCGCCGGGTGAGACGAGGGCGGATTGGTGGATCGTCGCGCAAATAGCGAAACAGTTGGGTTTTGCCCATGCGTTTGGCTGGCAAAGCGCATGGGAGGTATTTTGTGAACATGCGGCGCTTTCCGGTTATGAAAACAGGGGGGAACGTGCATTTGATATCGGCGCGTTAGCGGAGCTGACGCATCAACAGTGGGATGAGATGACGCCGGTTCGCTGGCCAGTGAGTACCGGCTCATCAACGCTAAATTTTTGGCAGGGGTGGCGTGGTAACCAACGTTTACGCCTGGTATCTGTTACGCCACAGGGGATGAAAACTGCCTGTGATGCCCTCTATCCATTGGTACTAAACAGTGGTCGCATTCGCGATCAGTGGCACACTATGACGCGGACGGGGACGATTTCACGCCTGATGCAGCACATCAATGAACCGCTGGTAGAAATTGCACCAGAGGATGCCTATCGCTTAAAGCTGAATGAAGGTGCGCTATGCCGGGTTAACTCCCCGCGCGGCGTAATGGTTGGTAGGGTGACCATTCACCGTGGGCAGCGGCCAGGGAACGTCTTCACTTCAATGCATTGGAATAATCATTTTGCCCGTCAAGGACGGGTAAATGCATTGGTGGCGCCGATTTGTGACCCTGACTCTGGACAGCCGGAAAGCAAACAGACAGCGGTGCGCATTATGGCATGGCAGCCCCGGTGGCAGGGAGAGCTGTTTTGTCGCTCCGCGCTGACGTTACCGGGGTTCGTTCACTGGTGGCGCAAAAGTGCTGACAATGCCGTGCGTTATACGCTGGCGGGCGACAGCGATATTTCTGCGTGGCTGCAACAATATTGTGTGACGCAAGGCTGGCAACTTCAGCAGGCGAAATGGGAGCAGGGACTGAATCTGTTGGCCTGGCATGAAGGAAAGCTGATGCTTGGGCTCTGGTCAGCGGCAACGCTGCCGCAGATTGATGATGCGGCGATCCTCTGCGCATTCATGCAAACGCCGGAAAACGCTCAGACTCGTCATGCCCTGTTGGGCGGGAAACCCGGTGGTATTACGGCTGATAAGGGCGCGACTATTTGTAGTTGTTACAGCGTAGGAGAAAAGGCCATTACCCAGGCTATTGCTAACGGTTGTGATACGGTTCAGGCATTGGGAAAAGCGTTACGTTGCGGGAGTAATTGCGGCTCGTGTATTCCGGAACTGAAGACATTACTGGCACAAAAAATTACACTCAATGATTAAGGATATTCCTGAAAATTTGAGAAAAAGCTGCAAAGGTGACGTCGGACAGGTAGGATTTACGCTGTGGTCCCCAAATTCAATGATATAAAAGCCAGTAACGATTTGAGCCGTTTTGTTTGCTGCAGATTTTCTCTTCTCCTACTCTTGCCATTGGCAGGCGGTATTGCCAGCGCACGGACATCTTTTATTTACCAGGCCGAAAACCCTTTCGATAACAATAGTGATGGTTTACCCGATCTCGGTCTGGCGCCGGAGTCGCGGGCAGGCGAAAAGCACTTTGCTGAAATGGTCAAAGCGTTTGGTGAAGCCAGCATGACCGATAACGGGCTTGATACGGGTGAACAGGCGAAGCAGTTCGCATTTGGTCAGGTGCGTGACACGGTCAGCGAACAGGTTAATCAGCAACTGGAATCCTGGCTCTCTCCCTGGGGAAACGCCAGCGTTGGATTGCAGGTGGATAACGAAGGCAGCTTTACCGGAAGTCGGGGAAGCTGGTTTATCCCATGGCAGGACAATCCACGTTATCTTACCTGGAGCCAGTTGGGGCTGACGCAACAGGACGAAGGTTTAGTCAGCAATGCGGGGATTGGGCAGCGCTGGGTACGCGACGGCTGGTTTCTGGGTTACAACACCTTTTATGACAACCTGTTGGATGAAAATCTGCCCCGGGGAGGCCTTGGCGCCGAGGCGTGGGGCGAATACTTGCGCTTATCCGCTAACTATTACCAACCGTTGTCCTCCTGGCAGGAGCGTTCCGCAACCCAGGAACAACGGATGGCCCGCGGCTACGACCTGACTGCGCAAATGCGCATGCCGTTCTATCAACACCTCAATACCAGCGTCAGCGTGGAACAGTATTTTGGCGACCGGGTGGATCTGTTTCATTCCGGAACCGGGTACCACAATCCTGTGGCGGTGAATCTGGGATTGAGCTATACGCCGGTGCCGTTGATTACCGTGACGGCACAACATAAGCAGGGCGAAAGCGGAATCAGCCAGAATAACCTCGGCTTAACGCTGAATTACCGATTTGGCGTACCGCTAAAAAAACAACTGATGGTCAGCGAGGTGGCAAATAGCCGATCGCTGCGCGGCAGTCGTTATGACGATCCGCAGCGTAACAATCTGCCGACGCTGGAATATCGTCAGCGTAAAACATTGTCGGTATTTTTGGCCACGCCGCCCTGGGATCTCAAGTCTGGTGAGTCGGTGGCGCTGAAGCTGCAGGTGCGTAGTTTGCATGGGATCCGCCATTTAACCTGGCAGGGTGATACCCAGGCGTTGAGTTTAACGGCGGGTAGCGATAACCGAAGCGTGCAAGGTTGGACGATTATTATGCCGAAGTGGGACAGCAGCGAAGGCGCGACAAACCGCTGGCGGTTGTCTGTGGTGGTAGAAGATGAGCAGGGTCAGCGTGTCTCTTCCAATGAGATCACGCTATCACTGACCGAACCGTTTATTACCGTTTCGGAAAATGATCCTCGTTAGCAATGAAGCATCAACGCGTTATCAGAAAATGCGTTCCTGATGTACCCATACCGCGGCTTCGACGCGTGATTTGAGCTTCATTTTCTTCAACATATGCTTCACATGGACTTTTACCGTACTTTCAGTGATGTCCAGACGACGGGCGATCATCTTGTTCGGCAGCCCCTGGGCAATGAGCTTGAGAATGTCGCGCTCACGCGGTGTCAGTTGGGTGACATCACGGTCCGACGTTGCACGATTAGCACGCAGGCTGGCGGCCAGAACCGGCGTTAAGGCTTCACTCAGCACCATTTCACCGGCCGCTGACTGCTGTAAGGCTTTGAGTAAATCTTCAGGCTCCATATCTTTCAGCAGATAACCGTCAGCGCCGCGTTTCAGTGCGGTAACTACGTCTTCTTCATGATTGGATACGCTAAACACAACGATACGGCCCGACAGTGACTTTTCACGCAGCTTATCGAGAGTTTCCAGGCCGTTCATGCCGGGCATGTTGAGATCAAGCAGGATCAGATCGGGATCAAGGGATTCAGCCAGCTCGATACCCTGCTCACCATTGCTGGCTTCGCCGACAACGGTAATATCGGGCGCCATGCTGACAAGCTGTTTTACACCGGTTCGCAGCATCGGATGATCGTCGATCAACAGGATGGTTGCCGGTTCCAGATTACTCATGGGTATCTCCTTGGACTTCTGTGAAGTTTGTTTCGGGAATAAAAGTGACAGCAACTTCAGTACCGCCCGTCTCGCGACGGCGTACGCGGCAATCGCCGCGCAAGCTCTGCGCACGGTCGCGCATTATTATCATGCCGTAGTGGTTACTGCGTTCGGCGTTTTCCGGTACGCCGCAGCCGTTATCTTGCACTGTTAGTTTGACCTGCTTGCCATTTTGCACCACCGTCACGACAACTTCATTGGCCTGAGAGTGTTTAAGTGCATTACTCAGGGCTTCGCGCGCAATTTGTAGCAGGTGAATCGCCTGATGCGAAGGGACCAGGCGTGGCGGTAGCTGATAATCCAGCTTAACCGTAAATCCAAAACGGGCGCTGTACTCCTGACAGCTGGCTTCCAGCGCCGGCCGTAATCCAGGTTCTGTGAGCTGTAAACGGAAGGTGGTTAACAGTTCACGCAGTTGTGCCCACGAAGCATTCAGCTCGTTACGAATCTGGCTGAGCAACTCGCGACAGTTATCTGAAAGCGCATCGCCCTGCATCTGCAAACAGCTAACCTGCATCTTCATACAAGAGAGCGATTGTGCAATAGAATCATGAAGTTCGCGTGCAATGGTGGCACGCTCTTCCATCACGATCAACTGCTGCTGACGCTCCTGATGTCTGTCGAGCGCGAGCGTTGCGGTCAGTTGCTCAACCAGGGTATCAACCAGTTGCTGCTGATCGTGACTGAGATGGCGTCCGTTCGGCAAAGTAGCGAGCAGGATACCATACTGGGTATGTGCATCGGTCAGCCGCCATTTCAATGTAATCCCGCCGTCAATCGCGGGCAGCGTTCCGCGAGGACACAGATGGCATCCTTTCTCATCACAGCTGGCATTTGACTGACAGGTAAATTCCTGATGATTGTCTTCATCTTCCAGGTCGTAAACCCGGAGTTCAATATCATGCAGCAAGGTCAAATTTTGCAGACCATTCAGTACCGGAGAGAGGCGTTCGCACAACGGCACCTGAGAGTGCAGGCGGCGGTTAGCTTGCCACAGAAAAGAAAGGATCTGATTTTTGTGCTCCAGACCCGCCGTTTTCTCCTGTACCCGCTGTTCCAGCACGGCGTAACTTTCGGCCAGTTCTTCCGACATATTATTCAGTGCCGAGCCCAGAGCGGCCATCTCATTACGCCCGCTGATACGCGCGCGTTGGGTAAAATCACGTTGGCTGACGGCTCGCGCCATCGCCAGCAGCTGTTTCCACGGCTCTAACAGGCGCACGCGCAGCCAGATAATGGTGAAAACCAACAGCAATGCCATAAATATGGCCATCAGGCGATGCAGCAGGACGACGCGTTCAATGCGTAATTCAGTGGTATGGTCAAAGGCGGTAACCAGCTTATCCAGACCGCCTACAAAGCGTGTCACATCCTGCGCTACCGCATCAGGCGTTTGCGCATGCGCAAGCCCCGGCGCCAGTTCAGTGTGCCAGTAATCCTGTAGTGCTTTTAACTGCGCCTGTTGTCCGTCTCGCTTTGCGGCACGCGTCAACTCCGGGCTAAACGCCGTTTTCTCCATTTCATCCAGAAGCGGTTGATCGCTAGCGTCCAGCGGTACGGCTGCCAGCAGGCGATAACTCTGCATGCGCAGCGATCCCGCTTTGTTGATTGCATGGGCGCTACCCTGAACGCCCTGAACCAGCCAGCCGGAGACAGCCATACCCGCCACGCCGATGGCTGTGGACAATAAAACAATCAGCGCCACCTGGTTGACCAGCGTAAGCGGGGAGAGACAACGTTTAAACATGGTGACTTGTTCCTTCGGGTTTTCGTCGAACAGAAAACCTTATTGAATGACGATTCTGCTGCAGGCAGTGGCGTTATTCTCGGCGATACACTGGAGTATACCCATACCTCAAACGGGCTACCTCTTAATTGCCAGTGGAGGGAGAGATCCTGGGCGAGGGGGAGTAGGGGGCGACAGAAGCGTGAAAAACCACATCTTTTTTACCGAAGTTATGTACTCATTTAGGGTAATGATAAATTTTAGGCATGAATAATGACACCTTTTCCTTTGATTTATATCAACTTACCTCCAGCTGTAAACCCTAATGTTGCAGGCATCGAAACAAGTATCAGAGGTGTCTATGAGTCACTCATCTGCCCCGGAAAGGGCATCTGGAGCTGTAATTACCGAATGGCGGCCGGAAGATCCCGCCTTCTGGCAGCAGCGTGGTCAACGAATCGCCAGCCGTAACCTGTGGATTTCCGTCCCTTGCTTGCTGCTGGCGTTTTGCGTGTGGATGTTATTTAGCGCCGTGGCGGTGAACTTACCGAAAGTCGGATTTGATTTCACCACTGAACAGCTGTTCATGCTGACGGCATTACCTTCTGTGTCCGGCGCGCTGCTGCGTGTTCCGTACTCCTTTATGGTTCCCCTGTTTGGTGGACGTCGCTGGACAGCGTTTAGCACCGGTATCCTGATCATTCCTTGCGTATGGTTAGGTTTTGCGGTGCAGGATACTTCCACGCCGTTTAGTACCTTTATTATTATCTCTCTGTTGTGCGGTTTCGCCGGTGCGAACTTTGCGTCCAGCATGGCAAACATCAGTTTCTTCTTTCCAAAACAGAAACAGGGTGGTGCGCTGGGTCTGAACGGTGGCCTGGGCAACATGGGCGTCAGCGTGATGCAGTTGGTTGCGCCGCTGGTGGTTTCACTGTCAATCTTTGCCGCATTTGGTAGCCACGGGGTTGAACAACCGGATGGTACACAGCTGTATCTGGCAAACGCCGCATGGATTTGGGTACCGTTCCTTGCGGTGTTAACGCTGGCTGCATGGTTTGGTATGAATGAACTGGCAACCTCAAAAGCGTCGCTGAAAGAGCAATTGCCGGTGCTGAAACGTGGGCATCTGTGGATTATGAGCCTGCTGTATCTGGCAACCTTCGGTTCATTCATCGGTTTCTCTGCCGGTTTTGCCATGTTGTCAAAAACGCAGTTTCCTGAGGTACAGATCCTGCATTACGCCTTCTTTGGACCGTTGATTGGCGCGCTGGCTCGTTCAGCGGGCGGCGCAATCTCTGACCGTCTGGGCGGAACCCGTGTAACGCTGGTGAACTTCGTGCTGATGGCAATTTTCAGTGCCTTACTGTTCCTGACGCTGCCATCAAACGGCGTTGGCGGCAACTTTATCGCCTTCTTCGCGGTGTTCCTGGCATTGTTCCTGACGGCTGGTCTGGGGAGTGGTTCAACCTTCCAGATGATCTCCGTTATCTTCCGCAAGCTGACGATGGACAGAGTGAAAGCTGAAGGCGGTTCAGAAGAGAAAGCAATGCGCGAAGCAGCAACAGACACTGCGGCAGCGTTGGGCTTTATCTCAGCCATTGGTGCGATTGGCGGCTTCTTTATCCCGAAAGCATTTGGTACGTCTCTGGCGTTAACCGGTTCTCCGGTCGATGCGATGAAAGTATTTCTGATCTTCTATGTCGCTTGTGTGGTCATCACTTGGGCGGTGTACGGACGTCATTCTAAAAAGTAAAAAAGTAGTAGCAGTTGATTATCCATTGCGCGGTGTTAGACCGCGCTTTTTTTTGTTCTAAATTAGTTACAACATACTTATATGTGAGCTCATGACGAAAGTCTGCGAAAACGGCGCTGGTAATATGCCTGGCAGGGGGGATACCCCTTAATACCCACTTATAAAGAATTTAACATTTGTATGATAAGTGATTTTAATAAAATCATTTAAATTCAATATGTTGACTGTTTTATTAATATCCTACTAAGGGGGTATGTGAAAATCGACCCTCTGTTTTCATCCCTGCATGCCTTGATCGTTATCAATTCTCACGCCCTTTCAGAGCGTTACCTTCGCTCTCAATCAAGCAATGTCGATTTATCAGAGAGCCGTCAGGCTCCTACAGGAGAAAACCGATGAGTAAATTCCTGGACCGGTTTCGCTACTTCAAACAGAAGGGCGAAACCTTTGCCGATGGGCATGGCCAGCTTCTCAATACCAACAGGGACTGGGAGGACGGATACCGCCAGCGTTGGCAGCATGACAAAATCGTGCGTTCAACCCACGGGGTAAACTGCACGGGCTCATGCAGCTGGAAAATCTATGTGAAAAATGGTCTGGTGACTTGGGAGACCCAGCAAACTGACTACCCACGCACGCGTCCAGATATGCCTAACCACGAGCCTCGCGGCTGCCCACGTGGTGCAAGCTATTCCTGGTATCTCTACAGCGCTAACCGTCTGAAATACCCGCTGATGCGCAAACGTCTGATGAAGATGTGGCGTGAAGCAAAAAGACTGCACAGCGATCCGGTAGACGCATGGGCATCCATCATCGAAGACGCCGACAAAGCAAAAAGCTTCAAACAAGCGCGCGGTCGTGGTGGGTTTGTTCGTTCTTCCTGGCAGGAAGTGAATGAACTGATTGCTGCATCTAACGTTTACACCATCAAAACCTATGGCCCTGACCGAGTTGCAGGCTTCTCTCCGATCCCAGCGATGTCGATGGTTTCTTATGCTTCCGGCGCACGCTATATGTCGCTGATTGGCGGTACCTGCCTGAGCTTCTACGACTGGTACTGTGACCTGCCGCCGGCTTCCCCGCAAACCTGGGGCGAGCAAACCGACGTACCGGAATCTGCCGACTGGTATAACTCCAGCTACATTCTTGCATGGGGCTCTAACGTACCGCAGACCCGTACTCCGGATGCACACTTCTTTACTGAAGTTCGCTATAAAGGCACCAAAACGGTAGCGATTACTCCGGACTACGCAGAAATTGCCAAACTTTGCGACCTGTGGCTAGCACCGAAGCAGGGAACCGATGCGGCGATGGCAATGGCGATGGGCCATGTCATGCTGCGCGAGTTCCACCTCGATAACCCGAGCCAGTACTTCACCGACTATGTTCGTCGTTATACCGACATGCCAATGCTGGTGATGCTCGAAGAGCGTGACGGCTACTATGCTGCTGGTCGTATGCTGCGTGCGGCGGATCTGGTCGACTCTCTGGGCCAGGAAAATAACCCAGAATGGAAAACCGTCGCTATCAACAGCAACGGCGAAATGGTTGCGCCAAACGGTTCAATTGGTTTCCGTTGGGGCGAAAAGGGCAAATGGAACCTTGAGCAACGCGACGGTACGTCCGGTGATGAAACTGAACTGCAGCTCAGCCTGCTGGGTAGCCAGGACGATATCGCTGAAGTGGGCTTCCCGTACTTTGGCGGCGAAGGCACCGAGCACTTCAGTAAAGTAGAGCTGGAAAATATTCTGTTGCACAAACTGCCGGTTAAACGCCTGCAGTTGGCCGATGGCTCTACCGCGCTGGTGACCACCGTTTACGACCTGACCATGGCTAACTATGGCCTGGAACGTGGTCTGAACGACGAAAACTGCGCGACCAGCTACGATGACGTGAAAGCGTACACGCCGGCATGGGCAGAAAAAATCACTGGCGTATCTCGCTCTCAGATCGTGCGCATTGCCCGTGAATTTGCGGATAACGCCGATAAAACACACGGTCGTTCGATGATCATCGTCGGTGCGGGCCTGAACCACTGGTACCACCTCGATATGAACTATCGTGGCCTGATCAATATGCTGGTGTTCTGCGGTTGTATCGGTCAGAGCGGCGGCGGTTGGGCCCACTATGTCGGCCAGGAAAAACTGCGTCCGCAAACCGGCTGGCAGCCGCTGGCGTTTGCTCTTGACTGGCAGCGTCCGCCTCGTCATATGAACAGCACTTCCTACTTCTATAACCACTCCAGCCAATGGCGCTATGAGACGGTTACTGCGCAGGAACTGCTTTCCCCGATGGCAGACAAATCCCGCTACAGCGGTCATTTGATTGATTTTAACGTTCGCGCTGAACGTATGGGCTGGTTGCCATCTGCGCCGCAGTTAGGGACTAACCCACTGCGTATCGCCGAAGAAGCGCAGAAAGCAGGTATGACGCCGGTGGATTACACCGTTAAATCCCTGAAAGAAGGTTCAATTCGCTTTGCAGCAGAGCAGCCGGAAAACGGTAAAAACCATCCGCGCAACCTGTTTATCTGGCGTTCTAACCTGCTCGGTTCTTCCGGTAAAGGCCACGAGTACATGCTCAAGTATCTGCTGGGTACTGAACATGGTATTCAGGGCAAAGATCTCGGCCAGCAGAGCGGCGTGAAGCCTGAAGAAGTGGAATGGCAGGATAACGGCCTGGACGGCAAACTGGATCTGGTTGTCACGCTGGACTTCCGTCTGTCGAGCACCTGTCTGTATTCCGACATCGTGCTGCCGACCGCAACCTGGTATGAAAAAGACGATATGAATACCTCGGACATGCATCCGTTTATTCATCCTCTGTCTGCGGCCGTTGACCCGGCCTGGGAATCAAAGAGCGACTGGGAAATCTACAAAGCCATCGCCAAGAAATTCTCTGAAGTTTGCGTGGGTCATCTCGGTAAAGAAACCGACGTCGTTACGCTGCCAATTCAGCACGACTCTGCCGCAGAACTGGCACAACCGCTGGACGTGAAGGACTGGAAAAAAGGTGAATGTGACCTGATTCCTGGTGTTACCGCACCGCACATCATGACCGTTGAGCGTGATTATCCAGCAACCTACGAGCGTTTCACCTCCATCGGCCCGCTGATGGAAAAAATCGGTAACGGCGGTAAAGGGATTGCCTGGAATACCCAGAGCGAAATGGATCTGCTGCGTAAGCTCAATTACACCAAGGCTGAAGGTCCGGCAAAAGGCCAGCCGATGCTGGATACCGCAATTGATGCAGCCGAGATGATCCTGACGCTGGCGCCGGAAACTAACGGTCAGGTAGCCGTTAAAGCCTGGGCTGCGCTGAGTGAATTTACCGGTCGTGACCATACGCATCTGGCGCTGAATAAAGAGGACGAAAAAATTCGCTTCCGCGATATTCAGGCGCAGCCGCGCAAAATTATCTCCAGCCCGACCTGGTCAGGACTGGAAGATGAACACGTGTCTTATAACGCCGGCTATACCAACGTTCACGAGCTGATCCCATGGCGTACGCTGTCTGGTCGCCAGCAGTTGTATCAGGATCATCAGTGGATGCGTGACTTTGGTGAAAGCCTGCTGGTTTACCGTCCGCCAATCGACACCCGTTCGGTGAAAGCGGTGATCGGCGAGAAATCAAACGGTAACCCGGAAAAAGCGCTCAACTTCCTGACGCCGCACCAGAAATGGGGTATCCACTCCACTTACAGCGACAACTTGCTGATGCTGACGCTGTCACGCGGTGGCCCGATTGTGTGGATGAGCGAAGTCGATGCGAAGGATCTGGGAATCGAAGATAACGACTGGATCGAAGTCTTCAACAGCAACGGTGCGCTGACGGCACGTGCAGTTGTCAGCCAGCGTGTACCGGCCGGGATGACCATGATGTACCACGCGCAGGAACGTATCGTTAACCTGCCGGGTTCAGAAATCACCCAGCAGCGTGGTGGGATCCACAACTCGGTGACCCGTATTACGCCGAAACCGACCCATATGATCGGCGGCTATGCGCAGCTGGCCTACGGCTTTAACTACTACGGTACCGTCGGTTCAAACCGTGATGAGTTCGTAGTTGTACGTAAGATGAAGAACATTAACTGGTTGGATGGCGAAGGCAATGACCAGGTACAGGAGAGCGTAAAATGAAAATTCGTTCACAAGTCGGCATGGTGCTGAATCTCGATAAGTGCATCGGCTGCCACACCTGTTCAGTGACCTGTAAAAACGTCTGGACCAGCCGTGAAGGTATGGAGTACGCCTGGTTCAACAACGTCGAAAGTAAGCCTGGCGTTGGCTTCCCGAACGACTGGGAAAACCAGGAAAAATGGAAGGGCGGTTGGATCCGTAAAATCAACGGCAAACTGCAGCCGCGCATGGGTAACAAAGCGCTGCTGTTGGGTAAAATCTTTGCTAACCCGCATCTGCCGGGCATGGATGATTACTACGAGCCGTTCGATTTTGACTACCAGACGTTGCATAACGCCCCGGCAGACAGCAAAGCACAGCCAATTGCTCGTCCACGCTCGCTGATCACCGGTCAGCGAATGGATAAAATCACCAGCGGTCCGAACTGGGAAGAAATTCTGGGCGGCGAGTTTGAAAAACGCGCCAAAGACCAGAACTTCGAAAACATGCAGAAGGCGATGTACGGTCAGTTCGAAAACACCTTCATGATGTACCTGCCGCGTCTGTGTGAGCACTGCCTTAATCCGGCGTGTGTGGCGACCTGTCCGAGCGGCGCTATCTACAAGCGTGAAGAAGATGGCATCGTGCTGATCGACCAGGACAAGTGCCGCGGCTGGCGTATGTGTATCACCGGCTGCCCGTACAAGAAGATCTACTTCAACTGGAAGAGCGGGAAATCTGAGAAGTGCATCTTCTGCTACCCGCGTATCGAAGCCGGTCAGCCGACCGTTTGCTCCGAAACCTGTGTAGGTCGTATCCGTTACCTCGGCGTACTGCTGTATGACGCAGATGCGATCGAAAGTGCAGCAAGCACCGAGCACGAGAAAGATCTGTACCAGCGTCAACTGGACGTGTTCCTCGATCCGAACGATCCGGCTGTTATTGAACAGGCGCTGAAAGATGGTATTCCGCTGAGCGTCATTGATGCCGCACAGCAGTCTCCGGTTTACAAAATGGCGATGGACTGGAAGCTGGCGCTGCCGCTGCATCCGGAATACCGCACACTGCCGATGGTCTGGTACGTGCCGCCATTGTCACCGATTCAGTCAGCTGCTGATGCGGGCGAGCTGGGCAGCAACGGTATTCTGCCGGATGTTGACAGCCTGCGTATTCCGGTTCAGTACCTGGCGAACCTGCTGACCGCAGGTGACACCCAACCAGTACTGTTGGCGCTGAAACGTATGCTGGCAATGCGTCACTACAAACGTGCGGAAACTGTTGACGGCAAAGTTGATACCCGTGCACTGGAAGAGGTGGGCTTAAGCGAAGCACAGGCACAGGAAATGTATCGTTACCTGGCAATCGCGAACTACGAAGATCGTTTCGTGGTACCGAGCAGTCATCGTGAACTGGCGCGTGACGCGTTCCCGGAGAAAAGCGGTTGTGGCTTTACCTTCGGCGACGGTTGCCACGGTTCTGATACTAAATTCAATCTGTTCAACAGCCGCCGCATCGACGCTGTCGATGTGACCAGCAAAACGGAGCCGCACCAATGATTGAACTCGTCATTGTTTCGCGTCTGCTCGAGTACCCGGATGCTGCCTTGTGGCAGCATCAGCAGGAACTTTTCGATGCACTCGCGTCATCTGAGAACCTGGATAAAGAGGATGCCCAGGCTCTGGGCGTTTTCCTGCGCGATCTAACCGCGCAGGACATGCTGGATGTGCAGGCCGCCTACAGCGAACTGTTTGACCGTGGCCGCGCGACATCGCTGCTGCTGTTTGAACATGTTCACGGTGAATCCCGCGATCGCGGTCAGGCTATGGTTGACCTGATGGCACAGTATGAGCAGCACGGTTTGCAGCTCGACAGCCGCGAACTTCCCGATCATCTGCCGCTGTATCTGGAATACCTTGCGCAACTGCCGAAAAGCGAAGCGCTAGGTGGCTTACAGGATATTGCGCCGATTCTGGCGCTGCTCAGCGCTCGTTTGCAACAGCGTGAAAGCCGTTATGCGGTGCTGTTCGATCTGCTGTTAAAACTGGCGAATACCGTTATCGACAGCGATAAAGTGGCTGAAAAAATTGCGGATGAAGCCCGTGACGATACTCCACAAGCGCTGGATGCGGTCTGGGAAGAAGAGCAGGTGAAATTCTTCGCCGATCAGGGGTGTGGCGAGTCGGAAATCTCCGCTCACCAGCGTCGTTTTGCCGGGGCCGTTGCGCCGCAGTATCTGAATATCACCACCGGAGGACAGCAATAATGCACTTCCTGAATACGTTCTTCTTTGACATCTATCCGTACATCGCGGGTTCTGTCTTTCTGATCGGCAGCTGGCTGCGTTATGACTATGGGCAATATACATGGCGTGCGGCTTCCAGTCAGATGCTGGATCGCAAAGGGATGAATCTGGCGTCAAACCTGTTTCACATCGGGATCCTGGGTATCTTTGCAGGGCACTTCCTTGGCATGTTGACGCCGCACTGGATGTATGAAGCCTGGCTACCGCTTGAAGTGAAACAAAAGATGGCAATGTTTGCGGGCGGTGCCAGTGGCCTGATGTGTCTGGTTGGTGGCGTACTGCTGCTGAAACGTCGTCTGTTCAGCCCACGCGTGCGGGCCACCACCACCGGAGCGGATATTCTGATCCTCTCACTGCTGGTGATCCAGTGTGCGCTGGGCCTGCTGACCATTCCGTTCTCCGCCCAGCATATGGACGGTAGTGAGATGATGAAGCTGGTGAACTGGGCGCAGACAGTGGTGACCTTCCAGGGCGGAGCGTCTCAATATCTGGATGGTGTTGCGTTCATTTTCCGTATGCACCTGGTGCTGGGTATGACGCTGTTCCTGTTGTTCCCATTCTCGCGTCTGGTACACATCTGGAGCGTCCCGGTCGAATATCTGACACGCAAATACCAGATTGTTCGCGCGCGTCACTAATCGTATATTTGAGAATGACAAAACCCTGCTTCGGCGGGGTTTTTTTATGCCTGTTTGCCGGATGGCGGCGCAAGCGCCTTATCCGACCTACGAAGGTATCAGCGAGTGCTGTAGGCCTGATAAGCGTAGCGCAGCAGACAAATAGCGGGCACGTGTCGAGTTCGTAGGCCTGATAAGCATAGCGCATCAGGCAAATAAAGGGCATTGCAGAGGAATTGAGTGTGTTGCTTTATGAAGTGATGGTGGTGGGGGAAGGATTACTCAGCGCAGTGCGCTTCGCCCTTCGGGTCGTTGCCTGCGGCAACGCTTTCTCGCTTCGCTCGAATCGAACCTTAGTCGAAGCTTCTCATCCTTCCCGCATGGGCAGAATATGGGGCATTAGAGATTGATTTGCTGTTGATGCTTTATGAAGTGATGGTGGTGGGGGAAGGATTACTCAGCGCTGCGCGCTTCGCCCTTCGGGTCGTTGCCTGCGGCAACGCTTTCTCGCTACGCTCGAATCGAACCTTAGTCGAAGCTTCTCATCCTTCCCGCATGGGCAGAATATGGGGCATTAGAGATTGATTTGCTGTTGGTGCTTTATGAAGTGATGGTGGTGGGGGAAGGATTCGAACCTTCGAAGTCGATGACGGCAGATTTACAGTCTGCTCCCTTTGGCCGCTCGGGAA
>NZ_JAOWIA010000061.1:50962-77178 GCF_030332345.1 Citrobacter sp. Cpo221
TGGGGGAAGGATTCGAACCTTCGAAGTCGATGACGGCAGATTTACAGTCTGCTCCCTTTGGCCGCTCGGGAACCCCACCACGGGGTAATGCTAATTACTGGCCTGCTTCCGTTGGAAGCGGGGCGCATCATATCAAATGATGCGCCCCTGTAAAGCATTCCGTTGATAAAAAAGAACTGGTTGCCTGATTTTTACACGTAAAGATGTAAAGGTAACCAATTAACTTATCAATCGATTACAGAATAATCGTTCGGTTACCGTAAACAAAGACGCGTTGAGCCAGAACCTGATACAGCGCACGGCTTAATACATTTTTTTCAACGTCGCGACCCGCGCGCATCATATCTTCGGCAGTGTAGGTGTGATCAACATGGATCACGTCCTGCATAATGATTGGGCCTTCATCGAGGTTATCATTCACGTAGTGGGCCGTCGCGCCGATGATCTTCACGCCACGCTCATAAGCTTGATGGTACGGACGAGCACCAATGAATGCTGGCAGGAATGAATGGTGGATATTGATAATTTTATTCGGAAAGCGTGAAACAAATGTCGGGGTCAGAACGCGCATGTATTTAGCCAGCACGACATAGTCCGGCTGGTGGGCGTCGATAGCATCAGCCATTTTCTGATCATGTTCGTCACGTGTTAAACCTTCATGGCTCACCAGCTCAAACGGAATATCAAACCGTTCAACCAGAGGACGCAAGGTCTCGTGATTGCCGATCACCGCGGCGATTTCAACATCCAGCCCGCCATAATTGGCCTTCATTAATAAATCGCCCAGGCAATGCGCTTCCTTGGTGACCAAAATGACGATGCGGCGGCGGCCTGCTGGGGTTAATTCACGAATCGAGCCTTCAGGTAAGGCGCTGTCCAGATCGGCAAGCAGCGTGACGTCGTTAAAAATGCCCTCCAGTTCGGTGCGCATAAAAAAGCGTCCGGTACGGTGGTCCACAAACTCATTGTTCTGCACGATGTTCAGTTCATGCTTGTAACAGATATTCGTAATGCGCGCGATCAGACCTTTTTGGTCCGGGCAAATAGTACGCAGCACTTTTCGTTGTAATGAATGCATTTGCAGCGGTGATCCTGTTGAGAATGTTTGCAAAATTGATACTGTCGGGCGTTGATTAGCCGCAGCACTTTTTAAATTTTTTACCTGAGCCACAAGGGCAGGTATCGTTTCGTCCAATTTGAGGGCGTGTACCATCTATATAGTACCACTGACCGTTTTCTTTTAAAAAACGAGAGCGCTCGATAATTGCACCTGTTTTACCTTGTTCAGAAAACCGTGCGACAAAACTGACATAGCCGATATTTTCTGTGTCTGCCGTCTCTTGTTCAAAAACGGTCAGTCCAAGCCATTCGGTATGAGTAAATCCTGCGATAATGTCGTCGCGAAACTCGGCCGCATGACAATTCGGATGCCAGGTCCTGATAAGGTAATCTGCGTCTTTCATCACAAAAGCACAGTAACGAGAACGCATGAGGTGTGACGGCGTAGGTGCTACTTGCGCGCCGGACACATAACGGTAGCAACATAGGCTATACTCGACAGCGCTACCACAGGGACAAAGCTGAGACACAAAGTACTCCCTGGAATATAAAAACGGCGTAAAAACGCCAGAGTGGCACTATGTTAACTGAGCGGTAGCGATGTTGCTACGTCTGCAAGCCAGGGGAAGTTTGTACGTATAATGAGAAAAATAAAAATTGGGCTGGCGCTAGGTTCCGGCGCGGCGCGAGGTTGGTCGCATATTGGCGTTATTAAAGCCCTTAAGCATATGGGTATTGATGTTGATATCGTGGCAGGGTGCTCCATCGGTTCGTTGGTTGGCGCTGCCTACGCCTGCAATAAGCTGCCTGCTCTCGAAAAGTGGGTCTGTTCTTTCAGCTATTGGGATGTTTTGCGGTTGATGGATCTCTCGTGGCGCAGGGGAGGTTTACTGCGCGGTGAACGGGTATTCAATCAGTACCGTAATGTGATGCCGGTAGAAGCAATTGAGCAATGTACTCGCCGTTTCGCAACAGTGGCCACCAATCTGAGTACGGGTCGGGAACTTTGGTTCACCGAAGGTGATTTACATCTGGCTGTCCGGGCCTCCTGCAGTATTCCTGGCCTGATGTCACCTGTGGCGCACAATGGTTACTGGCTGGTCGATGGTGCGGTGGTGAATCCTGTCCCTGTCTCCCTGACTCGCGCGTTGGGGGCCGATATTGTTATTGCGGTCGACCTGCAACACGATGCGCATCTCATGCAACAAGATTTACTCTCCTTCAACGTCAATAGCGATGCCGAATCGGGTGATGATGGTGACGAACTCTCATGGCATGCCCGTCTGAAAGAACGCTTGAGCAACATTACGGCCAGGCGTGCAGTAACTGCGCCCACGGCGATGGAGATTATGACGACGTCTATTCAGGTTCTGGAAAACCGACTGAAACGTAACCGCATGGCCGGTGACCCTCCAGACATTCTGATTCAGCCGTTTTGTCCACAAATATCCACGCTGGATTTTCACCGCGCCAGTGCGGCAATTGCTGCCGGGCAGTTAGCGGTCGAGAAGAAAATGGATGAGCTTCTACCCCTGGTGAAAACCAACGTCTAACGCATTTTTTATCAACACTTAAGCTAATTCTGACAGGCGTGAGTGGCAATAGCATGCCACTATTTATTAAAGCCAGTCAGGGGGGAGAATATGACGCAGCCATTGGTCGGAAAACAGATTCTTATCGTTGAGGATGAGCCGGTATTTCGCTCACTCATGGACTCATGGTTTTCCTCTTTGGGAGCGACAACGGCGGTAGCTGGTGACGGACTTGAAGCACTGGACTTGCTTGGGCATTTTAAACCCGACCTGATGATCTGCGACCTGGCTATGCCAAGAATGAACGGTCTCAAACTGGTTGAGTATTTACGCAATCGTGGCGATCAGACCCCGATACTGGTGATTTCTGCGACGGAAAACATGTCCGACATAGCCAAAGCGCTACGACTCGGTGTGGATGATGTCCTGTTGAAGCCGGTGAAAGACCTTAATCGCTTGCGAGAAACCGTCTTTGCCTGTCTTTATCCCAACATGTTTAATTCACGCGTGGAAGAAGAAGAACGGCTGTTTCGCGACTGGGATGCGATGGTGGACGATCCAGCTGCTGCTGCGAAGTTGCTAAAAGAATTACAGCCTCCAGTGTCGCAAGTGCTCTCGCACTGTCGCATTAACTATCGACAATTGGTGGCAGCCGACCAACCGGGGCTGGTGTTGGATATTGCGCCGCTGTCGGATCATGACCTTGCATTCTATTGCCTTGATGTGACGCGGGCAGGGGATAATGGCGTGCTGGCTGCATTATTACTGCGAGCGCTATTTAATGGTTTACTGCAGGAGCAACTGACACAACAAAATCAACGGTTGCCAGAGCTAGGTACGTTATTGAAACAGGTAAATCATTTGTTGCGGCAAGCCAATTTACCAGGGCAGTTTCCCTTGCTGGTAGGGTATTACCACAGCGGATTAAAAAATCTAATTCTGGTATCAGCAGGGCTGAATGCGACATTAAATACCGGTTCCCACCAAGTGCAAATCAGCAATGGCGTTCCGCTGGGTACCTTAGGTAATACGTATCTTAATCAGCTGAGCCAACATTGTGAGTCATGGCAATGCCAGATTTGGGGGGCGGGAGGTCGCCTGCGCTTGATGTTGTCTGCGGAATGAACAATTGAGAGGCGTGCAAATGAAATTGGTTCACCCTCCCCATGTTGTGAGTGCTACTATCAGCGCCAGATTTATTCGTATTTATCTTAATTATACCGACGCGCGTCCTTTTCATACCAGAAGCTTGTCGCTGTACTGATATACTCGGATGCGATACAGAATGATGAACACGTTCAATACATGAACAGTCCAGGAGAGTTTTAAATGGCTGCCCTTAATTCAAAAGTCAAAAAAGCCGTTATCCCAGTTGCGGGATTAGGAACCAGGATGTTACCGGCTACGAAAGCAATCCCGAAAGAGATGCTACCGTTGGTTGATAAGCCATTAATTCAGTACGTCGTAAACGAATGTATTGCTGCGGGCATCACTGAAATTGTACTTGTAACTCACTCGTCTAAAAATTCCATTGAAAACCACTTCGACACCAGTTTTGAACTTGAAGCGATGCTGGAAAAACGTGTAAAACGTCAGCTGCTGGAAGAAGTGCAATCTATTTGTCCGCCACATGTGACTATTATGCAGGTGCGTCAGGGGCTGGCTAAAGGTCTGGGCCACGCGGTATTGTGCGCGCACCCTGTGGTTGGCGATGAACCGGTAGCTGTAATCCTGCCGGACGTAATTCTTGACGAATACGAATCTGATTTATCCCGCGACAACCTTGCCGAAATGATTCATCGTTTTGATGAAACAGGTAGCAGCCAGATTATGGTTGAACCGGTAGAAGATGTTACGGCTTATGGCGTTGTGGATTGTAAAGGCGTTGAATTATCCCCGGGCGAAAGCGTCCCGATGGTTGGTGTGGTTGAAAA
Source organism: Citrobacter sp. Cpo221 (assembly GCF_030332345.1). Lineage (NCBI taxonomy): Bacteria > Pseudomonadati > Pseudomonadota > Gammaproteobacteria > Enterobacterales > Enterobacteriaceae > Citrobacter > Citrobacter sp. Cpo221. The sequence goes on from NZ_JAOWIA010000061.1 coordinate 55,488, forward strand.
ACCAAAAGCTGATGTTGCGCCTTCTAATCTGGCCGTTGTGGGTCGTTACGTTCTTAGTGCCGATATCTGGCCTCTGCTGGCTAAAACCCCTCCGGGAGCGGGTGATGAAATTCAGCTGACAGATGCTATCGATATGCTGATTGAAAAAGAGACGGTTGAAGCTTATCACATGAAGGGCAAAAGCCACGACTGTGGTAATAAACTGGGCTATATGCAGGCGTTCGTTGAATATGGTATTCGCCATAATACTCTCGGCGCCGAATTTAAAGCCTGGCTGGAAGACGAGATGGGTATTAAGAAGTAACCTTCTGGTATTATCTGGTCAGAACGGCGCTGTATTAACAGCGCCGTTTTTTTATACCTAATCCGGGTAGGTTTGAGCGAAGTACCGGTAAAAAAAATCCCGCCAGTGGCGGGATTTTAAACAAACTATTTCTGAATTATTCCTTGATCAGGAAATCGTCCAGTTGTTTACCTTGTTCTTCCATAGCTTTTTTGATCACTGCCGGTGTACGACCCTGGCCAGTCCAGGTTTTAGTTTCACCGTTTTCGTCAACATAGCTATATTTAGCCGGACGTGCAGCGCGCTTAGCTTTGGTGCCAGATTTAACAGCAGCCATGCTATTCAGCAATTCGTTCGGATCAATGCCGTCAGCGATCAGCATTTCACGATATTGTTGCAGTTTACGAGTACGTTCTTCAACTTCAGCAGCAGCAGCGCTTTCTTCTTCGCGACGCTCGCTAACTACAACTTCTAATTTTTCCAGCATTTCTTCAAGCGTTTCCAGAGTGCATTCTCTTGCCTGCGCACGAAGAGTACGGATGTTGTTCAGAATTTTAAGTGCTTCGCTCATTGTAGTAATCTCAAACTTATATTGGGGTGGTTTGTTGAGCTAATAATAGAGCGATAAATTCAGTTGTGCAATAGCCAGGAATGTAAGGAATTCAAAATTGCGCTTTATTTAGTATCAGAATTAATTCTCCTGTCTTAAATTCCCCATGATGTTGGGCATAAAAAAGGCTTATTGGCGAGGGGGCTTCTCAGCGGCTGAGAGTAAAAATTCAAGATTCAGGTCACATTTTATGGTGTACAAATAGTATCTCTTTGCAGTGATTTCAACCTTTTGTATTAGTTTTGCTTACGTGAATTCGCTAATACATGGCGACAGTAGGTAGATTCAATAACAATATGGGAAGGGGTTCTTTATTGCCGTATGATGATAAGTGACATTGATAAATTTCATGAGCACTATTTGTGAAAGAGTGTGTATATACGCGTCCGAGCTCAGGCTGTTTGGTCGATGGTTGTATGCTCTCTCACTACCCGTTACTTAAATTCAGGTGGCACTGTGCGAGCTTGCCCGCTCATTTATACGCCTTTGCGGCCAACGCTACACCGACATGTTCGTGAAATATGATACAATCCAGCCCATATTTATTTCCCCGGGTGAGGGCCTTCGGTCAATGGCACAACTATATTTTTACTATTCTGCAATGAACGCAGGTAAGTCGACTGCATTGTTGCAATCTTCGTACAATTATCAGGAACGTGGGATGCGTGCCGTTGTATATACAGCGGAAATTGATGACCGTTTTGGTGCTGGAAAAGTAAGTTCACGTATAGGTCTGTCGTCACCTGCAAAATTGTTTAACCAAAATTCATCATTGTTCGAAGAGATTCGCGCCGAGAATGCGCAGCAAAGAATTCACTGTGTACTGGTCGATGAGTCTCAGTTTCTGACCCGACAACAGGTTTATGAATTATCTGAAGTTGTCGATCAACTGGATATTCCTGTTTTGTGTTACGGCTTACGTACTGATTTTCGTGGTGAGTTATTTGGTGGCAGCGAATACCTGCTTGCGTGGTCAGATAAACTGGTTGAATTAAAGACCATTTGTTTCTGTGGCCGTAAGGCCAGCATGGTATTACGCCTTGATCAGGCTGGAAGACCTTATAACGAGGGCGAGCAGGTGGTTATCGGCGGGAATGAACGCTATGTGTCGGTATGTCGTAAACACTACAAACAAGCGCAGTCTGAGGGCTCTCTGACGGCGATACAAGAACGACACAGCCACGATTAACCCTGTACGCTTCTGAGCGCTTATAAACACAGGGTAGGCCGGAACCTTCGTCAATGTTCTCTACCCTGTCAGACTCTCTTCTGACGGCTAGTCTCACATCTTCCTGAATACATCTCTTACACTGCCATTCTATTCACATGGTTAAATTGTGTATTCCCCGATTTTCATAACACAAGACGAAAAAAAACGGCCCCAATTCAATTGGGACCGTTTATGATGAAACTAAAACTTATCTGAGCAAATTAAGCGGATTTCTTCGCTTTCTTTTCTGCTTTCGGTGCAGCTACTGCTTCAGTCTTAGCGGCGGTCTGACCTTCGCTATACTCACGACCGTAGTAGGTATCCAGCAGGATCTGTTTCAGTTCAGAAATCAGCGGGTAACGTGGGTTAGCACCAGTACACTGGTCGTCAAACGCATCTTCAGACAGTTTGTCCACGTGTGCCAGGAAGTCAGCTTCCTGAACGCCAGCTTCACGGATAGACTTAGGAATACCCAATTCAGCTTTGATTTCTTCCAGCCAGCCCAGCAGTTTCTGGATTTTCGCGGCAGTACGGTCGCCCGGTGCGCTCAGACCCAGATGGTCTGCGATTTCAGCGTAGCGACGGCGTGCCTGCGGACGGTCGTACTGGCTGAATGCAGTCTGTTTAGTCGGGTTGTCGTTCGCGTTATAACGAATAACGTTGCTGATCAGCAGGGCGTTCGCCAGACCGTGAGGAATGTGGAACTGAGAACCCAGTTTGTGCGCCATTGAGTGACATACACCCAGGAAGGCGTTAGCAAACGCGATACCGGCGATAGTTGCTGCACTGTGTACACGCTCACGCGCTACCGGGTTCTTAGAACCTTCATGGTAAGACGCTGGCAGGTTTTCTTTCAGCAATTTCAGCGCTTGCAGAGCCTGACCGTCAGAGAACTCAGAAGCCAGTACTGAAACGTAAGCTTCCAGAGCGTGAGTGACGGCATCCAGACCACCGAACGCACACAGTGACTTCGGCATATCCATAACCAGGTTGGCGTCAACAATCGCCATATCCGGAGTCAGCGCGTAGTCTGCCAGCGGGTATTTCTGCCCAGTTGCATCGTCGGTAACGACCGCAAACGGAGTCACTTCAGAACCGGTACCGGAAGTGGTGGTAACTGCAATCATCTTCGCTTTTACGCCCATTTTCGGGAACTTGTAGATACGTTTACGGATGTCCATAAAGCGCAGTGCCAGTTCTTCGAAGTGAGTTTCCGGGTGCTCGTACATAACCCACATGATTTTCGCGGCGTCCATCGGGGAACCACCACCCAGTGCGATGATTACGTCTGGTTTGAAGGAGTTAGCCAGCTCAGCACCTTTGCGAACAACGGTCAGAGTCGGGTCAGCTTCAACTTCAAAGAACACTTCGGTTTCAACGCCAGCAGCTTTCAGAACGGAGGTGATCTGGTCTGCATAACCGTTGTTGAACAGGAAGCGGTCGGTCACGATCAGCGCACGTTTGTGACCATCGGTAATCACTTCATCCAGTGCGATTGGCAGAGAGCCACGACGGAAGTAGATAGATTTCGGAAGTTTGTGCCACAACATGTTTTCAGCTCGCTTAGCAACGGTTTTCTTGTTGATCAGGTGCTTAGGACCAACGTTTTCAGAGATGGAGTTACCACCCCAGGAACCACAACCCAGAGTCAGGGAAGGTGCGAGTTTGAAGTTGTACAGGTCACCGATACCACCCTGAGAAGCCGGGGTGTTGATCAGAATACGTGCGGTTTTCATCATCTGACCGAAGTAAGCAACACGCTCTGGCTGGTTGTCCTGGTCAGTGTACAGGCAAGAGGTATGACCGATACCGCCCATCGCAACCAGTTTTTCAGCTTTGATGACTGCGTCTTCGAAGTCCTTCGCACGGTACATTGCCAGCGTCGGAGACAGTTTCTCGTGAGCAAACGGTTCGCTTTCGTCAACAACCTTCACTTCACCGATCAGAATCTTAGTGGTTTCTGGTACGGAGAAGCCTGCCAGTTCAGCAATCTTGTATGCCGGCTGACCAACGATAGCTGCGTTCAGCGCGCCATTTTTCAGGATAACGTCCTGGACTGCTTTCAGCTCTTTGCCCTGCAGCATGTAGCCGCCGTGAGTCGCAAAACGCTCACGTACTGCATCATATACGGAGTCAACCACGACGACAGACTGCTCAGAAGCACAGATTACGCCGTTATCGAAGGTTTTAGACATCAGAACAGATGCAACAGCACGTTTGATATCAGCGGTTTCGTCGATAACAACAGGGGTGTTACCTGCGCCTACGCCGATAGCCGGTTTACCGGAGCTGTATGCCGCTTTAACCATGCCTGGACCACCGGTCGCAAGGATCAGGTTGATGTCCGGGTGGTGCATCAGCGCGTTAGACAGTTCAACGGAAGGTTGATCGATCCAGCCGATCAGATCTTTCGGTGCGCCAGCAGCGATAGCTGCTTGCAGAACGATGTCAGCTGCTTTGTTAGTTGCATCTTTTGCGCGCGGATGCGGAGAGAAGATGATGGCGTTACGGGTCTTCAGGCTGATCAGTGATTTGAAGATCGCAGTAGAGGTAGGGTTAGTGGTTGGAACGATACCGCAGATGATACCAATCGGTTCAGCAATAGTGATGGTACCAAAAGTGTCGTCTTCAGACAGCACACCACAGGTTTTTTCATCTTTGTAAGCGTTGTAAATGTATTCAGAAGCGAAGTGGTTTTTAATCACTTTATCTTCGACAATACCCATGCCGGATTCGGCAACGGCCATTTTCGCGAGAGGAATTCGAGCGTCTGCGGCAGCCAGAGCGGCGGCACGGAAGATTTTGTCAACCTGTTCTTGAGTGAAACTGGCATATTCACGCTGGGCTTTTTTTACGCGCTCTACAAGTGCGTTAAGTTCAGCGACATTAGTAACAGCCATGATGCTCTCCTGATAATGTTAAACTTTTTTAGTAAATCATCTGCTCGATACGAGAGTATAGACAGACCGACGAAAATTTGTGTAATGGTTTGAAAATCAAACGGTTAATTAACGTCCACTTTACTTTGATTTACTAAAAGAGCTTATACGCTAGCGCCTGTTAACTCTAACGCGTTACCTCCAGGTGGCGTAAGCAAGATTACTCACTTCTGAGTAGTAATTGCGTGATCTGGATCAAAAAATCGCAAAGCTGACACCTTTCAGCAGGCCCTTTTAGCGTTTCTCGTTAAGTGTTAATAAATTGGCGTGATGAATGCTAATAACATTAGCATATTTAATACATATTAATAACACTGAGTATTGGTAGCGTATTTACATTGATATACGCAGATAGAAGGTGAAGTATGCTGACAAAAGGCGTATCTTCAGCGCGGATTTTATCAATTTTTATGACTCATTTTATCCGGCTAACGCTTCGGAGCTAACCGTGATCCAAACGCTATTTGATTTTCCTGTCTATTTTAAATTTTTCATTGGGTTATTTGCGTTGGTCAACCCGGTAGGGATCATCCCCGTCTTTATCAGTATGACCAGCTATCAAACTGCCGCAGCACGAAACAAAACCAACCTCACGGCAAACCTTTCTGTCGCAATCATCCTGTGGACTTCGCTGTTTCTTGGTGATGGTATTCTGCAACTCTTTGGCATCTCAATTGACTCGTTCAGGATCGCTGGCGGCATTCTGGTTGTGACTATCGCGATGTCAATGATTAGCGGAAAACTAGGGGAAGATAAACAAAACAAACAGGAAAAATCAGAAACCGCAATTCGTGAAAGTATCGGCGTTGTGCCGTTGGCATTGCCGTTGATGGCGGGGCCGGGGGCGATAAGCTCAACTATTGTTTGGGGTACGCGATATCATAGCGCGATTAACCTGTTTGGCTTTTTTGTAGCGATTGCGTTGTTTGCCCTGTGCTGCTGGGGGCTGTTCCGCATGGCACCATGGTTAGTGCGCCTGTTGGGCCAAACCGGTATCAATGTCATTACGCGTATTATGGGGCTGCTGTTAATGGCTTTGGGTATCGAATTTATCGTTACAGGCATCAAATCCATTTTCCCTGGTTTGCTGGCCTGAAACCTCTCTTCTGTGCAAACGGAGTCGTGTCCGGCTCCGTTTCATTTCATTATCAGTAAAACTTCTCACTAAAGTTGAAAATCAGCAGAGCAATAATAAAAAATGCTGATGATTAACTCTTCTGTTAGTCATTGATTCTAAAGATATAACACGTCTCAGTACGCCCGGTGAAGACCGATACTGCTGTTATTTTATTAACATCATACTCTGGGGCTTGCTGAAGGATTATCGAAATGTTATTAGTTATTTCAGCCTTTATTTCAGATGAATGTGCTAATTAATAACCAATTGTTAAATTTATGTGCATTTTGACATGGCGTTGACTTCGGACAGGATGGTTAACACCATAGTAGACATAATGTATTGATTTTTATGAATTTTCCATAACGAATCTTCATTCGTAAGACTTTTTAAGTGAGATTTATTTCCAATAAAAGAGAATTGGTTAACAAATTTGTAAAATGTATTGGCGGTTAAGAAACGCATTTGATACTTTCCGGCCAGATATTATGCAGAAGAATTCACGTTGATGAGAATCATTTGCAGTTAGTTTCTCTCAACAGGGTAATAGCGTGTTTCCGGCAGGGGAGGCACGTAGAGAATCGACGCAAGGCGGTCATACGAATCGCCAGAATAAATAAAGTCGGTGATAGCAAGCAGTAAAACAATAAACCACCTGACGGCAGAAAATCTCCGGTGCCGTACAGGGATCCTGACAGGATTAACAGTCTGGTTAAAAAACCAGCCATAATAATGAGGGAGTACAACACAATGACTAACATCACTAAAAAAAGTTTAGTAGCTGCGGGGATCTTAACTGCGCTAGTCGCTGGAAATGTTGCCACGGCGGCAGTCGTGCCAGCGGGTGTGCAGCTTGCTGAAAAGCAGACTCTGGTGCGCAATAACGGTTCGGAAGTGCAGTCACTCGATCCCCACAAAATCGAAGGTGTACCTGAATCCAACATTAACCGTGACCTGTTTGAAGGTTTATTAATCAGTGATGTCGATGGCAAACCATCGCCTGGCGTGGCTGAAAAATGGGAAAATAAAGATTTTAAAGTCTGGACATTCCATCTGCGTAAAGATGCAAAGTGGTCTGACGGCACGCCTGTTACCGCGCAAGATTTCGTGTATAGCTGGCAACGACTGGCTAACCCAAATACCGCTTCACCGTATGCCAGCTATTTGCAGTACGGTCATATTGTCAATATTGATGATATTATCGCCGGCAAAAAGCCGATCACCGATCTCGGTGTAAAAGCTCTCGACGATCATACTTTTGAAGTTACCCTCAGCGAACCAGTTCCTTATTTCTACAAACTGCTTGTGCACTCCTCCGTTTCACCGGTTCCCAGAGCGGCTGTTGAAAAATTCGGCGAGAAGTGGACCCAGCCCGCTAACATCGTTACTAACGGTGCGTATAAACTGAAAGACTGGGTTGTCAACGAGCGCATTGTGCTTGAGCGTAATACCAACTATTGGGACAACGCCAAAACGGTTATTAACCAGGTAACCTACCTGCCTATTTCTTCTGAAGTGACTGACGTTAACCGCTATCGCAGCGGTGAAATCGACATGACCTATAACAACATGCCGATTGAGTTATTCCAGAAACTGAAAAAAGAGATCCCGAACGAAGTCCACGTTGACCCGTATCTGTGCACCTATTATTACGAAATTAACAACCAGAAAGCACCGTTCAACGATGTTCGTGTTCGTACCGCCCTGAAGCTGGCGTTGGATCGTGACATTATCGTCAATAAAGTGAAAAACCAGGGTGACCTGCCGGCATATAGCTTTACTCCTCCATACACTGATGGTGCGAAACTGGTTGAGCCAGAGTGGTTCAAGTGGTCTCAGGAAAAACGTAATGAAGAAGCGAAGAAACTGCTGGCTGAGGCCGGATATACCGCTGAGAAACCGCTGACCTTTGATCTGTTGTATAACACCTCAGACCTGCATAAGAAGCTGGCTATTGCCGCGGCATCTATCTGGAAGAAAAATCTGGGTGCTAATGTGAAGCTGGAAAACCAGGAATGGAAAACGTTCCTCGATACGCGCCATCAGGGCAACTATGATGTTTCGCGTGCGGGCTGGTGTGCAGACTATAACGAACCGACGTCCTTCCTGAATATGGTGCTGTCCGACAGCTCCAATAATACCGTCCACTATAAGAGCCCGGCATTTGATAAGCTGATTGCGGATACGCTGAAAGTGACGGATGAAGCGCAGCGCAGCGAACTGTATTCGAAAGCGGAACAGCAGCTGGATAAAGATTCTGCGATTGTACCGGTTTATTACTATGTTAATGCCCGCCTGGTGAAACCATGGGTTGGCGGATACTCCGGTAAAGACCCGATGGATAATATCCACGTTAAAGACTTGTATATTATCAAGCATTAATGGCAAGACGTGGGGCGATCATGTTGCCCCACAGTGTCTTTTTCTTCGAACTATAAATACCTCTTTAGACAAAGAGAGGTATACCCTAAACACTTCACGTTGCAGGAAGGCGGCAACGCAGCGAATCGCCAGGAGCTTACTTAAGTAAGTGACTGGCGTGAGCGAGTAAAGCCAACGCACTTGCAGCTTGAAGTATGACGGGTATAAAGGCACACGCCAGAAGGTACGGGCAATGTTAAAATTTATATTACGTCGCTGTCTGGAAGCGATTCCGACGCTGTTTATTCTTATTACGATTTCATTCTTTATGATGCGCCTTGCGCCCGGAAGCCCATTCACCGGGGAACGCGCGTTACCGCCAGAGGTGCTGGCGAATATTGAAGCGAAATATCATCTTAACGATCCCATCTCGACGCAGTACTTCAGCTATCTGAAACAGCTGGCGCACGGCGATTTTGGACCATCCTTTAAATATAAAGACTACACGGTTAACGACCTCGTTGCCTCGAGCTTTCCGGTTTCTGCGAAGCTGGGTGCGGCAGCCTTTATTCTGGCGGTACTCGTCGGTGTTAGCGCCGGAGTGATAGCCGCGCTGAAGCAAAATACACGTTGGGACTATACGGTGATGGGGGTGGCTATGACCGGGGTGGTTATCCCCAGTTTCGTGGTCGCTCCCTTATTGGTCATGATATTTGCCATAACCTTGAAATGGCTACCCGGCGGGGGCTGGAACGGCGGGGCGCTGAAATTTATGATCCTGCCGATGGTGGCCTTGTCACTGGCCTACATCGCCAGTATCGCACGTATTACTCGCGGTTCGATGATTGAAGTACTGCACTCTAACTTTATTCGTACCGCGCGCGCTAAAGGGCTGCCGATGCGGCGGATTATTTTCCGTCATGCGTTAAAACCAGCGCTGTTGCCAGTGCTGTCCTATATGGGACCGGCATTTGTCGGCATTATCACCGGTTCGATGGTTATTGAAACCATTTATGGTTTGCCGGGTATTGGCCAGTTGTTCGTCAATGGGGCGTTAAATCGCGACTATTCGCTGGTTCTTAGTCTGACCATACTGGTGGGTACGCTGACCATCGTGTTTAACGCGATTGTCGATGTGCTGTATGCCGTTATCGACCCGAAAATTCGTTACTGATACTGGAGCTCGCTATGATGTTAAGTAAGAAAAACAGCGAGGCGCTGGAGAATTTCAGTGAAAAGCTGGAGGTCGAAGGCCGTAGCCTGTGGCAGGACGCGCGTCGACGCTTTATGCATAACCGCGCGGCGGTAGCAAGCCTGGTGGTGCTGGTAATTATTGCGCTGTTCGTAACGCTGGCACCGATGTTGTCGCAGTTTACCTACTTCGATACCGACTGGGGCATGATGTCCAGTGCGCCGGATAGGGAATCAGGCCACTATTTCGGTACTGACTCGTCGGGACGCGACCTGTTGGTGCGTGTGGCAATTGGCGGGCGCATTTCGCTGATGGTCGGCATTGCGGCGGCGTTAGTCGCGGTGGTTGTTGGTACGCTGTACGGTTCTCTGTCGGGCTACCTCGGCGGAAAAATCGACTCGGTGATGATGCGTCTGCTGGAAATCCTCAACTCCTTCCCGTTCATGTTCTTCGTGATCCTGCTGGTCACCTTCTTTGGGCAAAATATTCTGCTGATTTTTGTCGCTATCGGGATGGTCTCCTGGCTGGATATGGCGCGTATCGTGCGTGGGCAAACGCTAAGTCTCAAGCGCAAAGAGTTTATTGAAGCGGCGCAAGTGGGTGGGGTGTCTACCGTGCGTATCGTTATCCGCCATATTGTGCCGAACGTGCTGGGTGTGGTGGTGGTTTACGCTTCATTGCTGGTGCCGAGCATGATCCTGTTTGAATCCTTCCTGAGCTTTTTGGGATTAGGTACGCAGGAGCCGTTAAGTAGCTGGGGCGCGTTGCTCAGTGATGGTGCCAACTCTATGGAAGTCTCACCATGGCTGCTGCTGTTCCCGGCTGGTTTCCTGGTGGTCACTTTGTTCTGTTTTAACTTTATTGGCGATGGCCTGCGTGATGCCCTCGACCCGAAAGACCGTTAAGGAGTGCAGCCATGAGCGTAATTGAAACCTCAACCGCGCCGCTCGCGCAACAACAGGCTAACGCACTGCTGAACGTAAAAGATCTGCGCGTGACGTTTGCTACCCCCGACGGCGATGTTACTGCGGTCAACGATTTAAACTTTTCTCTGCGAGCCGGAGAAACGTTGGGTATTGTCGGGGAGTCCGGTTCGGGTAAATCGCAAACGGCCTTTGCCCTGATGGGCCTGTTGGCGGCAAATGGTCGTATCGGGGGCTCCGCAACGTTCAACGGGCGTGAAATTCTGAATTTACCGGAACGTGAACTGAACAAACTGCGCGCCGAGCAAATCTCGATGATTTTCCAGGACCCGATGACGTCCCTCAATCCATACATGCGGGTCGGGGAGCAGTTGATGGAAGTTCTGATGCTGCATAAAGGCATGAGCAAAGCTGAAGCTTTTGAAGAGTCAGTCAGAATGCTGGATGCGGTGAAGATGCCGGAAGCGCGTAAGCGTATGAAAATGTATCCGCATGAATTCTCCGGTGGTATGCGTCAGCGCGTAATGATCGCCATGGCACTGTTGTGCAGGCCCAAATTACTGATAGCCGATGAACCGACCACTGCGCTTGATGTAACGGTACAGGCGCAAATTATGACGCTGCTGAATGAACTGAAAAGCGAATTCAACACCGCGATTATCATGATCACCCACGATCTGGGGGTTGTTGCCGGTATTTGCGATAAAGTCCTGGTGATGTACGCCGGACGTACTATGGAATACGGCAGTGCGCGGGATGTCTTTTATAAGCCCGTTCATCCGTATTCGATTGGTTTGCTAAATGCCGTACCTCGTCTGGATGCAGAAGGGGAAGAGATGCTCACTATACCGGGTAACCCACCGAACCTGCTGCGTCTACCAAAAGGCTGTCCATTCCAGCCGCGTTGCCCGCATGCGATGGAAATCTGTAGCAGTGCTCCGCCACTGGAGGAGTTTAGTCCAGGCCGCCTGCGTGCCTGCTTTAAGCCGGTGGAGGAACTGGTATGAATGCGGTGACCGAACAACGTAAAGTGCTCCTTGAGATTGCCGACCTTAAAGTCCATTTTGATATTAAAGATGGCAAACAGTGGTTCTGGCAACCGACTAAAACCCTGAAGGCGGTTGATGGCGTAACCCTGCGACTGTATGAGGGCGAAACCCTGGGCGTGGTCGGTGAATCAGGCTGCGGAAAATCGACCTTTGCCCGTGCGATTATCGGCCTGGTGAAGGCCACCGATGGAAAGGTTGCCTGGCTGGGTAAAGATTTACTGGGCATGAAACCCGATGAGTGGCGGGAAGTGCGCAGTGATATCCAGATGATTTTCCAGGATCCGCTGGCATCGTTAAACCCGCGCATGACCATTGGTGAAATCATTGCCGAACCGCTGCGAACTTATCATCCGAATCTTCCTGGTCAGGAAGTCCGCGACCGTGTGAAGGCGATGATGATGAAGGTAGGATTACTGCCCAACCTGATTAACCGCTACCCACATGAGTTTTCCGGTGGCCAGTGTCAGCGTATTGGTATTGCCCGCGCGCTGATCCTCGAACCGAAGTTGATTATCTGCGATGAACCGGTTTCAGCGCTGGATGTATCAATCCAGGCCCAGGTGGTTAATCTTCTGCAACAGCTTCAGCGCGAAATGGGATTATCGTTAATCTTCATTGCTCACGACCTCGCTGTGGTTAAACATATCTCCGACCGTGTGCTGGTTATGTATCTCGGACACGCGGTGGAATTAGGGACCTATGATGAGGTGTACCATAACCCGCTGCATCCTTATACCAAAGCGCTGATGTCTGCGGTGCCAATCCCCGATCCGGATCAGGAAAGGAATAAGGTTATTCAGTTGCTGGAAGGCGAGTTACCGTCCCCGATTAATCCTCCTTCCGGTTGCGTGTTCCGTACGCGCTGCCCGATTGCTGGACCGGAATGCGCAAAAACGCGCCCGGTTCTGGAAGGAAGTTTCCGACATGCAGTTTCCTGCCTGAAAGTAGACCCGCTATAATCCTGAGGGCTGACAAAGGTCAGCCCTTTTTTTGGTGAGGTATCTGTGCCAGGTTTAGTCTCTTCTGTCCGCCGTGCGCTCTATCGCAAATTATTTGATTTAAATACCCGTTCAGGGCGTCGCTTTGAAGGTATGTGCGCACTATTTGCCTTGCTCAGCGTTATCGTTATCTTCATTGAGTCCGGAGTAGGGACGCAATATCATTTAACCTTTGAGGAATGGCGCGTTTTTGTCTGGCTGGAGATCTTTATTACTCTGGTCTTCACCCTCGAATATCTTCTGCGCTTATGTTGCTGGGCCAACCCCGCTAAATATGTGTTCAGCTTCTGGGGGATAATTGACCTTGCCACCATTCTGCCGCTGTATGTGATGTGGCTATGGCCGGAAATCAGTCTGAGCTATGTTTTCGCCTGGCGAGCGATGCGTGTCCTGCGCGTTCTGCGTATTCTCAAGCTGCTGCGCTTCATGCCTTCTCTGCGGGTGTTCTGGAATGCGTTAAAAAGCGCCCGACATCAGCTGATGCTGTTCTATTCCTTTATCGCCATCCTGATGGTGGTTTTTGGCGCGATGATGTATCTGATTGAAGGGCCAAAATATGGGTTTACTACGCTGAATGCGTCGGTGTATTGGGCGATTGTTACTGTAACCACCGTCGGCTATGGCGATATCACGCCACACACACCGTTGGGGCGCATGGTGGCGTCTGTGCTTATCCTGATTGGTTACTCGGTGATTGCAATACCGACGGGATTGATTACCACGCACATGAGCAGTGCGTTCCAGCAGCGCGGGCACCAACGAAAATGTCCGCAGTGCCAGCAGGCGCAGCACGAACATAGTGCGCAATTTTGTAACCGCTGCGGAAGTAAACTACCGGGCTAAAAATGAAAAAAGCTGCGAGAGCAGCTTTTTTGTTTGATTATTCGCGCCAGAGAATATGGCAGAGCTTATGATCTTTTTCGCGACATAATAAAACGCGCGCAAAAATATCGTTAATCTCGCCGTCTTCTGTATCTGCCAGACCAATCACCACCTCGGCAAAGAAGTCAGGGTTCAGGTCAAAATCAACATGCTCCTGCCAATCTTCTGCCGGATCGAACAACTCGGCACCGCCACGCTCTTCAAACTGCAAATTGAACAGAATGATGTCGGCTGGATCCAGATTGTCCGCAGCCAGTTCGAGAAAAATGTCGTAAGCCTGCTCAAGCGTTTCGTCTTCGGTCAGGCGATTGTTCAAATCCATATCCATAATGACTACCTGTTTACTGTCTGATGGGCACGTTTTACAGCAACGGACTAAAGAAGTAAAACAGTCGCTCTGCTATCCGCTGCCAGAGTGGTCGTTTTACCCACAAACGGGCATCAAGCAGGCGTGAACGCGAAATATAATCATCCTGCACTGCCGCGAGATCGCCACCGAATCCGGCATCATCAATGACCAGCGTGATTTCAAAATTGAGCCACAGGCTGCGCATATCCAGGTTAACCGTCCCGACCAGGCTCAGCTCGCCATCGACCAGTACGCTCTTGGTGTGCAGCAAGCCACCTTCGAACTGATAAATTTTAACGCCAGCTGCCAGCAGCTCGGTGAAAAAGGCCCGGCTTGCCCAGCCAACCAGCAGGGAGTCATTTTTACGTGGAAGAATGATACTGACGTCAACCCCACGCTGCGCTGCCGTGCAGATCGCGTGCAACAGATCGTCGCTGGGGACGAAGTAGGGGGTGGTCATAATTAAATATTCACGCGCTGAATAAGCAGCGGTTAGCAGCGCCTGATGAATCAAATCTTCAGGGAAACCAGGTCCCGAGGCGATAGTGTGAATGGTGTGGCCGCTGGCCTGCTCAAACGGCATGATATTGACGTCTGGTGGCGGAGGCAAAATGCGCTTTCCGGTCTCAATTTCCCAGTCGCAGGAATAGACAATGCCCATAGCAGTGGCGACAGGACCTTCCATTCTCGCCATTAAATCAACCCATTGCCCGACACCCGCATCCTGTTTGAAGAAACGCGGGTCGACCATGTTCATGCTGCCGGTATAAGCAATGTAGTTATCTATCATGATCATTTTGCGGTGCTGACGCAGGTCCATACGGCGTAAAAATACACGCATCAGGTTCACCTTCAGCGCTTCTACAACCTCGATACCTGCGTTACGCATCATCGCCGCCCAAGGGCTGCGAAAGAACGCCACGCTGCCAGCGGAGTCCAGCATCAGGCGACAGTGAATGCCACGTCTCGCGGCAGCCATTAACGACTCGGCTACCTGATCGGCCATACCGCCAGGCTGCCATATGTAGAACACCATTTCGATGTTGTGGCGCGCCAGTTGAATATCACGGATCAGCGCCTGCATCACGTCATCTGAACTGGTGAGCAACTGCAGTTGGTTTCCCTTAACCCCGGCTATTCCCTGACGGCGCTCGCACAGTTTAAATAACGAAGAGGCGACGCTGCTGTTTTCCTGGGCAAAAATATGCTTGCAGGCTTTGAGGTCGTTCAGCCATTTGGCCGTTGACGGCCACATGGCCCGGGCGCGTTCGGCACGTCGCTTACCCAGGTGGAGTTCACCAAAGGACAGATAAGCAATGATCCCTACCAATGGCAGAATATAGATGATCAACAGCCAGGCCATTGCGGAGGGCACTGCGCGTCGTTTCATTAGAATGCGTAATGTTACGCCAGCAATGAGTACCCAGTAACCCAGAATGACCAGCCAACTCACCACGGTGTAGAAGGTTGTCATAAATTAAAAATCCTTTTGAAAGCGTATTGTTAAGAGTTTACGCATCAGGATTAATCTGGCAAATAAAAACAAGGGAAAACCACTGGTCTGCATTCGGTCTGGCGTTATAATGGCCGCTCAGTGACTGAAAGAGTAGTAAACATGAAGCGTAGTAGAACGGAAGTGGGACGCTGGCGGATGCTGCGTCAGGCTAGCCGCCGTAAAGCACGTTGGCTTGAAGGACAATCGCGTCGTAATATGCGTATCCACACTATCAGAAAGTGCATTCTCAACCACCAGCGTAACTCGTTGTTGTTTGCGATCCACAGCATCTGATCCCAAAAGGGCACCGCTGGCGGTGCCCAATGTCTGCTTTGCGTTCTGTTTTTAAAATACTTTTTTGTATTGTCATTCAGCCCATTTCGAAGAATTTCGCACAAAAACGTTCTGTTACGCTGAACCCTTCTGCCGCCTGCCTTTCAGCCTTCCAATTATCACACTCCGAGTACAAGTGTTACATTGCGGGTATCTTTGAGCAATGAGTTTTGTGTACACTTTTGCGTACTCAAAAGCCAAATGTGTACCCATACAATGATCACTGACACAAAGCTCAGGAAGGCCCTTGGCAAGAAACGCGATGATATCGAAACTATTTCAGATTCTCACGGACTCAACGCAAGGATCAGTCAGGCCGGAAAGGTCTCTTTCTTCTACCGGTACAGATGGGCTGGCAAAGCTGTAAAACTCAATGTCGGCGATTATCCAGCAATGAGTATTGCTCAGGCAAGGGAAAGGCGTCAGCAATTCAGAACCTGGCTTACTGAAGGACTCGATCCCCGAGAGCAAGTAAAGCTGGAGAAATTGACCCGCGAAGGTTCCATGGCCGTATCGGAAGCATTCAATTATTGGATCGAGAAACACTGCATCGCTAATCAACTGACAAAGACAGATTATTATCAGTTGGTATTTGCCAAGCATATCGCCGAGCCGATGCGAAACGTCAAAGTAGACAATTCGACAAAAAGGCACTGGATAGATGTTTTTGATCAGATTGAAAGCAGGGTGATGGCTCATTATATGCTTTCGCTGTGCAAACGCTCATTCAGGTTCTGTATTAACCGAGGCGTAATATCGACCAATCCGCTCGAGGGATTGCTACCCACTGACGTTGGCCAAAAACCGAAAAAGAGAACGCGGCGCTTGGATGATCGTGAACTGGTGGTTATTTATCGGTGGCTGCAAAACCGCATGTCCATAGAGTCCGTGTTTCTTGTGAAATTTATTATGTTGACCGGCTGTAGGACGGCAGAGATTCGGTTGAGCGAAAGGTCATGGTTCAAGCTGGATGAAAATGAATGGATAGTTCCTGCTGGAAGTTACAAAACGCGAGTGCACATGAGAAGGGCTCTTTCTGATGCTGCGGTGGGACTGGTAAAAAATCATATTGAGAAGATCAACACAAAACACTTAGTCACCTCACAGCGTTTACTGGATGGCGAAATCAAAGATGTCCCAGTACATCCGCCAGTCGCTTCAAATTACGCAAGGTATATCTGGTCCGCTGCGGGAATGGAACCCTGGTCTCTTCATGATATGAGAAGAACGATCGCGACAAACCTTTCAGAACTTGGCTGTCCGCCGCATGTGATTGAAAAACTACTTGGTCATCAGATGGTCGGTGTAATGGCTCACTACAATCTGCACGACTACATCGATGACCAAAAACACTGGCTCCACGTTTGGCAGAGCCATCTTGAAAGTATCATTGGTGAGCCATTCAGTTAATTGGCTGTTTCACACCTTCCCACTCTTTGACTGACTCCGACTTCCAGCGGTTTGGGTTACCAGGAAAATCAGGAGCAGGGAACGGCTTCGCAAAACCCCGCGGCATAGTTTCTGTGCTTTGCCATGACCAAAGGGTTTTACGTGAGATTTTGTATCGACTGGTCAGGTCTGACGTCAGCAAAATATCATCCATCGTTTTTCTCCAATGGCCCGTACTGGGCCATTTATAAAAGTAATATCAACTCACCTGACCCGGCAGCGCTCGCAATCTGCGCATGCCTGTCATCGCCGTGGCCACGTAACTCGCCTTGCGGTTCACTACCTCCACCCAGACCTTCACACCTTCAACTCTCACCGTGTACGTTTCCTTCATCTTGCTACGTCCGTAGTCGCCGTAGCGTTCGTGATGAGTGGCCAGCGCGATGTCGCATGCCTGACGCGCTATCGGGGATTGCTGATTGCCGCGGTTAATCAGTTTCATGCTTCACCGCCATCTGGGTTGGATGATTGACGGAAAATTGCTCGAGACGGCGACCAATCGCAATATGTATCAGTTTCGGTATGCCCGAAAATTGTCTTACAGCGGCGGATATGGGCGCAGTCGCCGCAAGTCTTACCCTTCGGGAGTTTCATTTTGTCGGGGTCTGCCGGGTTATAATTCAGCTCAGTCATTCCAGGCCTCCAGCTCGTTCTGAATTTCCTCGTCGATCTCGTCATTGGTGGCATCATGATTGAGATATGTGAGAGCTTCTTTCCGATACTGTGCGCGGCGTTCGCTGTACCATGCTGAAAACTCAGGTGACCAGCCTCGACCATTACCCTGAAAATCTACAAGAGCGTTGTCCTCTGCCATGCGCTCAACCATGCAGTCGGCAGTTGTCAGGGCGCACTCACGGATATACCGGCGTAGATCCCGCTTGCGCCAGTACGGGCTATATTTCGAGTCGCAACGACCTTTAAATTCGACGGCCCAGCGACGGATGCTACGTGCATTTAATGATTTGCTCATCTCGTTACCGGGAGGGCGAACCCTCCCGCCTCCCTCAGCCCACGTATTCCGGTTTCATATCTGCCAGGGTAATGCTGAACTTATCGTGCAGCTCGTCGCCCAGATGACGTTTCGCCGTTGCCAGAACTCGCTCAACTTCCCCGAAACGCGCTGCTGCATCCGGTTCGTCCGGAGACGGTAGGGAGTTGATCGCGGCCTCAACCTTGTTACGTGAATCAACCAGGTAATAGCGTTTTACTGCTTTGTTCTTCAGTTCGGTGAACAGGGCTGAACCCAGCGTGGCCTTTGCGCTTTCGATATCAGCCCTGACCGCTTTGGCGCTGTCTACATCCTGCGCAGCATCGATGCGTTCGCGGAAATCATCGGCCAGTGAGCCGATATTTACCGATGATTCTTGTGCGCTCTGCGTGGTTGTGACGGTGTCACCTGAGATATCCGCCAAGCTAACGCGTTGCGGCGCCGGGTTAATCTCCTTCTCTGTGCGCTGCTCGACTTCATCCGGGGTATACACGCCGAGAACGACCGCAGGGCAGTACAGTCGCGCCCAGTATTTAAGGGCCAGATATGCGATCTGCTGTTTCGGGTTCGAAATCCACAGTGGAGAGTTACGTGTAATCACGCTGGAGAGGAATACCGGTTCGCCCCAGGTAATCTCGCTTTCGCCGCGAATGACGGCGCCCACACGAACCGACAAACCTTGCTCATCGGCGCTGTTCCAGCCCCGTACCATTTCTTTCTTGTCGTAAGTCCCACCGCCTTTTGCAGGCTTCTTCACGATCTCTTCGCGGCTGCTGGCGCATTTCGACCAGTCGCCTTCGTACTCATAGTGAAAGCGGCCAACGATGGCGTTAGAGCTGGAGATCACCGCGTTTACCAACTGCGCTTCATAGCCCAGCACACCGTTGACCAGGTGAGTTTTCTGCGCCACTGCGTAAGGGTTCATGCCCCATTGCATGGCCTGCATGATGATTGCCATGCAGTCGGCAGGATTCCCGCGAAGATGCTCGGGTACCGTGACGGCAGCCTGTGCCATTAGGCCCGCCGCTGACTGAAGCTGCGTTAATGCCTGAACGTTAAAAATGGCGTTGCTGGCGGAAATAGTGTTCGGAGCCTGTTGCTCTGCAGTTACGATATTCATGTTTTCCATCATCGTTCCCCTTATGCCTGAGTACGCAGCGCTTCAAGGCGGCGCAGGTCGAAGTCGTTCAGTTCGTCGGTGTAATCAGCGGTGATCGGCGCAGGCCATTCGCCAGTGTCAAAGCCGGTAGCGATAGCGCGCATTGATTTGCGGTACTCAAGCATGCCCAGCTCCAGCAGTTCGGCGGATGCCTCGATGATGGCAATCCAGTGGTAGTTCTCGTCTTTGTTGACGAAAATCCAGAAGAACTGGTCCAGTGCTGCGGTCTCGCAATACATGGCGGCGCTCAGGTGATAGTCACGGTCGATGATTTCCCGGTGCAGTTTGGCGCGCAGGCCTTCCTGCTTAACGTTCCACATGCTGATGGTTTTCAGGTCGGCACCGATGCGCACGCCGTCCAGGTCGATTTCCAGATCCGGGCGCACACGAACTTCGAGTCCGGTTTCGTCGTCAAATCCAAAGTAGCTCACCTCAACGGCGCGGCTCGGATGTGTCAGCAATTTGCCCGCGGTCGGGTGCTCGAGCAGGGCTTTCTGAATGCTCAGTGCAGTGCTCAGTTGCTGGCGGGTGACCAGCACTTTCCCATGCGGATTCTCGCGCCACGCATCCAACAGCTCGTCGGCGAAGACGGCGTTCGGGTTAACAGACTTTACGGCCTGAATCAGATCTGCTTTGGTACCGGACACTTTAAGCGGCGCCTGCTTCTGCACTTCCTGTGCAACAAGGTCAGGATTGATGATTGCCAACTGCTCGAGTAATGCATCGCGGCTACCGCTGGTTTTCACCTGTGCAGGCAGAGTGGCGTTGTATTCCTTGATGCAGGCTTTCATCGCCGCAGCGGTCTGTTTCTGATCCGCTTCGATACGCTGGTACTCTTCGGGCAGCGACATATAGCTCTGGCCGGTTTCCTCGGCTGAACCACCCAGCGGCACCTGTGCAGGCAAAGTGGCGTTGTATTCCTCTAACAAAGCTTTGATGTCGTCTGCACTCAGTTGCGCTGGCAGGCTGGCGTTGTACTCATCAATAAACGCGCGGATCGTTGCCGTTGTGGTAAATGCACCTTCCGGGATCACTGGTTCAACGCTGAACTCTTCATCAAGCTGCTCTGGCTGCAACGCAAGGCCGTGCACCAGGTTACCCATGTCCAGTACCGGAGAACGCTCTTTGGTGATCGTTTTCTCTACGTGGCGCGCATTGAAGTACATCAGGCTGACGCGGGCATCTTTTACCTGCGTGCTGCTGATCCCGTTCGCTGCGTGATAAACCTCGTTCGGCAGACCTTCATAGCGGCCTGGCTCGAAGTAAGCGGGATACACAACAGCCGGTTCGTCAGATTGCGTTTCTGGCTCGGTTTGTGTCGCAAGTGGATCGGTTTGGTTTACAAAATCGCAATTTTGGGCGACAGAAACCGTATTCTGGTTTACATCGGCCTGCTGGCTGGTATGTGACTCTTCACCAGTTTCCAGACGGCTTTCGCCTGACTGCACTTCATCACCAGTCTGTTTTTCATCACTGACAGTTTCTTCCATCTGCACATCGCTGGTGGTTTCCTCATTAAGTGGTGAACGGTCATCTATTTGTTGGGCGGTTAATGCGAGGTCTTCTGTGATCCATTTCGGGTCTGTAGGGTCACTAATCCCCTCAACATATTCGCCGCGGGAAGCTGCAAGAATTTTGTTTACGTCCTCAGCCGTTACTTTTTCCTGTTTCATAGGTACAGGCATAGACGAACGACCGCAGGCTATATCAACGAGCAACGGTTCTGGGTTGGCGTGGTCGGTTTCCGTCAGTACTCTATTCAAATATTCTTGGTGTTTTACAGGATCAGCATAAAGCCCTTCTGGTGTAGTTTTTACTGTTGCGATAATGCAGGCACGTGAGTAGTCCAGGCTACCAGGCATTGAAACGAATCTCTCTCGAGTCGCCAGCCATTCGGGATCGTCCATCTTATTCATGATGGAGTTTGCCTGTAGTTCTATATCCAGTGGGACGTTGTAAATATCAAATTCGCGGTCACGGGCACGTAACGCCAGAGCAATTTCATGCTCCAGCCCGAGAATGGTTTGCGGGAATTTGCGGTCAGAGGCAATACCGCCACCGGCGTTCGCACCTGAAGGTGTGCGATTAATGGTTGTTACACGATTACCTTTGCTCCACTCTTTAACCAGTAGGCCGCGGTCAATGTAATCAGTTTTGAACCACACCGTCAGGAACTGGATAACTGTTGCCAGCTCCGGTTTCTTACCGTCGACAGGGAAGACTTTCTTAACGGCATTCACGACTTTATGAATATCGTGCTCAATGGCTTTTTTGAATGCTTCCACATTCTCAGCAGCCAGCAGCAGGTTCTGGACGTAAGAGTCATCAGTGTCCATCTCAAGGCGGACAATCTC
>NZ_JAOWIA010000062.1:0-80914 GCF_030332345.1 Citrobacter sp. Cpo221
CTTCGGCGCGCAGCTGGCTAACAGTGGCAGACAAACCAGCAGCAGTAGCGGCCGATTTAGCGGCTTGTGCTTGTGCATCTTTTACAGCCTCATCACGGGCAATTATGCGCCCTTGTTCAATCCAGCGGGCAGCGGTCTGTGCGTTAGCTGTTTGCGATGATTCCGTGCTGTCACGTTCCGCCCACTTCTTTTCCCAACCGCGGCTGCTCCATGCACTGCCGGCGATGAATGCGACGGCCACCAGCAGCAACCCAACAATAATCTGGCGTTTCGGGCTCATCAGAATACCCCCGGAACTGATACCGGAATGCCTGGGTTAAGCGGCCCGAGCCCATCACCAAGAACCTGAGGTTTTTCTGCCCACAGGCAAACTTCACGCTCAATCTCACGCCGGGTGATTAAACCCTTCCACTGTTTGTCACCAGCATAGATCCAGCGCCGCAGTTGTTCGCAAGCTCCTTTTGTGTCGCCCAGGTTGATTTTGCGTAGCAGCGTGGAGTTTTTGAAGTTGCCAGCACCGACGTTGTACGCGAATGAGTAAAGTGCACCCCGCATTGTTGCCGGGATCGGAACCTTGATGTAGGGGTCAATCTGACGTGCGATGGTATTCAGGTCTTTTGTGAGCAGAATGGCACACTCTGTCTCGGTGTACGTCTTCCCGATTTTGACGTCGCTGCCAGTGTGCCCGTAGCATACCGTCCACACTCCAACAACATCCCGATAAGGCTGATAGCGCACGCCTTCAAGACCATCGTTACCGGTTGGTCCAGTGATCAAAGCCGAAGCTATCGCGATGGCTCCACCGCCCATGGCGGCAAGTACGCTATTTCGCAATGCAGGGGACATTATTCACCTCGCGCGGCCTTACGCCGATCCTCTTTGATTTTGAAATACAGATTCGTCAGGTATGTCAGCAAACCAAAAACAAGGCTGCCTAATACACCAATGGCAGCCCACTGGGATGGGGATACTTTATCGAGTAGTTGCAGCATCCAGAATCCCGCATTGCCCGCCGATGTGCCGTAGGCAATTCCTGTAGTGAGTTTGTCCATTCGATACATACTCTCACCTCCGATTTAGTCGGGGTGCTGTGTGTTGTAGGGTCAGGCCCTCGGGCTGGATTTAACAACGAGGCATGTCGATGATGATTCCCGGGGCCTGAAATAGAAAAAGCCAGCACGATGACTGGCAATATGAGGGTGGTGCGTTGAGCTTTCGCTCTTATGGTCCTGGTAGGGATTTGGCGGGACAGGAAGGATTCGAACCTTCGACCAATCGGTTAACAGCCGATCGCACAACCTCTGTGCTTCTGACCCTGAATGCAAAAAGCCCCGCATTTCTGCGAGGCTCTTAATTTTTGGCAATTACTTATTTATATCCCATGCGCTCTGCATACCTGCACGGCTCCGGCGTCAACTTTCATCGCCAACGAAGTCAGTAACCCATCGTTAGAATCGAGATTAAACAAAAATCGCCACTTTGTAAAGTGTAATTTTCTAGATAAATCCTATTTCATAGAAAATATTCACTACCGCGTGACTTTGTTCAACATCTGGTTTGCGTACTCTTCCTGCTTGATACACTCAGCCACCAGACTTTCAAAGAAATCCTTGTAAGACCTGCGCCACGTGGTTTCAGGTATATCCATCACCGTCGCGCAGATGTATTTACGGACGCTATCCGGTAGCAGTCTGGCATAACCACGCCCGTTGCAGCGCGAACAGGTTTTATATGCAGGAACGCCACGCTGTAGAATAGTTTTCTCTTTGTCTAATACCATTCCTTTTCCATTGCATTGGCATGCGTTGGTCAGCACTCCCTTCCCTTTGCATTTGTAGCAAAGCACCTTAACCGTCTCTCTTTTTTCGCTAAGGTGTGGTTGTCCGATGTGCTTCATCGTCATCACTTCAGCTTCGACAAACTTATTTCCATGGCAGCAGTCGCACGTTCTGGTGCTGGCGGCGCTCCGGGAGTAATCAGAAAAGGCGAAAGTTGCGAGAACTTGCATTACCTTTGGTTTAACATCTCTCTCAAGCTTGCGTAAGGCGGCAACCTTATCGCAGTGCTCAAGCGCATATTTGGTCAGCAGGCCAATAGCGCGTTCGCGATCGTAATCGCTGATGCCCATCTTTCCGAGGAATGCGCTGAAGCCGAGAGATGCTCGACTCTGCGTCATACCAATGGCAGCCATGATGTCAGTTCCGGTCAATGAGTCTGATGCAGTTGCGCGCGGGGCGTCGCTGATCATCGTTGACTTAGCAAAGTGGTATTTCACTGTGTTTTCGAGGTTCATGCTGATGCTCCCACTGTCTTATGACTGCGAATGAAGTTGCGAAGAAGTCTGTAGTCAACCAGGAAAGAATCCGGGGTTCTGAGCATGCGAAGGAATCGCCAGCGCAAACGGGTCAACTCAATTAGCTCGGTGTTCATGCGGCCTCCAGTTCAGTAATCGTTAACTCAAGACGACCGCCCTTCACTACCGGCATCTTCACGACGCGATAGTCGACTACCTGTACGTCATCCATCCAGAACCCTGCTTTGGTCAGCGCATCGAATGCAGCCTTTTGCAGGTTGTCGAGGTCACGGCGGCGGCGATCAGGCATATGGCACTCGATGCGAACTTTAAGCGGTGAGGTGATCCCGATATCCAGCATCTCTTCCTTGATGATTTCAGCCACAAGGTCACGGTATTTCTTTCCTTCCATGCTGATGTGCGTACGCCCGCGGTTGTGCCGGTAATAGCGATTGTTGCTTGGAGGCCATGCGAGGCTGATTCGATATGTATTCACGCTTTCACCTTCCCTTCTTTCAGCCAGATAACCTGTGTACGCGCCATGCCTTCCAGTGCGCACTCCTTTGCATATTCCGCATCAACCAGACGAGTGCGTCGATCAATCTCATCGTGACAGCTGCTGCATGCGATGGTGGCGATGAGGTCAGGCGGTTTAATACCTGTTCCGCACAACCCAGCAAGACGGATATGCGCGAGGATCGTTGTTTCGGCGTTACCGTTGCATACACCTGGAATTCTTACCTGGCACTCACGCCCACGTGCCGCTTTACGTAAATCAGCCATTAGGACTCCTGCTTATCGCGCAATTGTTGGAATTCGCAGTTGCTTGGGATAGTCAGCGCCAGACCAAACTGAGCGCACCACGCCTCGACTTTGCACAGGAAGATGTGCATCTCCCCGGTATCGAGTTGAGACGTGTGGCGAGGTTCCCAGGTGGTTTCTTTGGCACCGGTGATGAAATCGGTGTAGGTGACTTCCTCGCAGCCGAGGTATGTCTTTTTGAGGTTGCGCTTGACCCATTCAGGGGTAGCGTCAGTGCGTCCGGATTTAATCAGGTACTCGCTGATTTCACCCAGCCACATATGAAGAAGTGAGTTCTGCGACAGGCTACGCTTCTCTCTCCATGGCTTTAACTGGAGTCGATAGCATTGACCATCATTGAGATATGGTTGCAGGTGCTGACCGATGGCGGCGAAGTTGCCGGCATGAAGCTTGATACCCTGCTCGGGGATATTCATACGCCACCTCCGAGAGGTAACGCAGAATGCAGAAAACCCTCAGCATTGGATAACGCTGACGGCATATGGTAGGTCGTACTCTTTGTGTTTCGCATCTAATTTCCCAATCAGATGCAGAGGTCACAACCAGTTGCTCAGACTGGCTGCGACATAATTATAACACTAATTTTGAGAGTGGGTAATGTTGCTTGACGTTGCGCCAGAATTAAATATTCACCTTGATAGCGAACACTTTAACCGGGTCGTCACCAAAATGTTTATGGGTGATTACCTGCTCCTGGTATCCGAGATATGGAACATTAATTCTGCGGTCAGTGTCATCTTTTCGCGGATAACCTTTTGTGATTATCAATCTGTCATAATCGCGATTAACAAGGCGCTTTCGCCAGTAGTCATTCAGCAACCGGTACTCGAATTTCTTCTCGCCTGACTTCATCTGGTCGAAGTATTCACCGTTAACTGCCAGCTGAAGATTAGCCATCACTTATCCCCTTCTGACAGTTTTTGCATAGCTCCGGCGTAACGCCGCATCCCATGTTCAAGCGCTGACTTAACTTCCTGCTGCGGTGCTGCTGCGAGCATGGCATCGTAGATATCAAGTGCTATGCCACCGCAGCAGTTCGCCTGCATTGCTATAGCCTCTCCAATAGCGTCAGTCATCTCCTTCGGAACCATCACGTAGCCTGGAGGTGCAATATAGTGAACCTCGACCGAGCGATCAGGTTCAGATGCTAGGTCAAAGCCAATCACCGGAGAGTTGCCAGCCTGTTTGAAGTTTGGCTTCGCATCCTGAACCAACAGAATGTAGCCATTCTTTGCCGTGTCCAGTTCAGATATTTCAGTTACAGTGCCGAAATAACGATGGCCAGCATCTGTATCACAGGTGCTGACGTCTACTGATACCTCCATGCCTTCGATGTGTTTAAGCAGCTCGCCAGTATCAATTGCTGGTTTAGCAGTAGGCGTGTTCATATAGTTATTCCATGAGCCAACTTCGTCAGTCGCTTGGCGATGAGCGTAAAGCGGAATTACCGCATCTCCCATTGGCTGAGACAGGCACTTAAGGTGAAGCTCACCCATCTTGGCATAAGCCAGAGTTTCCTCAGCGGCATAAAGCACAGGCTCAGCATCAAACGCTGCAATAGCTCCATCAATAACCTTCACAGCATCAGCCATTGCGTAGCCGAGATTACCGCCGTCGCTTTGTGCTGCTGCTTTACTGAGTATTTCGCTTATCTGGTGCAGGCGATCGAGTGATACAGGACCGTGCGCCGGGTGGTTGTTAGTTGTCATGGGTTAGTCCCTCTCCACATCGAGAATGTCATCGTAATCATATTCAGTTTCAGAACCGTCAGTGCCGAACAGAGTTACGACACCATCCTCTTCCCAGAACGTCTTCACTGTGTAACGTTTGCCGTGAAAGGTGACAACTACATCGCCAGGCTCAACGTCTTCTGCTCGAATTTTCAGTTTATCGACCATCTCACTCCCCCTTCACGCCAATGCCAGCGGCGGTAAGCGCTTTGTTGTAGTTGTTCTGGCAGTCGATATAACCTTTCGCGTAATCCTCAGAACCGCCATAGTGGACAATCTGGAAGTCATCGAATTGCTTTACTGTCAACTCTCGCACCTCCAGTTCTGCTATGCGCTTCTCTGCGACATCCAAATCCTCTCCTAACTTCTGCGCCATCTGAAACCAATTGGCGCGCTGTTCTTCTTTGGCTTCCAGATCATCCAGCAGCGCGAGCACGTTCTTAGGCTCTTTCACGAACAGTAAATATTCGTGCGAGAGGTCTCCGCATTTCATATCGCTAATCCAGCCGTTATCAAACTGCCAGTACGCGTCTGCCGCAGATTCAATTTGCTCCCGCAGTTTGGCGCGCTGAGTTGTTTCTTTGTTGCGAATTTTAAGACCGACATACGGGCTGCTGTAGACTACTCCAGTGGCAATATCGACACAGACGCGTGCGCATTTGTACTCAATTACGTCGTGGCAGATGTATTTAACTGGTTCGCCATTTTCGGTCTCAAGCGGCTGACTGAAATCGATAGCCTGTTTGTTGAGTGCTTTCATTGGGCTGCCTCCCAGCAGATTTGAACCGCATAACTGCTTTTCACTCGCTTCACTGCACCGATAGCCTCAAGCTTTTTCAGGCGGCGCAGCACATACGCTGTATTGATGCCCTTGTAGTTATCGCGTAACCAGTGAGTGACCACATAGGTCATGCAATTTCCATGGTCGCGAAGCACCTGGATGATTTCTTCATAGGTTGGCTTGCTCATAGCGCGGCTCCTTTGCGAAGTTGGGCGGCGAGTTCAACCACATCTTCAGGTGATAATTCTGGCGCTGGGTTTCTTAATCCCTCAGCAAAACTCAATGCATCCAACTCGATTGATTTATCCACTTCGCTGTAATTCACTCGATGAGCAATGCACATCGCAAACATTTCCACACCTTGCGCCCGCACTTCAGCCAGGCATTTGCCAAACTCAGAAACATACTGCTCTACGGTCATTCCCCAACATAACGGGCATTCATCTACCGTTTCGCCTTCACATTCTTCATCAGGGACTTCTTTGGTAAAGAACTCACGCTCAATGGCGTGGAGAGTGTCAGCGAAGCGGCGTAGGTTGCTCAAGCCTTCCGTGATAGAGAATTCTGGAGCTTCACACCCTGCACCCATTTGCGCATAAACATGCGATTTAAACTCCGCCAACTCCCTGCACTTGCTCTCGGCGTTAGCGAGCTGTACTGCCATGTCTGTGAGTTGCAGTTCAAGATTGTGAATAGTCGCGTCTGCTGCACGGAACTCGCGTTGGGATTCTTCGAGTTGACGCTCTAATTCTTCGTATGTCGGTTTCATAATCCTACCCTCATAAAAAAGGCCCGCTAAGCAGGCCTGTTAATCGATGTTATTGCGTATTGCATAAAAAAGGCCGACTATCACGGCCACGCTTGCAGATAGCTCTGCTATGTAAGGTTCAGTCATGCTCGCTTCACTCCGAATGTCTTAACCAGTGCCGACTCCATGCGACCTACACAGGCGCGGATACGGGCTATCTCTGTCTCTGGAAACATGCTGGATGCCATCTGCTCCAGTGCGCCTTTAAGTGGCTTGCTCTCAACCTTTTCGATACGAGCCATAGCAAAGGCCTTAAGCGACTGCTTGATGCTGCGACCGTCTACGCGAGCACATGCTCGGCATAGTTCTGCGTGGAGGATGGTTTCAGGGAATTCGCTATATTCCTGTTCAATGATTTCTCTGGTGTTACGTGCTTCTTTCATGTTAGTCACCTTACGTTGTTGCTTGCCCATACCTCGTCATATTCCGACTGCGGCATATTGGCGATGTAGCTAAATGGAGATGCTGTTTCGGTTGGTAAAAACTGGTGTGATGCAGGGTCGAGATACAGCGGGATCCCACCTTCCCATCCCTCGCCATTACGCTGCTTTTCAAGCATCAAAACTGAAGCAGGTGCAGCTAGCGCTTTGCGTTCCTTGTCGTCCAGTTCCTCACCCTGCTGGTCTTTCTGAATGGCCTTCTCACGAACCTTGTTGCGCCAGATGATGAACAGGTTATCGGTGAGGTCGGTGATCGACCCTGACCCCTTAACGTCCATCTTCCCTGTAGGCTTCTCCTCGCTATCACCTTTGCGACTGTGAGTAACGAGTAGGACGTGGGTATTTGTTTTGTTTTTGAAGTCACACAGAGCGTCTACGAAGGCTTTCTGTCCGTTGTAGTCATCATCCCCTATTCCGCACTTCATCAGGCTGTCGATAATGAACAACTCAATGCCGTATCGCTTCCATGCGTAGGTGAAGATTTCGATCAGCCGATCAGACTTTGCGGTTCCCGTCAGGCCGAATAGCCATAGCCGGTCGTCGTAAAATTTGAAGGCAGATTCAATTTCAAGTTGCGGGGGAAGTTTCAGGCAAGTTGATTGCCTGGTAAGGCGTTTAAGTAAAATGCCGGGCTTAATCTCCAGCGAGGCGATGCAGGTCTTAACCCCCTGACGCATGGCTTCCAGAGCCATATGACCAACTACTTCAGTCTTTCCATGCCCGTTAACGCCGTTAACCAGTGACAACTCGGCCTGGCGGAAGGCGAAATTGTGATTCAGGCATTCCCACGGGCTGTAAAACAGGCTTTGCTCTTTTCCGTAGAAGGCGTTGATGGTGTCCTGATAAAACTCTCTGGCACTGTAAAGTTCCTCCGGGTCGAAAAATGATGCCCGTTCAAGATATCCAACGATGTCGTCTGAAGAGATTCCAGCCATCAGACATTCGTTGATATCTTTGTGAGGTAGTTTTACCAACCGGCAGCGGTGCTCACCGAGACGAGTTGCAATCTCTCTGGCGGCAGCCTGGCCTACTTCGTCGCTGTCCATGCTGATCCAGATTTCGTCGAACCGGTCGAGGTTGTGATACTCGAACTCTATCCACTGCTGTTTTGCCCCCTTCCCCCCGCCGAACGGAACAGAAAGCGCAGGGAAGCCGTACTGGTAGTAACTCATGCAGTCGATTTCACCTTCACATAGGATGACGATCCGCATGTTCTTCGGGATGGCCTGCCAGCCATACAGACACGGCTCACAATCACCCTCTGCCATGATGACTTTCTTCCCGTCTGGTCTCTCAGTGCTGATGCGCTTAACCTGCAACAGCTCTCCGTCACGTTTGTAGGGGAATGCCAGTGCTTCCAGTTCACGCTCTCCATTCCAGACTTTAGCCGAGGCAACCTCGTACAGCTTCGCCGTCTCTGCAGATATCCCACGAGTGGCAAGATATTTGATGTGCTTTTCGGTTTTGGTGAGGTAACGGGAAATCTTCTTGCGATCTGGCCGGGAGAATTTCTTTTGCTGCTTTGCTGCGAAGTGGTGGTCGTCGTCCTTGATGCCAAGAAACTCTTTGGCTTCGGTCATCGCCTGGTGTAACCCGCAATCCCTGACGGCT
The DNA here is from genome assembly GCF_030332345.1 of Citrobacter sp. Cpo221. Classification (NCBI taxonomy): domain Bacteria; kingdom Pseudomonadati; phylum Pseudomonadota; class Gammaproteobacteria; order Enterobacterales; family Enterobacteriaceae; genus Citrobacter; species Citrobacter sp. Cpo221. The sequence goes on from NZ_JAOWIA010000062.1 coordinate 8,486, forward strand.
ACCCACAAGTCCAGCAGATCGCCAGTGGTTCCCTCAGCAAAGTCAGACCAGACTTTTTTCCCTGCCAGATTAACCTTGAGACTCTTTCCTGACTCTCCGTTGATGCTTCCAGCAACCCATTCGTGGCTTTCTCGTTTGCCGTTTGGCAAAAGATATTTCGCCACCCTTTCGACCTGATTCCAAAGCAGGTCACTCAGTTCAGATGGACTCATGATGCCCTCAAATCAAACTTGTTGAACCAGTACCGGACAAACCCATCGCTCAGTAAGCCGTGGTTGTAACCGGCAATCAGCAATGCCTTGAACCGTGATTTCATCGCCACCTCAGAAGTAAACGTATCCGCTCTTACTGACGGTAACGGCTGGCTTCTGGCCTGATGATTCAGGATCAGCTGATGGCTTCTCGTCCTCCCACCGCTTGCCGTTCAGGTAGGTGGTCGGGTGAAGCTTGTCGAAGCCGAACTGTTTGCCGATTCGGGAAGCGATATCACCTGCAAGGAACATTGCGAACTGCTCAGGGGTGCCCCCGTTAGCGCGACGCCACTCCTGGTACTGAGTCCTGAATGCTGACTTGGATTTTTTCTTTTCCAGTTTACGCATTCCTGCAAGCCAGAAAATCGACTCGAATGCTTCGTCAGTGGACTGGTGTTTGTTTGTAGGCTGAAGTGATTTTTCGTCCTCCGCTCGAACTTGTTCGGGCAGAGTGTTTTTACTTTCTTTCTTTTCTTTTGTAATAGTTTCTTTTGTGTGTCCCTGTTTTGGTGACAGGGCTGTCACCGTTTTGGTGACATTTTTTGTCACCAATGTAGTGACATTATCACCAGAGTAGTGACACCCTTCGATTTCCCATTCTGTGATGTTCTTGTTTGGCCCGATTTGACTGCCTTCACGAATGATTACCTTCATTGCAATAAGCTCATTCTTGGCCTTGTTGACCTTCTGTCTTGGCAGCCTGGTAAGTTGAGCTAACTGGCTGTCAGATATGCGATCCAGTTTCTTACCAAAGCCGTATGTTTTACGGCAAATGGCATGAGCCACCTTGCTCTGATTCTTCGTTAAATCTGCGCCGATAAGCTCGTCATACAGGGCATTTGCAAGACGGGTGTATCCATCTTCAAGATCTGCCACGCGACGCTCCACGACCGCCAGAGACGGTCTTATTGGTGTTACTGTTGCAGGGCTACTCATGACCGTTCTCCTTCCGCTTTAGTTCTTCGATGATGGCTCTCAGCTTTGTACCGACAGCCGGGTTACAGGATTTGATGAACCGGTCACGAGCAATATTTTTATGTACTGACGCCTGGTAAAAACGAGTTTTCTTAGGCATAATTACTCCTGTGAATTGATCCAGTTAATTCCACCTGAAGGCCGCTTCTGTTCCCGCAGAGCGGCTTTCGTCATTTTTGAAGAATCCATCACGCCTCCAGACATTCGCCCTTCTCTCTCAACCGCCGTTTAAACACGATGGCAAGCAGAATTGACGCGTTCGGCAGCAGATTTTCACGCCAGCGGCTTACCGTTGATTTGTTAACTCCAGCTTCCTGAGCAATGTCGGTTATCCCGATATCTGCCATCTCCCTCTGTAGCCACGACTCTATGCGACGGGCTTCTACATTGTTGCGTGCTGTTAAGGTTTCCATTTGTTAAATTCCTAGAGTGTTAAATAGTTAAATAGGCCAATGCGCAGACACGCATAGCCTTTAAGACTTGTTGTTTTGAATCGCCCTTTTTCAGGGCTTAGATGTGATAAGAGCGGGTGTTGCTTAAGCTGCGTTGTTTTCTGGCGGAAAAACATCGTCGAGATTAACTGTCGCGCCTAACTTGTTTAGGCATTCAACCAGTGCTCGGCAAGTTTTAAGGTCTGGATGTCGCCTACCGGCTTCCCAATGACCTATTGCTCCTTGCGTACACCCGACAATATCAGCCAATGCCGTTTGGGATATCTTTAAAGATTCCCGATACATTTTTAGGTTGCTCATACATCCTCCATAGTAACCATACAGAAACAATACAATATGTACTTTGATAAAGCAAGACAAAAAATACAGAACGTGCATGGATGATGTTAGTACAAAGCGTAATAATGGTGGTATGAATATGAAATGGAACGAACTGGCGAGAGTCAGAATGAAAGAGCTTGGCATAACGCAAGAAATGCTGGCTGAAGAACTTGGAATGACGCAGGGTGGCGTGGGTCACTGGTTGCGTGGATCTCGACACCCATCACTAGATGAAATCGGGGTTATTTTCCAATATCTTGGGATTTCTAACGTTTCATTTAACCATGACGGTACATTCTCAATAACCGGTGAAGTATCTAATGCTCCCGTCAAAAAACAATATGATTATCCAGTATTTTCTCATGTGCAGGCAGGAATGTTCTCTCCTGAATTTAGAACGTTCACAGAACGTGATGCGGAAAGATGGATAAGCACAACTAAAAAAGCCAGCGATAATGCCTTCTGGCTGGAAGTTGATGGTCATTCTATGACGGCTCCAGCTGGTTCAAAGCCTAGCTTCCCTGAAGGAATGCTAATTCTTGTAGATCCAGATGAACCGGTTGACCCTGGTGATTTCTGTATCGCCAGATTAGGTGGCGATGAATTCACGTTTAAGAAACTGATCAAGGACAGCGGGCAGATATTTCTCCAGCCATTGAATCCTCAATTCCCCATGATGCCGTGTAATGAACACTGTAGGGTTGTTGGAAAAGTCGTCGCTTCTCAATGGCCAGAAGAGACGTTTGGGTGATAAGAGAATATCTGATAGTAGGCGTGGTTACTTTGCTCTCGGTTGTTGCGATCGTGCTTATGGTGGCCTGATGAGACGTTTGGGTGATGATTTTTATTTTTCACAGCAATAGGATGATTTATGACACAGTTTCAACTTGCGTTAATCGCCAGGGAAGTTGATGGAGAAGTCATCCATCTTCGCACCAAAGACGGATACATCAATGCCACCGCAATGTGCAAGTCTGCAGGGAAACTGCTTGCTGACTATACACGACTAAAAACAACACAAGATTTTTTTGATGAATTATCACGCGATATGGGGATTCCCATATCGGAGTTAATTCAATCATTTAAAGGCGGAAGAGCAGAGAATCAAGGGACCTGGGTTCATCCAGACATCGCAATTAATTTAGCGCAGTGGCTATCTCCAAAATTTGCAGTGCAAGTTTCAAGATGGGTACGTGAGTGGATGTCAGGCGAAAGAGCTCCTGCCGAACTTCCTATTCATCTTAAGCGGTATATGACAAACCGAGGCAGGGTTCCTCATACGCACTTTTCTATGCTTAATGAACTGACGTTTAACTTGGTTGCGCCACTTGAGCAGGCCGGATATACGCTGCCAGAAAAAATGGTCCCTGATATTTCAGAAGGTAGGGTTTTCTCGCAATGGCTCCGTGACAACCGGGGAATTGAGCCGAAGACATTCCCAACATATAACCATGAGTATCCAGATGGCCGGACTTTCCCGGTACGTCTATACCCAAACGAATATCTTGCAGATTTCAAACAACACTTCAATGAAGTGTGGCTGCCTCAGTACGCTCCTAAATATTTTGCTGAACGAGACCAAAGGGCTTTGACGCTGATTGAGAAAATCATGCTGCCTGATCTTGATTCCTAAATGCCACAACCCGGCCACCGCGCCGGGTTTTTTATTGCCCACCCATAAAGCCATCCTCCATTCTGCCGATAACTATCCAGCCTGAAGCTGATAACAATAACTATCGCAACACTACCTGCCCGCCCGTGCGGGCTTTTTTATTGCCCCTTCCTCACAAACTCCGCAGCATCCCTCAACAATCCCTTGTGAATAACATTACCCACCGACTTTCGCTTAGCTTCCAGGCTATCCACAATCGCATCCCTATTAATCACCACCCCGCCGATAATCAACTCAACAACCGCGCCACCGATCTCGCCAGCGATGAAAGCTGCGCGGTCTTCCAGCAGTTCATCCCTACCCATATCCATTCCCAGCCCCATAACAATGCCCTCTTTGATGTTTTTCTGAGCATATCACCATAAATTGAAAATAAATACACCAACAAAACAATACGTTATGGTGTTTTCGCAAAATTATAGAACAAATCGTATTGACCGTATCTAAGTACAAGTTGTACTATTAACCCATCAACAGGACGCACTACTCACCAGGACGGTGAAGCTCTTAAAAATCTGGCGCTGAAAAAGCGCAGCATTCAAAGCAGAAGGCTTTGGGATGTGGCAAGCGAGAAAGGGTAAACGTGAAGAAGCCCTGACTTGTGCGGCTGGTTACCGCCCACATCACCAAAGCTAACTGACGGGAGATCCACAATGGATGCACAAGCACGCCGCCGCGAACGCCGCGCAGAGAAACAGGCCGAATGGAAAGCTGCAAATCCCCTGTTAGTTGGGATAAGCGCCAAGCCAGACAACCGCCCTGTTCTGTCGCTGACTCGCAAGCCGAAATCACGCGTAGAAAGCGCTGTGAACCCGATTGATTTAACGGTGCTGGCTGAGTATCGGGAAGAGATGGAAAAACGCGCTGAAGCTGTTGAGCGCAAGAATCATCGCACCTGGTACAAAGATGCTAACCCGTTCGGAAACAAAATCCATGCGGTGCAGAAATCCCGCGGTAAATCGACGCCGCTGATTTAATCGGTTACGGCGCGTTAATTAACTTATGAGGTTAGGCGATGGGTGCAAATCACTTTCGATGTACTGGCCAGTGGAATGAAGAAGAGTTCGATCGGGTTATTGAGGCAGAAGATGAAGGCGATGCGCGTGACCACTGGATGTATTGGGCTTGGGTGGCTGGGGCAACGCTGAAAAATCTGGAAATCATGCAGGCTGCCTAATGGCGGCATTTTTATTAGCTCACGATACAAACAGAGGGTAAGGCGATGGAAACAAGTAGCGGACAAGAGATTTTAAAGGGCTTCAATGTTCGGGATATCTCTGCTGATTATGACGAGCCAAGGTTTGATGTTTTGTTTGTCCACGATGATGGAAAATGCCGGTATTCAAACGATGTTTTTGGTTCTGAGCAAGAAGCCATCAGTTACGCAGAAACATGTAACGCCAACACAGCAGACGATGAGAGCTGGGACTACTACCAGCACTCTTCAACCAGCAACGACTGGAAGCTGATTCAACACATTGAAGCTAAAGCCGCCTAACAAGCGGCTTTTTTCATACCTCAGCGGCTTCTCGGAGGACGCTTAGTTATGAATGGCGGCTATCCACCGCTTAATTGTATTGCAGCGATGAAAATTGCATGCAGAGGTCTTTAGTTCAGCGGCGCGGCTTAAGCGCGGAGATGATTATGCAAAAATTTATCGTTATCCAGCAGCACGCTTGGTCAAACGACCACGGTTACGGCATTGGTCATTCCTCAGATTTGGAGAAATTTGATAAGCGGGAAGTGGCAATTTCTCACGGGTTTGAAGTAGCAGGTTGTGATGATTTCAATATCGGTGTTATCGACGACGGCAGACTAGTGTCGCTCGACTGGATGGAAAAGCCAGTAGGTAACGGAAAAGGCGTTTCAGTTGAGAAACTCCAGATTATCTCTGATGCCATTGGCTTGGAGGCCTCATGACAGTCACCCACAACAACAAGCAGTACACAGTGACAAAGCTTGCAAACGGTCATTCGTATCGACTGACATCCATTAGTAAGCCGCGTGAATCGTTAACTCTTAACCGCTGGCAAATGCATATCGCTGGGTTGCTTGAACAGGTCGAGGTGAAGGCATGATTGACCATTACTTACTGCGGGTTGCTCAGGGGGAGTTGGCAATAGCCAAGGTTATTGGCGACGGAAATCTTTGGGCCCGAGCAATGCAAAAGATGCGCGTTGCAATGGGGACGCCGAGATATAAGCGTGGAGGCTCAAATGGAATGGATTAAGTGTAGCGAAAGGATGCCGGAGCGCACCAAAATGGTATTGGCATTCAGTCAGGGTGAGATTGTGGCGGCGTATTGGAACTATGTAATGTGCCCCATCGAGTACAAGAAGTACATGGCGTTTACATACCTCAGCGGTAGTCTACTTGAGCATGTAACGCACTGGCAGCCTCTTCCGGAACCACCAACTAAATAACATCCATCCCCCATTCATCACTCCCTGTCCGGCTATCGCAGACGGGAAGCGCACAACCAAATTTCAGGAGAGACCATGAGTGAAGTAACGGATTTAGTCGTAATCGAGAAGGCTAACGCCCTCACCGTTTTCAAGTCGGCAGACCAGATTGAAGAGATTCTGGCAAAGGTTGAGCGTGAAGTTATGTCCTTTGTGCCAGATGTCACCACAGCCAAAGGGCGTAAAGAGATCGCTTCACTGGCCTACCGCGTATCTCAAACCAAGTCTTACCTGGATGGCTTGGGCAAGGACTTAGTGGCAGACCTCAAAGAGATTCCGAAGCTTATCGATGCCAATCGTAAGACGGTACGCGATCGGCTGGATGCACTGCGCGATAAAGCTCGTCAGCCATTCACTGAATGGGAAGAGGAGCAAGAGCGCATCAAGGCCGAGGAACAGGCAAAGATTAAGGCCGAGGAAGACCGTAAGCGGTTTGAGTCCGACCACGAAATTGCCCTGCTACTGAACGAGAAACATGACCGTGAAGCCAAAGAGAAAGCTGAAGAAGCCGAGCGCCAGCGCATTGCTCGTGAAGAAGAGTTGACGCGTCAGGCCGAAGAGAAAGCTAAGCGCGAAGCTGAAGAGAAAATCGAACGTGAACGAGTTGAATCAGCTAGACGTGAAGCGGAATTAAAGCTCAAGGCAGAGCAAGCTGAAAGTGACCGTATCGCCAGTGAGCAGAAATCGGCAGCTGAGAAGGTCGCGGCAGCGGAACGGGCCGAACGTGAAAAGCAGGAAGCCATTGCCGCCGAGCAGCGCAAAGCTCAGGAAGAAGCGGCGCGTATTAAGCGTGAGTCCGAGCAGAAAGAAGCGGCACGACTGGCAGAAGAGAAACGCATCGCTGATGAAAAGGCCAATCGTGAAGCTGATGTTAAGCACCGCAAGGCTGTTGGTACTGAAATCGTTAACGCACTCACCGCTAATACCAGCATCTCACGCGACCAGGCGATCGAAGTCCTGAAAGCGATGATCGATGGCATGGTGCCGAGAACTCAAATTAACTACTGAGGTGGAAGATGATTCCTGCCGATTTAGCAAGAACGCCGGAACTCAGCCGGATTAAACGCCAGTACCACGTTACTGAGGCGCTTTACTGGCGCAAGTCAGGTAACAAGTCGATGAAAAGCTTCTGCCTGTCTATGGCTAAACGTGAACGCATGAATAAATGCGAGTTCCTGGCTAACCCTTCCGAACTTCCATTCTGAGGAAATTATGGAACAGAAAAAAGTTTATGCCGCAATCAGTGGCGTTGCTTCCGCCCTTGCTGAGCAGGGGATCCGGAAGGAGAAAAAACAAGGCAGCCAGGTTAACTATGCGTTTCGCGGAATCGACGACATCTACAACGCTCTGGCTCCTGAGTTGGTAAAGAATAAGCTCCTGATTCTCCCACGATATACCGAACGCACATGTGTAGAGCGAACCAGTAAAAGCGGTGGAGCTCTGTTTTATATCACGGTTCGTGGCGACTTCGACTTCGTCAGCACTGAGGACGGAAGCATTCATACCGTCACGACCTATGGCGAAGCGATGGACAGCGGCGATAAGGCGACTAACAAGGCCATGTCGATCGCCTACAAATACGCAGCGTTTCAGGCGTTCTGCATCCCTACAGAAGAGACAGCGATTGATGCTGATGCAGAGATGCATCAAGTCCAATCACAGAAACAATCAAAACTATCCCCCACTCCTGAGCAGATCCTGAAGGCATTCACTGATGCCGCAGCACAAAAGACTTCAGTAGATGAGCTTAAGCAGGCATTCGCTAAAGCATGGAAAATGCTCGAAGGAACTGGTGAGCAGCAGAAAGCCCAGGACGTTTACAACATTCGAAAAGATGAACTTGAAGGAGAACCTGCATAAATGGCAAGCAGAGGCGTAAATAAAGTGATCCTCGTCGGCAACCTTGGGCAAGACCCTGAAGTTCGCTATCTACCAAATGGTGGCGCGGTAGCCAATATCACACTGGCAACTTCGGAATCATGGCGGGACAAAGCAACTGGCGAGATGAAAGAGCAGACCGAATGGCACCGGGTGGTGCTGTTTGGCAAACTGGCGGAAGTCGCCAGCGAATATCTTCGAAAAGGTTCTCAGGTGTATATCGAAGGCCAGCTCCGCACACGGAAATGGACAGACCAATCTGGTGTCGAGAAGTACACGACTGAAGTTGTTGTGAACGTCGGCGGCACCATGCAAATGCTTGGCGGGAAGCAAGCAGAAGGTAAACCGGCAGGTAATAGCCAGCAACCACCACGGACGCAGCAGCAACCGGTACAGCAGCACAACGAGCCGCCTATGGATTTCCCGGATGACATTCCGTTTTAACCGGTAACCCATTACCTCTTCACGCTATCCACGAAAATTAATCAGGAGCATCAAATGTCGGCACCTCTCACCGGGGCGGGATATCTGCGCCCACCAAAGCGATCCGGCACCAAAGCTGAGGTGCTGGCTCGTTGCTTTGCAGCTATCGCTAATAACGATTTCCAGAATCCGACCATGGAAGAAAGGCTTCAGGAAAGACACGAAAAGGAAGTCTGGTTCGCCAATTTAGAGGCGTCATTCAGGCCGATTTGGATGGCAGTCGGACCGGTTCAACCAACCTACGTAGACGACCGCATGCGCGAGCATCGTGGTCGTTATGGGGAGGTGAGTAGTGACTGATTATACAGGCAGCAACACGCCAGCAGATCAGCGTGATTTATGGCGAACGCCACCGGCACTGTTCACAGCTCTGGATGCTGAGTTCTGCTTTCAACTGGACGCAGCCGCAGCGCCGCATAACACGCTGTGCCGCAAGTTCATCACCGCCGAGCAGAACACACTTGAGACACCGTGGGGTGATTACCTCACTATCCCCGGTTACTGCTGGCTCAACCCACCCTATAGCGACATCACGCCGTTCGTGAAGAAAGCCGCAGCGGAGAGCAAGAACCAGATCGGCACCGTCATGCTGGTTCCGGCTGATACGTCTGTCGGCTGGTTCAGGGAGGCAATCCAGACTGCCAGCGAGGTTCGCTTTATCACCGCCGGGCGACTGGCATTTATCAACCCGGTCACCGGTAAGCCTGTAAGCGGCAACAACAAAGGGTCGATGCTCATTATCTGGCATCCGTACCCGCGTACACACTGCCACTTCGCAACTGTGGAGCGGGACGAACTGATGACTTTCGGAGCGAAACTTCTCGCTCGCCGGGAGGCAGCATGACACCAGAGCAAAACAACGTAGTGAGAGCACAGGGACGTAAATGCGTGGCAGAGATTCAGCATGCAATGGAATGCAGGCCTAAGCCGAAATGGAATGCAGTCGTGACGCCGATCCTAAAGAAGCACCATCAGAAAATTGCGCCGCTTGGTATCAGCCTGGTGGCATTCGTTAGCAGCATCGGTCGTATGACGGGCCGGTACGGAGTGGAATCATGACGCTAACCAAACGAATCACAAGGTCGCTAATGCGGCCTTTTTATTTTCTCGCGTTCACCTTCAACCGAATTAACCGACAGTTCATGGAGCACTGACTATGGCTGACATTATCGATAACGCATCACAGCTTGAAGATTTGCAGCGTGACGCGGCACTGAGCATGCACAGAATCAACCACTCAGCAGTATCAGCAACGCACTGTGAGGAATGCGGCGATCAGCTTAGCGATGAGCGAAGGAAAGCGTATCCGGGATGCACGATGTGCGTCGAGTGCCAAGGTGAGCAGGAATTTCGGAATAAGCAGCGAGGCAGGTGATGGCAGCCTATTACAACGAAATCGACCCGTATGCTGCTCAATGGCTGCGTAACCTTATCGCCAGCGGTCACATCGCACCAGGCGAAGTTGACGAACGGAGTATTGAAGATGTCACACCTGACGACCTCAGAGGATTTACCCAATGCCACTTTTTCGCCGGAATTGGCGTCTGGTCTCATTCCCTCCGCCTCGCCGGATGGCCTGATGATAAACCGGTCTGGACTGGTTCCTGCCCGTGCCAGCCTTTCAGCGCGGCAGGCAAAGGAAATGGGTTTGATGACGAGCGGCACCTATGGCCTTCTTTCTTCCACCTCATCAGCGAGTGCAGACCTCAGCACATCTTTGGCGAACAGGTTGCAAGCGGTAACGCAAATACATGGTTCGACCTTGTACAAGCAGACATGGAAGGATTGGAATACGCCTTCGGGATTGTGCCGTTTACGTCAGCGGGCATCGGTGCGCCGCACATCAGAGAGCGGGCTTACTGGGTGGCCAACGCCAGTAGCAAATACAAATCCACAGCCGGAAACGAAACGGGGATTGCAGCACGTCTCCGGAGTAGCTCGCCTGACAGGCTGGCAAACACCGGTGGCGAACGACTCAACCGGCTCGACTCATTGCTACAGCGGGAAGAATCAGGACGGGTCACCGAAAATATGCATGAAGCTTCCAGGCTCAGTGATTCTGGCAGCATGGCCTACGCCAACAGCCAGCGATTACAAGGGGAGCGGGAAAACAGTAATCAGAATCGATGGGAAGGATCGGACTTTCGACAGATTGGATTATGCGGTGGAACAGGGATTAATGAGCCCCTTGAGGTTAACGGTTTTTGGCGAGATGCGGACTGGCTCTTATGTCGAGATGGCAAATGGCGTCCAGTTGAACCCGGCTCATTCCCGCTGGTTGCAAGGTTTGCCAAAAGCCTGGGACACGGAAAGTCCTCATTACGAGCAATGGCAGGCCGCAACCGCACAGGCCGACTTAAGGGTTACGGTAACGCTATAAACGCACAGGCGGCAGCCGCTTTCATTGGTGCTTACATGGAGACTGCCAATGTTCCAGCTAATTCAACGGGGTCAGATATACGCTGACCAGCATGGGTGGCCGGTAATAATCCATTCCGTCACATCAGAGATAGTCCGCTACTGGAGACAGGGCCGGGTCAACACCGCTTCAATCGACCGCTTTAACAATGACTTTGAGCACCTCGACCCACACGAGGCGGCACAGATACGCGCCGAACTTGAAACAGCAGAGCACTTAAAACGCCTCCGCGCTATGCGGGCGGCATGAGGAGAGATTATGGGAAAGATGACTTTCGTATTTGAGTATGAGGACGGCAAGGAGCCGCCAGTTAGCGCTGGCATGGAATTTATGGGCGGGAAGATTGTGGCAGCGTCTTTTCGTGACGCTCTTGAAGAGTCCGAGATATGTAATGAACCAGAACCAGCTGATGATTTGCTGGATAAAATTCTCAAACAGAGTTGACGCAACTGATAGCCAGTTATGAGCTGGCTATTGGGTGCGAATGCACTGCCACGTTATGCCCCATTTGCCCTCCAGTGTGAGGGCATTATTTTTTCCTGGAGAAAAGCATGCAAACAACAATCAGCATTCAGCCGGTTCTGGTTAACCGTGAGCGCGTTCAGGAGATGCTTGGTGGTATCTCCAGAACCACGTTTTATCGTAAGCGCAAACAGTGGGAAGAATCCGGAACACCATTCCCGCAGGAAGTGGAAGAGATCCACCCTCCGAAAGGTGGTGCTCTCTTCCGATATGTAGAAGTTATTCAGTTCTGCAAAGATAAAGGGCTATTGGCTGCACACGCCTGAATCTTATCAGCCCACAATTCCGCTGCTGCCTGCTGCTCGGGGATGTAATCATACTGGTCATAAACAGCCAGCATCCCCGTTAACTTATGCCCGAGTATCTTCTCTGATACGTGAGGCGCAACACCAAGCTCAGCCATCTTTGTTTTGCACGTTCTGCGCAGGTCGTGCAGAGACCAGTGTTCCCCACCCATGACCTCTTCCACCTGCCCCGCGATGGAAATCAATGTACTGGCTGACATAGGCCTGTCCACCTGCAGCTTAGCCGGTGGAAACACGATTGACTGATCGGGGTATAAATCAAAAACCTTCTGCAGATAATCGGCTGCCAGTTGAGAAATCCCTCGCACAAAGCGCTTGCGCGTTTTAGAGTTCTCTTTAGGTATAACCCATTCCCTCGCCTTCAGGTCAAAGTCACCCTTCCTTGCTAATCTCAATTCAACGCCGCGGCAGCCGGTAAGAGCCACAATGCGGATCAGCATTTTGTTTTGCCATGACATCTTTGTTTTATCGATAGCATTCCAGAACGCGCCTATCTCATCATCATTCAGGAATCTCTCCCCGTCGTCCGGGCGGCTACCGACATCATTAATTTCGAGTAACATTAGCGAATTTGAAGTTATACGTTTTCGCCGCAGTGCATAGCGGATCACCTGCTTCATCTTCACCAGAACGTTACCGGCCTGAACCGGAGAGCCACCTTTCGTTATGCGAAGGAATATCTGCTCCCATTCAACGGGGCTCATCTCATCTGCTATCAGCCGACCGTAATTGTCGGTAACGTGAAGCTTCAGCATCCGCTTCCAGTATTCGTACTTCACCATATCTTTCACTGATGGTGTTTCAAGCCACTCATCAACGAGGGTGCTGATGCTCGGCGAACTGGAAACGATGTCTCTGGCTTTCTTCCGCTGCATTGCCGGATCGCGCCCTTCTTCCAGCCAACCCTTGCATTCCTCCATCGCGTCACGGGCTTCCTTGATCGACATCTTGCCGTAGGTGCCAAGTTTTAGCCGGGCCGGCTTCCCGTTGAAACGATATCGGTACTGAAAGGTGATTAGTCCCTTTGGGCTGATCCTGGCAGAAAGCCCACCACCGTCAGCTATCTCCTCTGGTCCATCATATGGCTTGCCAGCTATACGTCTGAGCTTGGTATCGTTGAGAGGCATGCTTGTCCCTATTCAGCTTTGTCGGAATTGGTACACGATTTGGTACACAGATTCTACGACACGAACAAGGACAAGATGAACTAAATTGAAACGGGTAAATTAAAGAAAGTGAGATGTAGTGCGGAATTGGTGAAACAGGAAGGAACAGACAGGAATGAGGTGAAATTCTGGATGGTACTTACACGTAAGATCACATACAAAGATTCAATATTTAAAATTATCAAAAAGGTGTGGGCTGATTCCCGCTTCACTCTGCGAAATATGTCACTGGTCGCCTTAAAGACCACACTGGACCTACACCCGCTTTTTGATAACACCGTTTGACAGTGTACACGGCATTACGGGTCGATCAAAGCAACAATCAACGTGCGCTCTATGATGTAAATCAATTCACTGACACCCAACCGTCTTTGTTACACTTGCACAAAGTCATCTAACCTGAGCAGGAAAAAAACAATGCCCACAAATCGCTTTGCGAAGAAACACTGGAAGATGGTTGTGATTCTGCTCGTTATTTGTGCGGCCATGTTGATGCTGCGCTGGGCTGCGATGATCTGGGGCTAAATGACGCTCACCCACTGTTCCGGTTTCGTTTATTTATCGATTAATCGAATTTGTCTGAAAATAGCGAGTTATGGCCAGGTAAAAAATAAAACGCAAATTAAATATTAAATAACCTTAACTTTAATAGATAAAAACCGGGCCAATTATTTGACCCGATTTGTCATTACATCCGGTAGCCGAGTGAAACAGTAGTACGACGATCGGTATGCTCCGGCGCTGTTGCCGGCGGTTCAGAGTTCCAGGTCACGTTGTAAGCCACCTTTAACCCAAAGTGTTCGTTGATGGCAACGTTGAGGGCGGTTTCAGAGTTGAGTGTGGTATCGTCAGCGCCGAATACCGACACACCCTGAGTAAACTTGGTGTTGTCCGTCATCTGCCATGCATAAGCCCCGGACGCATAGCCCAACGGCTGTGTTTCGGTGGTGCCATCCGTGTGCTCGTCATAGCGCACGCCAGGACCGAATTCGAAACGGAAGCTGTGCACAGGTCCGTTGAGGAACTGACGACCATAACCCGCGGTCAGCACGTCACGCTCGCGGTAGCCGTTGTAGCGGTCGGTCAACCAGCTTGCCTGTCCAAAGAGATAGTCATAGTCGGTCATGTTGTAACGACTACGGCCACCTACGGCATATTTCTCCGATGAACGCTCATCATTTGAGGAGGTATTGCTGGCATTTCCCCACAGAGACCATGCGGTCGTTTGGCCGTACCAGGTCATGGTGGTGTCTGCGGTTAAAGAAGAACTTTTTGTGTTGCCTGACTGGGCGAGATATCCCGCGTTCAGGTTACCTTCAAAGGGTTTTTTCGCGCTGGAAGGGTCATCCATGACAGTAAAAACGGAATCATCGGCGGCAGCATGCATTGACGCAAGCAGGCCTCCCGTCAGCAGTAGTGCTGCGGGCACTGTCTTCAAAAGCTTCATTTATTAAGAGTCCGTACAACAAAAAAAGAGACCATTACGGTCTCGGAAACTTTCATATGGATCAATGACAAAAGACCCCTGAAAGGTAACAAATTATAAAAAGACTCGAATAACATAGCAATAAATTCTTATTTCATTTTTTGAATAAGAGCGTTCCTAAACCTTTATTTTATTTATATATCTTTATGACGATAATTTTAAATAAAGATATGAAAAATCATGTTGTTAATTACTTCACTTTCGGGAGGTTAAGTGCCAGACTGAGGACAGCCTAACAGGAGGTAAAGATGGTACGTATCTATACGTTAACACTTGCGCCCTCTCTCGATAGCGCAACAATCACCCCGCAAATTTACCCGGAAGGTAAGCTTCGTTGTACCTCGCCGGTTTTCGAACCCGGCGGCGGCGGCATCAACGTCGCTCGCGCAATAGCCCATCTTGGCGGAACCGCAACGGCGATTTTCCCCACAGGGGGAGCAACCGGAGAGCATCTTGTTGCATTGCTCGCCGACGAAAATGTTCCTGTATCCACCGTCGAAGCCAAAGACTGGACCCGACAAAATCTACATGTCCACGTTGAGTCCAGCGGCGAACAGTACCGTTTTGTCATGCCTGGCGCTGCGCTGGCCGATGACGAGTTCTACCAACTTCAGGATCAGGTGCTGGAAATTGAATCTGGCGCGCTGCTGGTCATCAGCGGTAGTTTGCCGCCCGGCGTACAGCTTGAGAAGTTGACCCGACTCATTACCACCGCACAAAAACAGGGGATCCGCTGTATTGTCGACAGTTCAGGCGAAGCACTGACGGCGGCGTTAGCCATCGGCAATATCGAACTGGTCAAACCCAACCTCAAAGAACTGAGTGCGCTGGTAAACCGCGAACTCACTCAACCCGATGATGTGCGCAAGGCCGCGCAGGAAATCGTACAGAGTGGGAAAGCGCACCGCGTTGTGGTCTCGCTTGGGCCGCAAGGGGCGCTGGGCGTAGATCGCGATACCTGCGTTCAGATGGTTCCGCCACCGGTGAAAAGTCAAAGTACCGTAGGTGCAGGCGACAGTATGGTCGGGGCCATGACGCTTAAACTGGCAGAAAACGCGCCTTTTGAGGATATTGTCCGTTACGGTGTCGCCGCGGGCAGTGCAGCAACGCTGAATCAGGGTACTCGCCTGTGCTCTTTGGACGACACGCAAAAAATATATTCGTATCTCGCTCAGTAATGACACCGTCCCTCTTTTGAAGAAAAAGGGGGATTCTCGCGTAAAACTGTCAGCATGGGTGTTATGCGACTATGATAAAAAATCACGTGATTACAAAGAAGTGAATCATGTGCAGTCAGGTGTCTCCACAATGGTACGTGGTGAAGAAGAGCAACAAACATTAAGTGCCTTTCCAGCGATGACGCGTCCGTGGTGTGCGTCAGTTCGTGTTTTTTAACCGCATTCTTGCGCTAACCTTATGATCTGGCAGACAACATGGGGAGAGACATCATGTGGCAGGCTATCAGTCGTCTTTTGAGCGAGCAATTAGGTGAAGGCGAAATCGAACTGCGTAATGAACTGCCCGGCGGAGAGATTCACGCCGCATGGCATTTACGCTATGCGGGGCGAGATTTTTTCGTCAAATGCGATGAAAGAGAGCTGTTGACCGGCTTTACGGCAGAAGCCGATCAGCTGGAGCTACTTTCCCGCAGTCAAACTGTATCTGTACCGAAAGTCTGGGCAGTAGGCGCGGACAGAGATTACAGCTTTCTGGTGATGGATTTCCTCCCTCCCCGTCCGCTTGATGCGCATAACGCGTTTATCCTCGGTCAACAGCTTGCGCATTTGCACGAATGGAGCGACCAGCCTCAGTTTGGTCTCGACTTCGATAACGCGCTCTCTACCACGCCGCAGCCCAATACCTGGCAACGTCGCTGGTCAACCTTTTTCGCCGAGCAGCGCATAGGCTGGCAGCTGGAACTCGCCGCTGAAAAAGGCATAGCGTTTGGCAATATTGACGCTATCGTCGAACATGTCCAGCAACGTCTCTCTTCTCATCAGCCGCAGCCGTCTCTCCTGCACGGTGATTTGTGGTCCGGGAACTGCGCCCTCGGTCCTAACGGTCCGTACATCTTTGACCCTGCCTGCTACTGGGGGGACAGAGAGTGTGATCTGGCAATGCTGCCGTTACATACCGATCAGCCGCCGCAAATTTATGACGGTTACCAGTCTGTCTCGCCACTGCCGCTGGACTTTCTCGACAGGCAGCCAATCTACCAGCTCTATACGCTGCTGAATCGGGCAATTCTGTTCGGGGGACAGCATTTGGTTGTGGCGCAGAAAGCGCTGGATAGATTACTGGCGGCTTAACGACGTACCGCGTTGCTTATCAGGCCTGCCGTTTCGCAACGTGGCAGGCCCGATAGAGCGGCACTTACAAAAAGCCCAGCAATGAGAAGAAGAAGTAGCCGATCACGATAACGATCACCGGCAGAATATAAAGCGGGAAAATTTGTAAGAAGATCGTATGGTGCGGTACCACAATTCGCGATTCAAGTTGCTCGCGGGATAACCCTTCACTCCCCTTTGCCTGTTCCAGAATTAGCTGATCCTCAACGCCTTCGCGCAAGAAACGCGCCTGGCGGCTCATTCTGGCGCCTGAGTCCTGCAACGCCAGGCCGATAAAAATCAGGATGAATATCAGCCAAAAAACGAGATTCAGTCCACTTTGAAAATCAGGCGTTGGTGAGTTATACCAGAACACGTTAAGAAAAGGTGTGTTCACCCGCATCATGTCGATCATCACATGGGCAAAATCGAGCATGACCGCGTTAATCCCTTCCTGCTTTTCGCTGTGCGCGTACATAAACTTCAGTACTGAAACCAGCGTTGAAATCAGCGCGGGAATGAAAACCACCCATCCCACCAGCCTTTTCAAGATGGCAATGCGTCCAGCTTGTTGATACGTCATGAGTTCCCCTTGATTAAGACGTGTCATTTTGGCCTAAGTTTACCCGTTGATTACCGTTTTCGCCTGATCTTTAAAGGCGGTATACTGCTGAATTAGCCATAATGAACGCTCAGAGTCCGTCCAGGCTGGCTCTAATCCCTTTTATCACCGTAAAGGAGAGGTTGTAATGTCAACCCCGCGTCAAATTCTTGCTGCAATTTTCGATATGGATGGGTTACTGGTCGATTCTGAACCGCTTTGGGATCAGGCTGAACTGGATGTGATAGCAAGTTTAGGCGTTGATATCTCCCGCCGCCATGAACTTCCCGATACCCTTGGCTTACGCATCGACATGGTGGTTGATTTGTGGTTTGCGCAGCAACCCTGGAACGGCCCCTCACGTCAGGAAGTCACCGAGCGCATCATTACCCGGGCCATTGCGTTGGTTGAAGAGACAAAACCGCTGCTGCCAGGCGTTCGTGAAGCTGTAGCACTGTGCAAATCTCAGGGAATCAAAGTAGGACTGGCATCCGCTTCTCCGCTGCATATGCTGGAAAAAGTGCTGACCATGTTTGATCTGCGCGATGACTTCGACGCACTGGCTTCTGCAGAAAAACTGCCTTACAGCAAACCGCACCCACAGGTTTACCTCGATTGTGCGGCAAAACTGGGCATTGACCCGTTAAACTGCGTAGCACTGGAAGACTCAGTGAACGGCATGATCGCCTCGAAAGCTGCTCGTATGCGTTCCTTCGTCGTACCAGCGCATGAGAATCAGGACGATCCTCGCTTCGTGCTTGCCGACGTCAAACTAACCTCGCTCACCGAACTTACTGCCGCACACCTGCGCGGCTAATCCTGTAACGGGCAATGATCGTATTGCCCGCTTTTTCATTTTTCATTCTTGCATTTTTTTAAAACGCCGTTTCATTTTAAATTGTATTTCTGTTTAACCTCTCCTATCCTTGCCCTATAGCGCAAGCGTTAATGACATAAATAGTTGAGGTAAACATGATTCAGGAAGCTTTTCGTCTCGAAGGTAAAGTCGCCATCGTCACTGGATGTGACACCGGCCTCGGGCAGGGTATGGCAGTGGCGCTGGCTGAAGCGGGCTGCGATGTAGTCGGCGTGAATCGTAAAATACCGCATGAAACCTCAGAGAAAATTAACGCCCTCGGTCGACGCTTTATGGCCATTCAGGCCGACCTCAGTCAACAAGATGCTCTCACCAGCATCGTGACAAAAACGGTGTCGGCGTTTGGCCGGGTCGATATTCTGGTCAACAATGCAGGAACTATACGCCGTCAGGATGCGCTGGACTTCAGTGAAAAAGATTGGGATGACGTGATGAATCTGAATCTCAAATCCGTTTTCTTTATGTCGCAGGCTGTGGCGCGTCAGTTTCTGGTTCAGGGCAATGGCGGAAAAATCATTAACATTGCATCGATGCTCTCTTTTCAGGGCGGTATCCGTGTACCTTCCTATACCGCATCAAAAAGCGGTGTTCTGGGCATCACCCGCCTGCTCGCCAATGAATGGGCGGCCAAGGGAATTAATGTCAACGCCATCGCGCCCGGCTATATGGCGACCAACAACACCCAGCAACTGCGCGCGGACAGCGAGCGCAATCAGGAGATTATCGATCGTATTCCCGCAGGACGCTGGGGCACGCCAAATGACCTGAAAGGCCCGGTCGTTTTCCTTGCAAGTCCCGCCTCTGACTATATTCATGGCTATACGCTGGCCGTGGATGGCGGTTGGTTGGCACGCTAAACCCGCACTTGTGACATAGGGTTACAACGTCACCTCTTCCGCCTACTGTATAAAACCCCTATACTGTATGAATTGACAGTTTATTGGGTTTTATCATGACGGCGGAAGGCCACCTTCTTTTTTCTATTGCCTGTGCGGTATTTGCCAAGAATGCCGAACTAACGCCCGTTCTTGCGCAGGGTGACTGGTGGCATATTGTTCCTTCAGCCATTTTAACGTGCCTGCTGCCGGATATCGATCATCCCAAATCTCTGCTGGGGCAGCGTCTGAAGTGGATATCAAAACCCATTGCCCGGGCATTTGGTCATCGCGGGTTTACACATAGCCTGCTGGCGGTTTTTGCCCTGCTGGCCACGTTCTACCTGAAAGTCCCGGATACCTGGATAATACCGGCCGATGCCTTACAAGGTATGGTACTCGGCTATCTTAGTCACATTCTGGCCGACATGCTGACCCCAGCAGGCGTTCCCCTGCTTTGGCCCTGCCGCTGGCGTTTTCGTCTGCCTATCCTCGTGCCGCAAAAAGGCAATCAACTGGAGCGGTTTCTGTGCATGGCACTGTTCGCATGGGCAATCTGGATGCCGCAAACCATACAAGAGAACAGCGCGGTACGCTGGTCTTCGCAGATGATTAATACGCTACAAATGCAGTTTAATCGTTTCATAACGCATCAGATTGACTAATAAATCAGCCAAAAAGTCATTTTAGGTATAAACAATTCCATTTGAATATAAGAGGCAAGTCACAGTTCTGCTAATCTTGCGCCAACAGAATCACCTTTAAACGGTGATACGTATAATAAGATCAGGAGAACGGGGATGAACTTTCCATTAATCGCGAACATTATCGTGTTCGTAGTGCTGCTGTTCGTGCTGGCGCAAGCCCGTCACAAACAGTGGAGTCTGGCCAAAAAAGTACTGGTCGGTCTGGTCATGGGTGTCGTGTTCGGCCTTGCCCTGCACACCATTTATGGCTCCGACAGCCAGGTTCTTAAAGATTCCGTACAGTGGTTCAACATTGTCGGCAACGGTTATGTTCAACTGCTGCAGATGATTGTTATGCCGCTGGTATTTGCGTCTATTCTCAGCGCCGTTGCACGTCTGCATAACGCCTCTCAGTTAGGTAAAATCAGCTTCCTGACCATCGGAACGCTGCTGTTTACCACGCTGATTGCCGCGCTGGTAGGGGTTCTGGTGACCAACCTGTTCGGCCTGACCGCCGAAGGTCTGGTGCAAGGTGGTGCCGAAACCGCACGTCTGAACGCGATTGAAACCAACTATGTTGGCAAAGTGGCTGACCTCAGCGTTCCGCAACTGGTGCTGTCGTTTATTCCGAAAAACCCGTTTGCCGATCTGACTGGCGCGAACCCGACGTCGATTATCAGCGTGGTTATCTTCGCCGCATTCCTCGGTGTAGCCGCACTGAAACTGCTGAAAGATGATGCACCAAAAGGCGAGCGCGTTCTGGTCGCTATCGATACCCTGCAAAGCTGGGTGATGAAACTGGTTCGTCTGGTGATGCAGTTGACGCCGTACGGTGTTCTGGCGCTGATGACCAAAGTGGTTGCAGGTTCCAACCTGCAAGACATCATCAAGCTGGGTAGCTTCGTCGTGGCCTCTTATCTCGGTCTGGGCATTATGTTCGTGGTACACGGGATCCTGCTGGGTGTGAACGGCGTTAGCCCGTTAAAATACTTCCGCAAGGTATGGCCAGTGCTGACGTTCGCCTTCACCAGCCGTTCCAGCGCAGCCTCAATTCCGCTGAACGTTGAAGCGCAGACCCGTCGTCTGGGCGTGCCTGAATCCATCGCCTCATTTGCCGCCTCGTTTGGTGCCACGATTGGTCAGAACGGTTGTGCGGGCCTGTACCCGGCAATGCTGGCAGTAATGGTTGCACCGACCGTCGGTATCAACCCACTGGACCCAATGTGGATTGCCACGCTGGTTGGTATCGTGACCGTGAGCTCCGCAGGGGTTGCCGGTGTGGGTGGCGGTGCAACATTTGCCGCGCTGATCGTCCTGCCCGCTATGGGTCTGCCGGTCACGCTGGTTGCGCTGCTGATCTCCGTTGAGCCGCTGATCGATATGGGTCGTACCGCGCTGAACGTAAGCGGTTCCATGACTGCCGGTACGCTGACCAGCCAATGGCTCAAGCAGACTGATAAAACGATTCTGGACAGCGACGATAACGCCGAACTGGCGCATCGCTAAGTCTGTCAGCTAAAAAAAAACAAAAAACCGCCGGAGTGTCATGCTCCGGCGGTTTTTTTATATCCATTAATCGCTTAGTTCATTTTCCTGGCGAACCTGATTAGCCCAGCGTTGCGCTGATTCCGGGACCGTAAATGCAGGCGAACGTTGAAACGCCTCCCCCATTAAGACAAAAGCGACATATTTTCCGCGCAGTATCCATACGTCACGAAACGCATCCATTTTAACCGCATGCTCTGGTGGCGCGGGCTCCACGCGGGGAACATAGCTGATAACCGGACGATTTTGTTGGCGAAGAGGTTTCATAATCAGTTGCTTCACTAAAGACAAATTCTAAAAATCAGAAAACCGCTATCTTAGCCGATTTTGCCGCCTTGCGTCCTGCCTTGCGTGCGCTGTTTGCCTGGTTCATCGCGCTTTACGTCATCGGCCTGTACCTACGCCGCTGAGTGAGTGGTCTATAGTTAAAGCTTTTGACAACAACAACGACCCTTTCAGCAATGAAACCAGGAGACGAGTTTAATGTCACAGAATGATAAGCATCCACTCCATCACTCAGCGCCGGTTCATGATGCCAGCGAATCCCAGCCAGGACTTGACTCACTGGCACCCACAGACGGTTCACATCGGTCAACACCTGAACCCACACCGCCAGGTATGCAGCCCACTACGTCCGGCAGTTTAAAAGCGCCAGATATCAAAAGTGACAAACTCAATGCACTGGACAGTTTTCGTAAAGGAAGCGAAGATTTTGCTCTGACAACTAATCAGGGTGTGCGAATCGCAGACGATCAAAACTCTCTGCGCGCAGGTAATCGCGGGCCAACCCTGCTGGAAGACTTTATCCTGCGGGAAAAGATTACCCATTTTGATCATGAACGCATCCCGGAGCGGATTGTACATGCCCGAGGTTCTGCCGCTCATGGTTACTTTCAGTCCTATGCCAACCTGAGTGCGACGACGAAAGCGGACTTTCTAAGTGATGAAAATAAAATCACCCCGGTTTTTGTCCGATTCTCTACCGTTCAGGGCGGCGCAGGCTCTGCGGATACGGTCAGGGATATACGGGGATTTGCGACCAAGTTTTACACTGAAGAGGGTATTTTCGACCTGGTGGGAAACAATACTCCCATCTTCTTTATTCAGGATGCCCATAAATTCCCGGATTTCGTCCATGCGGTTAAACCGGAGCCGCATTGGGCTATCCCGCAGGGCCAAAGCGCCCATGACACCTTCTGGGATTATGTCTCATTACAGCCTGAAACGTTGCACAACGTCATATGGGCAATGTCCGATCGGGCTATTCCGCGCAGCTATCGCACGATGGAAGGCTTCGGTATTCACACATTTCGGTTGATTAATGCGCAAGGGAAAGCCACCTTTGTCCGTTTCCACTGGAAACCGCTGGCAGGCAAAGCCTCGCTGGTATGGGATGAAGCGCAAAAACTTACCGGTCGGGATCCTGACTTTCATCGCCGCGATCTGTGGGAAGCTATCGAAGCGGGCGATTATCCGGAATATGAACTGGGACTACAGCTGATTCCCGAAGAAGATGAATTTAAGTTCGATTTTGACCTGCTCGACCCGACCAAGCTGATCCCGGAAGAGCTGGTTCCGGTGCAACGCGTCGGTAAAATGGTGCTGAACCGCAATCCTGATAATTTCTTCGCCGAAAATGAACAAGTCGCTTTTCATCCCGGACACATCGTCCCTGGCATCGATTTTACTAACGATCCCCTGCTACAGGGTCGCTTGTTCTCCTATACCGATACCCAAATCAGTCGCCTGGGCGGGCCCAATTTCCATGAAATCCCGATTAATCGCCCGACCTGTCCGTACCATAATTTCCAGCGTGACGGCATGCATCGAATGGACATCGATACCAATCCAGCCAACTATGAACCGAATTCCATCAATGATAACTGGCCGCGTGAAACGCCGCCGGGGCCAAAACGCGGTGGATTTGAGTCGTATCAGGAACGGATTGAAGGAAACAAAATCCGCGAACGTAGCCCCTCTTTTGGCGAATACTATGCGCACCCTCGCCTGTTCTGGCTAAGTCAGACGCCAATTGAACAGCAGCATATTATCGGCGGATTCAGTTTCGAACTCAGTAAGGTTACGCGCCCCTATATTCGGGAAAGAGTGGTCGAACAGTTAGCTCATATTGATACTGCCCTCGCCGAGGCGGTTGCCGATAATCTCGGTTTTAAGCTAACCAAGGAACAGGCCAGCATTGCGCCACCGCCCAACGTCAACGGTTTGAAAAATGCACCGTCACTCAGTTTATATGCAGGTGCGCAAGGTGAGATTAAGGGCCGCGTGGTCGCCATCCTACTTAATGACCAGGTGAAATCGAGCGACCTGCTCGCCATCATGCAAGCCCTACAGGCCAAAGGCGTTCATGCCAAATTGCTCTATTCCCGAATGGGTAAGGTAGTTGCCGATGATGGATCTGCCCTGACGATCGCCGGTACTTTTGCGGGTTCGCCATCCCTGACGGTCGATGCGGTTATCGTTCCATGCGGTAATCTCGCGGACATCATTAAGAACGGTGATGCCCGATATTATTTACTCGAAGCGTATAAGCACTTAAAACCTATCGCCCTGGCCGGCGATGCTCGTCAGTTTAAAGCAACGTTGAATATCAAAAATGAAGGAGAAGAAGGTGTGGTGGAAGCGGACAGTGCAGACGCACAGTTTATGGATACCCTGTTGACGCTGATGACCGCACACCGCGTCTGGTCACGTGCCGGAAAAATAGAAACGATTCCCGCCTAAAAAAATGCGGCGCATTAAGCGCCGCAAACTCAGGAATTACACGTTCAGAAAACTGCCAAGACGATAACCGCGTTCCGCAATTGCATATTTCAGTGACGAAGACGTCAGCACGTCGAGCTCAGTTAAGCGGGGGTAACAGTAGGCACTTTGACGAATAATGTCATCGATAAAGGCCGGATGACACATCACTTCCAGCGAAGACTCTCCCCGGTCGACTGACGCATCCAGCATCTGTAAAAACAGAGCCTCGGAAATCGCTTCGCCGTAAAACTCGCTGCTGAATCCCTGGGAGGTACGTAACGTTTCCGGAAAATCAGACGCCTGAAACACGGTCTGACGATCGATACGCAATGCAATCCCCTTCTGGGCAGCAAACCCGGCTACGATAGGGAAAATCTGCGGGAACATATGCACATGGTGATGGCTATCCAGATGCGTCGGCTCCCGCCCGAACAGGTCAATAAAACGCTGATACTGCGCGGCCAGTTCCTGAGAAATTTCATCCAGCTGCAAAGTATCCTCCTCTGCCATCTGCCAGATCCATTTCCCCAGTAATCCGTCACGGGTAAGGCCCGGCATTGCCGTCAACGGCCTACCCAGCGTCAGAACAAAATGCATTCCGACGGCGAGTGCAGGTATGTCGCGACTCAGCTGTACCGCATGGTCAATCGCCGCACCGTTAACCAATGCCGTTGTCGAGGTGACAACGCCATTACGACAGGCTTCAACAATGCCGTAGTTTTGTCCTTTACTCAGGCCAAAATCATCCGCATTCACAATCAGTACGCGTTCCATAGCCGACCTCAGTTAGTGTTGTTCGCTTTTGAGTTTCTCAATGCACCCGGCGAAGTTTGGCAACCATTTTTCATGCGCCAGGATTAGCTCACGCGCCAGAATCTCGGCATCGCTGTCAGAATGAACCAGCGGACTCAGGTTTAACGCCAGCAGCACATCATTCAGCTCGCCGCTCAATGCCGCATTGCTCGCCGCAACCTCAAAGCCTTTAATGGTGTAGATAAGGCCAAGCACTTTCTCGTCAAAATGGGTAATACGTGGGTGCGGCGTAGCACCGTTACGTCCCAGCGTGCAGGTCATCTCAACCGCCCAGTCCGCAGGAATGTTATCAACGTGTCCATGATGTGGAATGTTGACGTAGTGCTCGGTCTGTTTGTCGTTGTAGATGGCGTTGATCACTTCACAGGCCGCATCGGAGTAATACGCGCCACCGCGCTGCTCCAGCTCTTTCGGCTTAACGTTTAACTCAGGATTTTTGTAGAGGTCAAACAATTGTTTTTCTACTTTTTGTACTACCTGGGCACGTGCGCCGCCCTTATAGTACTCGCCCATTTCGATCGCCAGCATCTCTTTTGGCTTGAAGTAGTACAGCAAATACGAGCACGGCAGCAGCTTCAGCGAACGAATCAACCCTTCGCTGAACGGCAGGTCGAAAATGTTCTTCACGGTGGAAGCTTTCAGTTGTCCAGAAGCCACGCCGTCCAGCAGTTCATCAAAGCGCGATGTACCGTTCACCAGCACGTCTTTAATAAAGACCATGTGGTTCAGACCGAACAGATCGATGGATAAGTCATCACTCTCTTTCAGCGCCAACACATCGCTAATAAACATTTTCATGCCGACAGGAATATTACACACACCGATGAATTTCTTGAAATTCGTGTGACGATAGACCGCTTCAGTCACCATCCCTGCCGGGTTAGTAAAGTTAATCACCCAGGCATTCGGGCACAGTTCTTCCACATCTTTAATAATATCAAAGATAACCGGAATGGTACGCAGACCTTTGAACAGCCCACCCGCACCGTTGGTTTCCTGTCCCAGATAACCGTGGCTCAGCGGAATGCGTTCATCCTTTTCACGGGCTTTCAGTTGCCCGACGCGCAGTTGGGTGGTAACGAAATCAGCATCTTTCAGTGCTTCACGGCGGTCCAGCGTTTTAAACAACTTCATCGGTACACCGGCTTTGTCGATCATGCGCTGGCAAAGGTCAAAAATAATGTCCAGCTTCTCTTTTCCACCGTCGACATCAACCAGCCACAACTCAGAAACTGGTAATTCATGATAACGCTTAATAAAGCCTTCAAGTAATTCAGGGGTGTAGCTGCTCCCGCCACCGATAGTGACGACTTTTAATTTCTGGCTCATACTTTCTCCCTTCAGTGTAAAAACACTGACGTGTATTATGCTCAACCCGTTTGTCAGGTATAGCGTGGCTGTCCCGACGCTATTTTGGGCAAGCTATAAAAAATGGGTTATTGGCAAATAATATCTACTGATTAAATTCAGTTAATTTCTTACGGTAGCTATTCGGTGTAAACGACGTCAGCTTTTTAAACGTTTTAATAAACAGGCTTGGACTACTGTAGCCAGACTCGTAAGCAATATCCGTTACAGAATAGTTCGTCATTTCCAGCTGTTTTTTAGCAAAGTTAATGCGGATTTCATTAATAATCTGCATCGGCGTTTTGCCGTAATAACGCTGGGTAGCGCGGGTCAGATACTCCTGGGATTTCGCGGACAGGTGTACCATATTTTCCAGCGCATTCTCGCTAAACTGCCGTTTGTCGTGCATGGTCTCGACGGTGGTTTTAAGCCACTGCGGAATATCATCCAGCACCTGCTCTTCGCGATGATGGCGTAACCGATTTATAATATAGAAGGTGACCACTTCTACAAATTCATCCAGCCCGCTCTCACGAAAGTTCAGTGATGCAATAACCGTTTCAATGTAGGTAAGAAACGAGTTATTTGCCCGGTAGACCTGCGATGCAACGAAACAAAATGGCAGCAGCGGGTGATAGTGCTGTTCAAAAAAACGTTTACTGATGCCGACGTTAAGGATCCTTGTCGCACCAAAATCATAAAAACTCTGGTGGTGCGATCCCAACGGGATAAAGACAAAGTCTCCACGTTCGAGCAGGACGCGTTTACCGTTGATTTCCTGATAATAGCGCCCGGTTAAAACCAGGGTAAATTCATAGTAGTCATGCTGATGCAGCCCGCTGATGCTCTCAGTTTTGTTATAGATGAACACATGGAAATTTTTGCCATTAAACAGCTGCTGTTCATAAACGGTTTTGATTTCCGGTGCGTTAATCTGTAGCTGCATTATGCACTCCTCGCTATTTCAGCTTTTCGTGAAGCTCAATCAGTTCAGTCACCAGCTCACGCGCCAGCATTGATGTCATCAGGTGGTCCTGTGCGTGGACCAGCACCAGGCTAACTTTCATTTTACCTTCGCCCTGATCGCCTTCAATCAATTTCGTTTGCACGAGGTGCGCTTCGTTCAGCGCCAGACGAGACTGGTCCATCATGGTCTTAGCTGACTCGAAATCACCCTGCTTGGCCATTTTGAGTGCGCCGTACGCCAGGCTACGCGCCTGACCGGAGTTGATGATGAGGCCCATCACCACTTCTTCAAGTTCTTCTGCTTCTGACTGCGTGTCGACGATGTTCTCGATATCCAACATACTTTTTTCCTCTGGTTCAGTCCGGCATGACCGTAAAGCCATGCCGGATTAAATTTAGAATTTTAATGCGTTAGCGATATCTTCTTCGCTTTCTTCTTGGTCAATAACGTTCTGCGCTTTGTTGGCTACCACCACGAACGGCAGGTAAACCAGCGTTGCGATACCGAGGTTGAACAGCGCGACCAGCAGAGCAGCGACGCTACCGTTGGTGTTAAAGAACGCGCCCAAACCGGTTGGCATAGTCCACGGTGCAATGTTGGTAATCGGTGGAATAATGCCTGAGTAGTAAGCTGCCAGCGTAATCGCCGCCAGAATCGGTTGCACCAGAATGAACGGGATAAACATCACCGGGTTCATGATGATCGGCAGACCGAACAGGATAGGTTCGTTAATCTGGAACAGACCTGATGGCAGTGCCAGCTTAGCAACCTGACGATAGTCAGGACGACGCGATGCCAGGAAGATAGCGATAATCAGACCCAGCGTTGCCCCACTACCCCCAAGGAAAATATAGGAGTCGAGCATCGGCTTCGCCCAGACGTGGAACGTCTTACCGGCTTCCAGCGCGGCATCTACGGAACCAAACTGTTGGTAGATAGAGATGTTTTCCAGCGCCCATGGCGTCATGATACCGCTGTCCAGCGCAGTCAGCGCCAGTGAACCGTGAATACCGAAGAACCACAGCAGCGGAACAAAAATCACGTAGGCCCAGCCCACCACGCTACCCAACGACGCCAGCGGAGTTGAAATGGAATCCATAATGATCTGGTGGAAGTTCGTACCCCAGGTGTTCAATGCCCAGGCGATGATCCCCATAATGGAGAGGATAAGGAAGCCAGGAATCAGCGCAGAGAAAGAGCGCGATACGGATGTCGGTACGCTATCAGGTAATTTAATGACCCAATTGCGACGAACCACAAAGGTGAACATTTCCGCGACCGCAAGGCCGATAATAATACCGGAAATAATATTGGCACCGCCGAGCCAGTTTGCGCCAACGGCATAGGCTTCACCCACGCTATAAGGCGTTACGGTCATAAATGCGGCGACGGATAATAACCCGGCTGCCAGTGAGTCGACTTTACGTTCTTCTGCCAGCGCCATGCCGATAAAGAACGGTGCCATCAATGACATGATACCCAACGTACCGTTATAGACGTTTCCACCAATGCCTTTCAAGCTATTCAAAGTTTCAATAGTTGAAGCATCAAGTCGAATGCCCATTGAATAAAAAAACGACCCCTCCCCAAAGCTCAGGAAAACGTTATTGATTAATACAAACATGGCCCCTGCGAGGGTTAACGGCATTAAACGAATAAAACCGTTCTTGATTGCATTAACGTGTGGCTGCTTTCCAATTTTTACAGCAAAAGGAAGGAGTACCTTTTCAAGTGAAGCAATAGCGTTACTCATAGAAAAATACCCTTAAATACCGCAATTAATAATTGCGGTGAATGTTAATGAAATAACTCTTTGACGGGAAAAATTAAAATAAAATAATTAATTTGCTGCGGCTTTTTTAATTGCTGCAACAGCAGCCTTAAGCACGCCTAAACCATCGACTTTGCCATACAGCAGCGAGTCAATCACTTCCACAGGCTTGTTGGGTAACAAACGCTGAATTTCGGGCAACATATAAGCAATTTGTGGACCTAATAACACGACATCGGCGACAGGACCTTTTTCTCCGGCCAGCGTTTCAGGAAATGCTTCAATAATAACCGGTACTTCGTATTTTTCGGCCTGAGCACGCATCTTCGAAACCAACAATGAAGTCGACATGCCCGCAGAACAAAACAGATAAATGTGTTTCTTTTCCATTAAAACGATCCTCATGTGCGATTATCTGTCAACCAGACACTCCGCAAGCCATAACCTGCATCCATGCTCTGGGTAACTTGCGTCAGCTAAATTACTTTTTTAGGTGGCTGAAATGAGTATACGGGATTGCACCGGTGGATGGTATTTCCTTGACCAACTAAATTGTCTCTCCTTGACCTGTCGTTATGACCCCCCTCACATTTCGGGTAAATAATTCGCGGCAATAAATAAGATCGTTCGGCACAAAAAAACCGGCACAATGGCCGGTTCTTCTGAATGCTCAGGCAATAAGCAGTTGTTACTTCTTCGCCGCCTGCGGGTCAGTGTCGTACTCTGCGCAGGTCTGGTAACCGGAGTTAATCACATGTCCGGTGTCGTCTAAAGCAACAAAATAGGTTTCAGCTTTACCATCTCGTTGACCCAGGATGTAGGTCTGGCATGTCCCTCGCGCATGAATCATGCTGACTTCAGAAGAAGGTTTACCGGCAATCTGCGCCACCTGCGCCCGGCTCATCCCTTTCTTCACATCTTTCACCACGGGCTGAACAAATTGGTCTTTAGTACGATCGTAGGCCGTACACCCTGCCAGCATAGTCAAAACAGCCGCTGCACTCAGAATTCCTGTTAGGTTCTTGTTCATATTCCGTCCTCTTGTATTTCAGCGTGTTATATAAGCCTGGAGCACAACAACACATTTTTCAAGCAATCAGATGATACTTAGGTCGTTTCGGAAAATTCTATTAAAACAAAATGATGTTAGATCAGGCCTGCATCCCTTGTCGTTTGGGTCCCAACGCGTTAGCTTTAACACATCATTTTTTTGATCATTTCATTTTTCGGAGGGGGTTAAATGACTCTGCAGCAAGAGATAATCCAGGCGCTTGGCGCAAAACCGCAAATTAATGCAGAAGAGGAAATTCGCCGCAGCGTGGATTTCTTGAAATCCTACCTGCAAACGTACCCTTTTCTGAAATCACTGGTATTAGGGATAAGCGGCGGACAGGACTCAACGCTCGCGGGAAAACTTTGCCAGATGGCTATTTCCGAGCTTCGCGAAGAAACGGGGAATGACGCGTTGCAGTTTATTGCCGTACGTCTGCCGTATGGCGTTCAGGCTGATGAACAGGACTGCCAGGATGCCATCGCCTTTATCCAACCTGACCGCGTGCTCACAGTAAATATTAAGGGTGCGGTACTGGCCAGTGAACAGGCCCTGCGTGAAGCGGGTATTGAACTGAGCGATTTTGTCCGTGGCAATGAAAAAGCCCGTGAACGTATGAAGGCCCAGTACAGTATCGCCGGAATGACCAGCGGTGTTGTCGTGGGTACCGATCATGCAGCAGAAGCCATCACCGGATTTTTCACCAAATACGGCGATGGCGGTACTGACATTAACCCTATTTTCCGTCTGAACAAGCGTCAGGGTAAGCAGCTGCTTGCCGCGCTGGGTTGCCCGGAGCATTTATATAAGAAAGCGCCAACCGCCGACCTCGAAGACGATCGCCCTTCTCTGCCGGATGAAGCCGCATTAGGCGTCACCTATGACAACATCGACGATTACCTCGAAGGAAAAACGCTGGCTGCCGACGTCGCGAAAAAAATTGAAGGCTGGTATCTGAAGACCGAGCACAAACGTCGCACACCGATTACGGTGTTTGATGACTTCTGGAAAAAAGCGTAATTCTTTTAGTCGCATATTGCCGGATAGCACTGGGATCACCGCTGTCCGGCCCCTCCTCCTGGCCTGATGCCGCTTTTTTAATCGGTTTCAAACTGCTATACTGGATGAATAACCAGCATCCGGAGTGAGAAGTGGTACGGCGTCAATCAGCCCCACGCCTGACATTTGAGGCAGCGGCAATCTATGAATATCCTGAACACCTGCGTCCATTTTTGAGTGCGCTTCCCACCGCACCAGGCGTCTATCTGTTTCACAGTGAAAGCGACACTATGCCGCTCTACATTGGTAAAAGTGTCAATATTCGCAGCCGCTTGCTGGCACACCTGCGTACCGCGGACGAAGCGGCAATGCTGCGTCAGGCCAAACGCATTAGCTGGATTTGTACGGCGGGAGAAATTGGTGCCCTGCTGCTGGAAGCGCGGTTGATCAAAGAACAACAGCCGTTGTTTAACAAACGACTGCGGCGCAATCGTCAGCTTTGCGCCTTGCAGCTTACCGACCGAACTGTTCAGGTTGTCTACGCACGAGATATTGATTTCTCCAATGCACCCAATCTGTTTGGCCTGTTTGCCAATCGTCGCGCAGCGCTACAAGCGTTGCAAAACCTCGCGGATGAACAACAGCTGTGCTACGGCCTGTTGGGGCTGGAACCCCTGAGTCGCGGGCGCGCCTGTTTTCGCTCCGCGCTCAAACGCTGCGCCGGAGCGTGCTGCGGGAAAGAGAGTCATGAAGCGCATCATTTGCGTCTGTTAGCGGCGCTGGAAAGAGTGAGAGTGATTTGCTGGCCATGGAGCAATGCCATTGCACTGCAGGAAACCGGCGCTGAAATGACACAGTACCATATCATCAACAACTGGCTGTGGCTGGGAGCCGTTTCAACGCTGGATGAAGCGGCTACCCTGGCGCGTATGCCGGCTGGCTTTGACCATGATGGCTACAAAATTCTCTGCCGGCCTGTTCTGTCTGGTCAATATGACATTATTGAACTGCGCCCGGAGAATGCCCCGGCATCCAGTTAATCTCGCTGAACAGCAGCTTCCCCTCGCGCTCCAGCAGTCGTAATGTGTGTTTACCATCGTGCCAGCTTGCCCCCTGGTCGGCCGTCAGCAGTTTATCGCCCAGTTGCCATGCACCACTGATAACAAACACCACGCCGCCGCGTGAACCAAAGGTCGTAAAGGTGCGATCGGCCACTCTGACTTTTGCCTGGCAAACATCTCGTCGGGTCATGATATTAAAATCCATCGACATCTGCCCTTCCGTCAGCTTTGCTTTTACCACCTTGTCGCCGGCAAAGGTAAAAGGTTGATGCTGTTTCAGGGTATGCGTAAAGATGTTCGTTTCTTCCAGGGTCACTTCTCCACCTTCCAGCAGAGTAATCACACGTTCTACGCCGGGAAAAAGAGAAAACTCACCGTTTGCTGCAATGGAGGCGATACTCGCCCGCCAGTGAAAATCTCGTGTTGCTGGCGGAAAACAGCAAATCTCACGCGTTTCTCCCGCACCATTCCGCCAGAGGTTAACCGGCATTTTGCGGATATCAAAGTATTCCATCATCCCTCCAGAAAGGAGCAGCATGGCAGCCTGCCGTAAACAGACAGCCATAAATCATCATTATTATGTTCACCCTGCAGATTATTGTTATCGGCAGCAGAGTTGATTTGCCTTAGCGATGAACCCGGCATTTTGCAAAAAAGAATAACGCGCTGATCCAGGTAGAATTTTCGCGGGCTTCAGGAGAATAGCGTGTCGTGCGTCCGGTGCAATAGGCAGAAATGAAAAAACCGCCGATCCTGCCCACATCGTTATACGTGTTGTGGACAAGAGCGGCGGTCTTGAGTTTGGTTTCACACTGTGCGGCAATCAGCGCGACACAGTGTGAATGATTTAGTGTAGACGCTGATCGATTACTCGGCAGCTTCCGGCATTTTACCTTTCTGCGCTGCACGTTCTGTCAGACGCTTCTCAAAATTGGCATTAAACTGCTTTTTCTGTTCCGGGGTCAGAATGTTGTAAATTTTGTTCTGAGTTTCCATATGCGCCAGCATGTTGGCTTTGCGCTGTTCTTCCATCTTCGCAATCTGCGCTTCGGCTTTCGCTTTATCGAAGCTATCGCTGGCGATGATGTCGTGCATTGCACGGCGTTCTTCCAGCGGCGGACGTTTCATCTGATCGCGCTGGCCTTTCATGATTTCGCGGATCTGCTGTTTCTGTGCGTCAGTCAGGTTCAGGTCTTTAAACATCATGTCGTGATGCGGGGCAAATTTGCCGTTGTGATGCATCATCGGTTTAGCATCCGCTGGTGCAGCTGTTGTAGTGTCAGCAGCATGAGCCAGGTTCGCAGCACCCAGCGCCAGAGTAGAGGCAACAAACAGAGCAGTCAGTTTACGCATAATTTCTATCCTTTCTTTCAGTTATTTTTACGACACTCATGCGACTCTTATGCAATGTGATGTCGTGTTGACGAGATTAACTTTACCGGCTTAAGCGTCAATTAATCAGAGCAACGGTAAAACAGTGAAAGTGTAAAAAACAAACTTTCATCAATTATGAAGAAAAAAAGAATAAATTGCGGAGAGTTGCAATAAAAAATTACAACAGGATGATTTTGAAAGGATTATGAAGAACTATACCTGAACCCTGTTTATTAAGAAAGCAATTCACCAGGAATAATCCGTAATAAATAAAAACAGCACGCAAAAATAAGCCCTAAAGGATAATCCTGCAGGGCGAATATATTGATCACAACTTTTCGAGCATCAATCCGGCACGTAAACCACAGGCCACGTTAGGGTTGGGAAAGAGAACGTATTCAACATCATGGGTGACGATAAAACGTTCATCTCCGTCCTGCGCCAGCAAGGTGCCTTCTTTAAAGGGGGTAAAGTTTAGCGTCTGGTTATCCATGTGGAGAATGAAATCATTGCTACGACGCGTGATTTGCGACACCACGCGATAACGCAGCGGGGATATTTCTCTCGTCGACACCCGTTCACCCCGCAGCAGTTTCTCCAGTGCGTCTGCCGTTTGTGCAAACTGGGTGAGATCGTTTTGTCCAAACGGCAGCGCTTTACCCAGTTCCAACGTACAGGCCAACGCACCAAAATGTTCCCCGCTAAAATGGGTGAACGTGCCGCCAGGCGTCTGATGGAAAACCAGCGCTTCCAGTCCCGCGTCTCCCAGCCATTCAAGGAAATCCTCGTCCCAGGCAACGTTGCGTTGTGGCAATACGCCAAAGCGCAGATGCTGTGAACCGCGAATCGCGGTGTGCAGATCCAGATGCCAGCGTACTGGCTCTTTCGCCCGCGAATAAAAATCTTCCAGACACAGCTCAAGCTCATGGGCTCGGTGCGTGTCTTCACTCGCGGTAAAAATCTGCCACCGGCCGCCGAACATACGATTCAGGTCGCTATGACAATACCGTTTTCCCGCAGCCAGCGCCTGCGGGTTTCCCAGAATCACCAGCAGCCGCCATGTCAGTGTCAGCTCGCCGCTAAACAGCCTGGAAAGCAATGAATCGAGTATCTCTACCGGCGCGGTTTCATTGCCATGGATCCCCGCAGACAGCACCAGAGAATGTTCAACGGGTGCAAGCGGCGTCAGTTCCAGAATTCCGTGACCGATCCACTGCCAGTCAAAACCATGAGTGGTTCCTTGCGTTTTCTCTGGAGTGGCGCCTGCGAGCGTGATCGCCAGAAAGTTATCCATGGCGCATCCCCTCCTGCTGGAAAGGATACACTGAGCCGAGGTTGAGCAATTGCGTCAGCGTATCCAGCGCTTCACGCCCCTCGCGCAACAGCTGTGGGTCGGCAAGGTCGGCAGCGGTAAGACGATCGCGATAGTAACGGTCAACCCAGTTATTCAACGTGTTAAACAGCGTGTCGTTCATGATAACCGCCGGATTCACCGCCTGCTGTTCCTGCGGAGTGAACACCACTCTCAGGCGCAAGCATGCCGGACCACCGCCGTTGGACATACTTTCACGCAGATCGAATACCCGCAGGTCATCGATCGGATTGTCTTCCTCGAGAAGCCGGTTCAAATACCGCCACACGCCAGCATGCTCCCGACACTCCTGCGGCAGGACCAGCATCATCGAACCGTCATCACGGCTCAGTAACTGACTGTTAAACAGATAAGTGGTCACGGCATCCTGCACCGACACTTCCGCTGTCGGGACTTCCAGCGGGGTAAAACCTACCACCTGGCTGCGCAACTGCTCTAACAATGCCTGCTGTCTGACAAACGCCTGCTGATGACAAAACAGCACCTGGCGATTCGACACCGCAATCACATCGTTATGGAACACGCCAAGATCGATAACGTCCGGGTTTTGCTGAGCAAAAATGCGCTGATGTGGGTTGACCTGATTCAGTCGCGCGACCGCCTCGCTGGCCTCACGGGATTGCCTTGCCGGATAGCGCTTCGGTTGGGATGCATTGCCTTCTTCACGACCGTAAACAAACAGCTGTACGCCGGGGTCACCGTAATCTCCACCCAGGCGGTTATGGTTTGCCGCCCCTTCATCGCCAAATAGCGCAACCTGGGGTAACGCACCGTGGACCGCAAAGCTATTCTCATCACGGAAAATCGCCCGTAACAATGCTTCGGTAGTAGGCGCTTCCAGTGAACGGTGGAACTTATTATTCAGATTCGCCACCGTCAGATGCACTTTCCCGTCCAGCGAGTCTGCCGAAGGGCAAACCGTCGCCGCATTCGCTACCCACATAGGCGATGCGGAGCTGGCACTGGAGAGCCAGTGAGGCGCCTGACGCGACACTTTATCCAGCACCTGTTCGTCACTGCCGCTAAAACCCAACTGACGCAGAACCGGAATATAAGGCCGCTCGTGGGGCGGGATCACCGCCTGAGGAAATCCTGCATCCGCCAGTGCTTTCATCTTTAGCAGACCTTGCTTTGCCGCCAGACGCGGGTTCGACACCTGAAAACGATGTTTGGTTGAGGCCTCATTACCAAATGACAATCCAGCATAGTGGTGAGTTAGCCCCACCAGACCATCAAAATTTACCTCACGGGCTTTCATAGCTTATCCTCGCGAGAAAAATCCAGCCCGGGGCTAAGCGCCGTTGGCAGCGTTAAGGCTGGTGATTCCAGACTTGCCATCGGCCAGGCGCAATAATCTGCGGCATACCACGCGCTGGCGCGATGGTTCCCGGAAGCGCCTACACCGCCAAACGGTGCGGTACTCGCAGCGCCGGTTAACGGCTTATTCCAGTTGACGATCCCTGCCCGCGCCTCCAACAGTAGCTGTTCGAACTGGCCGCGATCGGGCGAAACTAACCCACACGACAATCCAAAGCGAGTGTTGTTCGCCATACGAATCGCATCATCAAAGCTGTCATAACGCCAGACGCCGAGCAGCGGACCGAAAACCTCTTCATCAGGTACGTTCCCCGCCCCGGTCAGTTCGATGATTCCAGGGGTCAGCAGTGACGTTCCGGCATTTACCAGACGTGGCGCTAACAGCGTACGGCCGCCCAACGACGCCAGACGCTGCCAGGCATCATAGACGTGTTGCGCTGCTTGTTCGGAAATTAGTCCACCCATAAATGGCTGCGGTTGTGCATCCCAGTTGCCGGGCATTAAACGCTGACTAACCTCCACCAGACGCGTCAGGAACGCATCACCCTGCGCGCCTTTTTTTACGAGCAGGCGGCGGGCACAGGTACAGCGCTGTCCGGCGGTGACAAATGCGGACTGAATGGTCAGATGCACTGCGGCATCAATATCTTCCGGATTCTCAATAATCAGCGGGTTGTTGCCCCCCATCTCCAGGGCAAGGATTTTTTCCGGCTGGCCGGATAACTGCTTATGCAGCTGATAACCGGTATTCGCACTGCCGGTAAACAGCAGGCCATCGAGGTCTTCCAGCGCACTCAGCGCCTGCCCCGTTTCACGTCCGCCCTGCACCAGATTCAGCACGCCCGGCGGCAACCCCGCCTGCTCCCACAGTTTTGTAACTGCTTCACCGGTCCACGGCGTCAACTCGCTGGGTTTGAAAATCAACGTATTGCCTGCCAGCAATGCCGGAACAATATGACCATTGGGTAAATGACCGGGGAAGTTATACGGACCAAAAACCGCCAGCACGCCGTGTGGGCGATGGCGCAACGTTGCCGCGCCATCCGGTAGTTCACTATGCTGCTCACCGGTACGGGCATGGTAAGCTTTGACGGAGATGGCGATTTTATTGATCATCGCCGTCAGTTCAGTCGCGGCTTCCCAATGAGGTTTTCCGGTTTCCTTGGCGATAATCTGAGTTAGCTCGGCTTTATTGCTTTCCAGCAATAAAGCAAACTTTTCAACAATAGTCTGGCGTGCGCTGAAAGGCTGTTTAGCCCAACCGGCAAAGGCTGCGCGTGCGGCCTGGCACGCTTGCGTCACCTGCGTTGCATCTGCATCATTACCGTGCCACAGCACATCACCGCTTACCGGGTTGGTTTTCACCCGACGCTCGCCCAGCCCCGTCACCCAGTCACCGTTTATCCATAGTGTCATGCTGTTTTCTCCTCTGCACAAAGACGTACAAAACGTACATGGTCGCCAGCGTGGCATTTCAGGGCGTCCAGTTGCGCCGCCGTCAGCACCAGACGTTGGGTATCCGGGTCTGCGCGAACCAGCATGACGCGGAAGTTTTGATAGTTTTCATTGGCAACCAGACAGGCCGGATATTCGCCGGTTGCTGGCTGACCTTCGGCCACTTCCACCAGCCTGCTTTTACGAATAGCCCGAACCCGGTCAATATCGCATTCCAGCGTTGGCCCGCCGTCGAAAATATCGACATAGTTGCGGTAGCGAAATCCTTCTTTCTCCAGCACCGCCCGCGCCGGGGCAGTTTGCGGATGCACCTGACCAATCACGCCTTGCGCTTCATCAGACAGAAAATGGGTATAAATAGGATGCTTGGGCATCAGTTCAGCAATAAAGGCTTTCTGTCCTGTCCCGCAGAGAAAATCCGCCCGGCTGAACTCCATTGAGAAAAAGCGTTTACCGAGGCTTTGCCAGAACGGCG
Source organism: Citrobacter sp. Cpo221 (assembly GCF_030332345.1). Classification (NCBI taxonomy): domain Bacteria; kingdom Pseudomonadati; phylum Pseudomonadota; class Gammaproteobacteria; order Enterobacterales; family Enterobacteriaceae; genus Citrobacter; species Citrobacter sp. Cpo221. Next base: position 46,554 of record NZ_JAOWIA010000062.1, read on the forward strand.
AGTAACCGTGCTCATCAATCACGCCGCGCATTTCGGCCACGACTTTCTCATTAAATCGGTCGCGAAAGGCCGCCATAAACATAAAGCGCGATTTTGACAGCAAATAGCCGTTGCCTTCTTTTCGCCAGTCCGGATCGAGAAACAGAGTACAAAGCTCGCTGCTACCTGTGTGATCGTTACTCAGAAACAACGTCGGCAGCGCGTTATAGACATTCAGCTCTTTCGAGGCGTGGACAAGGGTACCAACCCGGTAGTTGTACCAGGGATCGTTAAGCCCTACCGCCACCTCAATGGCGCAAATCCCGGCCACGGTTCCGCTGGTACTGTCTTCAAGCACAAACACATATCCCTGCTCACTTTTTGGCAACTCACCGCGCCAGGTTTGGAGTGAACGTTCGATACGCGCCATCAGCGTAGCTTCATTCGCCGGTAGCGAGGTCAACCCGCCGCCGGTCTTACTGGCAAGCTGCATCAACGCGGTGATATCCGCGCGTTCAATGGGACGAATCACCATCATGATGAACCCCCTGCTTTAATGCGTTCGCAGGCCAGCGCAAAGCGATCCAGTCCGGTGGCGACTTCTTCTTCGCTGACGTTGAGCGCTGGCGCAAAACGCACCACGTTAGCGCCAGCGATCAGTACCATCACCCCGGCAACAGCCGCTTCTTGCGAGATGAGTTTCGCTTTCCCGGCAAATTCCGCGTTCAGCACGCAGCCGATCAGCAGTCCGAGTCCACGAATTTCACTAAACAGTCCAAAACGTTCGTTAATGGCGTTTATACGCTCCACAAACCAGTCGTGGCGCTGTTTTACTCCGTTGAGCACTTCTGGTGTATTCACAATTTCCAGCAATTTACCTGCCACCGCCGTCGCCAGCGGGTTTCCGCCGTACGTTGTACCATGTGTACCAACCGTCATCACACTGGCGCAACGCTCTGTCGCCAGCAGTGCGCCGATGGGGAAACCACCGCCCAGCGCTTTTGCTGTCGTCAGCAGATCCGGCGTCACGCCGTAGTGCATATAGGCATACAGCTCCCCGGTACGGCCAACGCCGGTCTGAACTTCATCAAAAATCAGCAGCGCATTATGGCGATCGCATAACTCACGTAGCCTCTGCAAAAAGGCTTTTGTTGCCGGTACCACACCGCCTTCACCCTGCACAGGCTCCACGATAACCGCACAAGTAGTGTCATCAATCAGTTGGCTGGCAGAATCGAGATCGTTGTATACGGCATGACGGATATCCGGCGGCAGCGGCGCGAAATCCTGTGAGTAGGCAGGTTGTCCTCCGGCGCTGACGGTAAACAGCGTGCGGCCATGGAAAGCATTTTTAAACGCTACAATCCCGCTCTTCTGGCTGCCAAAACGATCGTGGGCATATTTACGCGCCAGTTTTAGTGCCGCTTCGTTGGCTTCTGCGCCGGAGTTACAGAAGAAAATGCGCTCGGCGAAGGTGGCGTCAATCAGCTTTTTCGCCAGACGCAGTACCGGCTCGTTGGTGTAGCCATTTCCCGTATGCCAGAATTTGCTCGCCTGGTCGTTTAATGCCTCGCGCAATGCCGGGTGGGCGTGACCCAGCGCGTTAACCGCAATGCCTCCCGCGAAATCGATATACTCTTTACCCTGTTGATCCCACAGACGTGAACCTTCACCCCGCACCGGAATAAAAGGGGCCGGAGCATATACGGGCATCATCCATTCATCAAATTTTTCACGCGTAATTGACAGAGACATAGCGACCTCAACGGTAAATAAAAGGTTATTTATATGTTAATAAATATAGTGTTTGCGGTGTAAATGTAGATTGCAGGGTTCGTGCCAGCCAGCGAAAAAAGTGCATAAACGGAGGTCGATGACGGAATATCAACAGGTTACAACGTGGCGATATTCACTGTATGTGCATATAAAGTGAATATGTTTGCGCATCAGGCGACTAAACAGAGGAAAAAACGCAGTTTTATTCAGTCGCCAAATATAATTCTGGAATTGTGATCGTATACGAAATTTTTCGGAAATTATTGCTCCATTCCGACGCGCTTCGCGCCAAAACGGTGCAGTTTTTGCTCCATCGTTAACACCATTAGCAATCATTGTTGGAATCAGGTGACAAGAAGCAGTCAGCCTGCAGAAATTCTGCTACCATCCTTGCACTATTCATCTTGCAAAGTGGCAGCGACTATGAAATTTGTCTCTTTTAATATCAACGGCCTGCGTGCCCGTCCCCATCAACTGGCAGCCATTGTCGAAAAACACCAACCGGATGTTATTGGCTTACAGGAGACAAAAGTCCACGACGATATGTTCCCTCTCGAAGAGGTAGCAAAGCTCGGTTACAACGTCTTTTATCACGGCCAGAAAGGTCATTACGGTGTGGCGTTGTTAACGAAAGAAACGCCAATTGCGGTACGTCGTGGCTTCCCGGGCGATGACGAAGAAGCGCAGCGTCGTATCATCATGGCAGAAATTCCGTCCCCTCTGGGCAGCATCACGGTGATCAACGGCTATTTCCCGCAGGGCGAAAGCCGTGACCATGAAACCAAATTCCCGGCCAAAGCCGCGTTTTATCAGAACCTGCAAAACTATCTGGAGACTGAACTGAAGCGCGACAATCCGGTATTGATCATGGGCGATATGAATATTAGCCCAACCGATCTCGATATCGGCATTGGCGAAGAAAACCGTAAACGCTGGCTGCGTACCGGTAAATGTTCCTTCCTGCCGGAGGAGCGTGAGTGGATGGAACGCCTGCTGGGCTGGGGTCTGGTGGATACTTACCGTCACGCAAATCCTGAAAAGAATGACCAGTTCTCGTGGTTCGACTATCGCTCAAAAGGCTTTGACGATAACCGTGGCCTGCGTATCGATCTGCTGCTGGCGAGCAACCCATTGGCGGAACGCTGCGAAGAAACCGGCATCGACTATGAAATTCGCAGCATGGAAAAACCGTCCGACCATGCGCCTGTATGGGCTAAATTCCGCGTCTGACCTTCTGCGTCTTTTTACTCTCCAGGCCCGGTCTGGAGAGTCTGTTTATTCTGTGCAAAATCAATAAAGTGACGGTAATACATTGTTACGGCCGGGAATTTATTATATCTTCGCGCGCGCTTTTCGCTGATGAAAATGCTCCATTGCACTCGGTTTTACAGGAGAACCCCCATGAAAAAGAAGTTCGCATAAAGCAGAATACCGGCTGCTGATTGTCGCGGTCCTGTTCTGCGTTCTGGCGGGAGTTTTCCATCATTATGGTCTGACCGACCTGATAACCAATTTCCATCATTTACAAGACGTCATCCGCCAAAGCGGTATGTTCGGCTATACGCTTTATATCCTGCTTTTTATTGTTGCTGCGCTGTGTCTGATTCCAGGCAGCATCCTGGTGATCGTCGGCGGTGTGCTGTTTGGCCCCGTGGCTGGGACGCTTATCTCGTTAGTGGCTGCAACCGTGGCCTCAGCGCTGTCGTTTTTGCTGGCTCGCTGGCTTGGACGGGATCTACTACTGAAATACGTTGGGCACACGGCGACGTTTCAGGCTATCGAAAAAGGCATTGCCCATAGCGGAGTAGACTTTCTGATCCTGACCCGGCTCGTGCCGCTGTTCCCCTATAATATTCAAAATTACGCCTATGGGCTGACGGCCATTCCGTTCTGGTCATTTACCGTAATATCGGCACTTACCACCTTACCCGGCATCTTTATCTATACGCTGATGTCGCATGAACTCGCCAGCGAAGGCATTACCCTGGTATTCATCGGTAAGCTCAGCGTGGCAGGGCTGGCGTTATTCGCCCTCGTTCAGGCAGCCAAAGCCTGGGCCCGATATAAGCATATCGATCCGTCAGCCAACCATGAGTGTACAGGTAAATGATAAAACGGAATAAAGCGCGGCTGGCTCGCTATTACCGGGTGGGTTTGATTGCTCTGCTACTGCTCGGGCTAATGGCATGGGCATGGATACCTGGCGTGAGTGATTTTCTCCACGGCAGCCTGGCAGCATTTACCACACTCGATCAGCATGCTCTGGAAAACTTTATTCGTTCTTATGGAACCCAGGCGGCGGTGGTGTCGTTCTTCCTGATGATCTTACAGGCCATCGTTGCACCGCTTCCTGCGTTTGTGATCACGTTTGCCAATGCCTCGCTGTTTGGCGCATTTTGGGGCGGCGTACTATCCTGGAGCAGCGCAATGGCAGGTGCGGCGCTGTGCTTTTTTATTGCCCGCATTTTAGGTCGCGGTGCGGTAGAAAAGCTGACCGGAAAAACGGTGCTGAACAATATGGACGCTTTTTTCGAGCGCTATGGTAAGCACACTATTCTGGTCTGCCGCTTGTTACCTTTTGTGCCGTTCGACCCGGTAAGCTACGCGGCAGGCCTGACCTCAATTCGTTTTCGCCATTTTTTCATCGCCACCGGTATCGGACAGTTACCCGCCACCATCGTCTACTCATGGGCGGGAAGCCTGTTAACCGGCGGCACATTTTGGTTTGTGACGGGTCTGTTTGTCCTGTTTGCCCTAAGCGTGGTGATATCGGTGGCGAGAAGCCTTTATCTTGAGCGTCAACGGAAAAAAAGCTGAGACCTTCCCCCATTTTTAACCATGGAGATATTATGCGTTACTGCTTATTGTGTCTGAGTTTGTTGCTCTGCCCGCTGGCGACGTTTGCCCAGGACGCCAGCTGGCAACAAATCAAAAATGACGCCCGTGGTCAAACGGTGTGGTTCAACGCCTGGGGTGGCGACAATGCAGTTAACCAGTATCTCAACTGGGTTAGCGGCGAGATGAAAACGCACTACGACATTAACCTGAAAATCGTGCGCCTGGCAGACGCTGCCGATGCCGTAAAACGCATCCAGACGGAAGCGGCATCCGGGCGAAAAACCGGCGGCTCTGTCGATTTACTGTGGGTTAACGGCGAAAACTTCCGTACGCTAAAAGAAGCCGGGCTACTGCAAACCCAGTGGGCGCAAACGCTGCCTAACTGGCGCTATGTTGATACACAAAAACCGGTGACCGAAGATTTCTCCGTTCAAACAGAGGGGGCTGAATCACCGTGGGGCGGTGCCCAACTCACTTTTATTGCCCGGCGCGATCTTACCGCGCAGCCGCCACAATCTCCGCAGGCACTGTTTAAATTCGCGCAGGCGCACCCTGGCACGGTGACCTATCCACGCCCGCCCGACTTTACTGGAACGGCTTTTCTTGAGCAGTTGCTAATTTCGCTCACCACCAAACCACAGGCATTGAAAGTTGCGCCAGATACAGCGACATTCGCCGAAGTTACCGCGCCATTGTGGCAGTATCTTGATACTTTGCATCCTGTACTTTGGCGTGAAGGCAAAGATTTTCCGCCCACGCCAGCACGAATGGATGCACTGCTCAATAGCGGTACCCTGCGTTTATCATTGACCTTTAACCCGGCCCACGCGCAGCAAAAAGTGGCGAGCGGCGAATTGCCTAAAAGCAGCTACAGTTTTGGTTTCTCACAGGGCATGCTCGGCAACGTGCACTTTGTTGCCATTCCGGCGAATGCCCACGCCAGTGCCGGAGCAAAAGTCGTGGCAAACTTCCTGCTTTCTCCTGAAGCACAACTGCGCAAAGCTGACCCGGCTGTCTGGGGAGATCCTTCGGTGCTTGATCCACAAAAATTGCCTGACGAACAGCGTGATGCGCTGCTGGCGCGGATCCCACAGGGGCTCCCTGCCGTGTTGCCAGAACCGCATGCAGCCTGGGTAAACGCTCTGGAACAAGAATGGTTACGCCGCTACGGTACGCATTAATTCTGCTACTCTGGGCCATCATGGCGGCAGTTTATCTGCCGTTGGCGCCAGCGGCATGGTCTCTGATAACACCGGCGCTTAGTACCACACACTGGCTGGCGCTCTTTGCCGATCCTCAACTCCCGCAGGCGTTACTGGCAACGCTGGTTTCCGTCGGCCTCGCGGCTGGGGGCGCGCTGATCATCGCGCTGCTGGCGATCCTCGCCTTGTGGCCCGGCGCAGGCTGGGTACGTCTGTATACGCGTCTTCCTTGGCTGCTGGCAATTCCGCACGTTGCCTTCGCCACCAGCGTGCTGTTGGTTTTTGCTGAAGGCGGCATACTTTGGCAATGGCTCCCGTTCCTCAGCCCACAGCCGGACCGCTACGGCATTGGACTTGGCGTAACGCTGGCGGTGAAAGAGAGCGCTTTTTTGTTATGGATTCTCTCGGCCCTACTGAGTGAGAAACAACTTTCTCAGCAGGTTATCGTATTGGATTCGCTGGGTTACAGCCGACTGCAATGCCTGAACTGGCTGGTTCTGCCCGCTATCGGCCCGGCATTAGGTAAAGCTATGCTGGCGATTGTTGCCTGGTCACTCTCCGTTGTTGATGTGGCAATCGTTCTTGGCCCCGGCAATCCGCCAACGCTTGCCGTATTGAGCTGGCAGTGGCTCAGTCAGGGCGACGTCGAACAGCAGGCGAAAGGCGCACTTGCCAGTCTGTTACTGGTGCTGTTGCTCCTTGTTATCGCGCTGGTGGGTTATCTGCTCTGGCGTGCCTGGCGACATACTATTCCGGCAGTAAACGGTGAACGCCAGCATTTTTCATCTATGACAATCGCACGCCCGCTGGTACAGATTTTGCCCGTCAGCGGTGTGGTATGCGCGCTGGTACTGGCGCTTATCGCCAGCTATTCCTCGCTAAACAACGAGGCGCTCAACAATAGCCTGCAACTGGGGCTCCTTTCCAGCGTGCTGGCGCTACTGATACTTTTTGCCTGGCTGGAATGGGGTCCACAAACCGGACACCGCTGGGTCTGGCTACCGCTCATTTTGCCTGCGCTACCACTGGTAACCGGACAATATCTGCTGGCGTTAGATGCCGAACAAGATGGACTGATGACGACCATTATCTGGGGCCACCTGCTGTGGGTGATGCCCTGGATGCTATTTGTGCTTAAACCGGCTTGGCAGCGCATTGACCCACGATTAATTTTGATTGCGCAAACCCTGGGCTGGACGCGGGGGCGGATATTCTGGCTGGTGAAATGCCCGCAGCTGGCGCGCCCGGCATTGATTGCCTTCGCGGTTGGCTTCTCGGTCAGTATCGCCCAGTATATGCCAACGCTGTGGCTAGGTGCCGGACGCTATCCCACATTAACCACCGAAGCGGTGGCATTAAGCAGCGGCGGTAGCAGTGCGATTCTGGCAACACAAGCGTTGTGGCAGCTGCTTTTACCACTGCTCGTTTTCGCACTTGCAGCCTTTCTCGCCGCGTGGATCGGCCGCTTTCGACAAGGACTCCGCTAATGCTTACTGTACGAGGCGTTTCGTTGTACCAGGGCGCGAAAGCGCTGGTGAAAGACGTTAATTTTCAGGTTAACAAAAGTGACATCGTCACTATTATGGGACCTTCCGGCAGCGGGAAATCTTCGCTGTTTTCATGGATGATCGGGGCGTTGTCTCCCCAGTTCCAGGCCTCAGGCGAACTGTGGCTTAATGAACGACGCATCGATACGTTACCTACCGCGCAGCGCCAGATTGGCATTTTGTTCCAGGATGCGCTGCTGTTTGACCATTTCAGCGTTGGGCAGAATTTACTGCTGGCCTTACCCGCCAGACTGCAAGGTCCTGCCAGGCGCCATGAGGTAGAAAGCGCCCTCGCACGCGCGGACCTGGCAGGATTTTATTCACGCGATCCGGCTTCGCTCTCCGGTGGGCAGCGTTCGCGGGTCGCCCTGCTCCGCGCGCTGCTGGCGCAGCCCCAGGCGCTGTTACTTGATGAACCCTTTAGCAGGCTGGATGCGTCGCTACGCGATAACTTTCGCCAATGGGTCTTCACCGAGGTGCGTAAGCTGGGGATCCCGGTGGTACAGGTGACCCATGACGCGCAGGACGTGCCGCCTGCAGGCCGCGTATTTCAGATGGAAAACTGGGCGTGAATGTGTCGATATGCTGCGTTAACGCAAGGTTTTTACGTAACTGGCGGCACAGAATGTCGTCTTCTTTTTTTCAATGTCGGGCTATTCGATGAAACGTGTTTCTCAAATGACCGCGCTGGCACTGGCTTTAGGGCTCGCTTGCGCTTCTTCCTGGGCTGCTGAAACAGCACAGGCGCTCACCCTCAACCAGTTACAGCAAAAGCAAGGCGCGGCGATCGATACCCGTCAGAGCGCTTTTTACAACGGTTGGCCACAATCGCTCAATGGTCCTTCAGGACACGAACCTTCCGCACTGAATCTGTCTGCCGCCTGGCTCGACAAGATGAATGATGAACAACTCAGCGCCTGGGTTAAGTCACATCAACTTAAGACCGACGCTCCGGTGGCGCTGTATGGCCGTGATAACGACATGCAGGCCGTTAAATCCCGTCTGCAAAAAGTTGGCTTTAACCATATCTCAACCCTCAGCGATGCGCTGACAGATCCTGTGCGTCTGCAACGTCTGCCGCACTTCGAACAGTTGGTTTACCCACAGTGGCTGCACGATCTTCAGCAGGGTAAAGACGTGACTGCCAAACCAGCGGGTAACTGGAAAGTGATTGAAGCCGCCTGGGGCGCGCCGAAGTTGTACCTGCTCAGCCACATCCCCGGCGCGGGTTACATTGATACCAATGAAGTTGAAAGCGAACCGCTGTGGAATAAGGTTTCCGATGAGCAGCTTAAAGCGATGCTGGCGAAACACGGTATCCGCCACGACACCACGGTAATTTTATACGGCCGCGATGTCTATGCCGCCGCACGCGTGGCACAAATTATGTTGTACGCAGGCGTGAAAGACGTTCGTCTGCTCGACGGCGGTTGGCAAACCTGGTCCGACTCAGGTTTACCGGTCGAACGCGGCACTCCGCCAACGGTGAAACCAGAACCTGATTTCGGCGTGAAAATCCCTGCCCAGCCGCAGCTGATGCTCGATACGGAACAGGCTCGCGGTCTGCTGCATCGCCAGGATGCGTCTTTAGTAAGCATTCGTTCATGGCCAGAATTTGTCGGTACTACCAGCGGCTACAGCTACATTAAGCCAAAAGGTGAGATCGCAGGCGCACGTTGGGGCCACGCGGGCAGCGACTCCACCCACATGGAAGATTTCCATAACCCGGATGGCACCATGCGCAGCGCGGATGACATCGCCGCCATGTGGAAGCAATGGAATATCCTGCCGAATCAACAGGTCTCTTTCTATTGCGGTACTGGCTGGCGTGCTTCAGAAACGTTTATGTATGCCCGCGCGATGGGCTGGAAAAACGTCTCTGTTTACGATGGTGGCTGGTACGAGTGGAGCAGCAATCCGAAAAACCCGGTCGCCAGCGGTGAACGGGGTCCGGACGCCAGCAAATAAGAGCGTCATTATTGCCGGATGCGGCGAGAGCGCTTTACCCAGCCTGGATAAACCATCATTGGAGGCCGGATAAGCGAAGCGCATCCGGCAACGTAATATCTTACGCCTGACGCTGAACCGCTTTCAGCGTCAGATATCCGCTCCAGATCCGGGTGAACGTTGTCATCCAGCACAGCGCGCCAAAGACCCACGCCAGCACGGCAAAATAGTCCGGGAACAGACACCCCAACACAAACAGCAAAATCGTCTCAGTTCCTTCGGTTAATCCACCCAGATAATAAAACGATTTATGCGCGTAACCGGGGTTATCAATCTGATGTTTTGCTGCCAGTGCGGCGAAGGCCAGAAAGCTGCTACCGGTGCCAATAAACGCGAACAACAGCCAACTGCCTGCCAGCGCATTTTGCGCCGGAGCGGCAAGAATAAAACCAAACGGCACTAAGGCGTAAAAGAGAAAATCGAGCGAGATATCGAGAAATCCGCCGGCGTCGGATAGTCCTCTGCGCCGCGCCAGCGCCCCATCCAGTCCGTCAAACAACCGATTGAGTACAATGGCCACCAGCGCCGCCAGATACCAGCCTAACGCCAGAAATGGCAACGCCAGCACGCCAATGGCAAATCCGACCAGCGTAAGTCCGTCCGGGGTAATCGCCGGTTTATCAATAATACCTACGCACCGATGCAACAGCGGTTTTAATCGTGGATGAAGATGGCGGTCAAGCATGCGGGCGTCCTTTAAAACTGTCACACAGTCCCTGCGAGGGAATATCGAGAGCGGCATTAAAACGCGCCGAGAGATTTTGAAACGCAATCAGCGCGGTCATTTCCGTAATGGCATCATCGGTAAAATGCTGCTTCATCTGCGCTTTCAGCGCATCGTCAACCTGTGGAGGCGTTGCGGTAACCGCATCGGCATAGGCCAGCGCTACGCGTTCTTCAGCGCTAAACAGCGTCGAATCTTGCCAGTTGACAACCTGCATGACTTTATCCAGCGCGCCACAGCGTTCTGCCAGCCGTAAACTATTCGCATCAACACAGAAAGCACAGTGGCAGACCTGAGAAACGCGGGTCATCAACAGCGCGCGCATCACCGGCGTTAAGCGCGCCTTTTTACGCTCCAGAAACCCGACAAACAGCGCCACCAGCCAGAACAGAAACGGCATCCGCCCCCACCAGCGCGTGGGATGCAGCACATCGCCATAATGTTTTTTCTGCGTGGCAACGAGCGGTTTTAAACTGGAAGGGATACGCGTTAACGGCTTTACCCACGACTGAGGTTCGTTCAACGGTGACTCCTGAATACTTTAGATAAAACAAAGATAACGATAGTATGTCATTTTCTGCTGTTAGATCTTGATGAATATGATGAAAACCCTCGACGTGGTCGCCGCTATCATTGAACGTGATGGCAAAATTTTACTGGCTCAGCGTCCGCTTCATGCGGATCAGTCAGGCATGTGGGAGTTTGCCGGGGGTAAGGTTGAGCCGGGCGAAAGTCAGCCCGAGGCGCTGATCCGTGAATTGCGTGAAGAGTTGGGCATTGAGGCGGTCGTGGGGCGCTACATTGCCAGTCATCAACGCGAGGTTTCAGGCCGATTGATTCACCTACACGCCTGGCATGTGCCGTCTTTTCAGGGGGAATTGAGAGCATTTGAACATCAGGATATCGTCTGGTGCTCACCTGAAGAGGCGCTGCGTTATCCACTGGCGCCCGCCGATATCCCGTTGTTAGAGGCGTTTATCCTTTTACGCGCCGCCAGACCAGCGGATTCGTGCTGATCGTTTTATCATCGCGCTGGCACTGCAACAGAACGCCATCGGCTTTAATCACCGCCCCTTCAGAGTAGTTTTGATCCTGATAAATACAGCACTGGCTACAGGGCTGTGCCCGTTGACCGCTGGAACTGAACACTTCCGGCGGTACATTCACCTGCACATCCGGGCGATAAAGCTGATTTGCCAGCGTCGCGCTGGACACCAGAACCAACGCTCCTGCCATGATTAAACGGCGCATTGTGTTTCCTTTTTAACTGACATTTATGCTCAGTATAACGGTATAAATCGGCAGAAACTTTAGTCCCTTCCATCATCGTTTTTGGTTATGACCCACGGCGCAATATTAATTTACTTAGCGGGGTTAATTTTTTCTTGCGTCACGTCACACTGCTGATGGTATAGTCAAAAACTGCACAACACATAACATAAATATCAAAAATATAACCATATCAATACATAAGAGGTTCTTATATCTATGGATCAGACATGTTCTCTGGAGTCATTTCTCAACCATGTGCAAAAGCGCGACCCGAATCAGACCGAGTTCGCGCAAGCCGTTCGTGAGGTAATGACGACGCTGTGGCCCTTTCTTGAGCAGAACCCGCGTTATCGTCAGATGTCGTTGCTGGAACGTCTGGTTGAACCGGAGCGCGTGATCCAGTTCCGCGTAGTTTGGCTGGACGATCGCAATCAGGTGCAGGTCAACCGCGCGTGGCGCGTACAGTTTAGCTCTGCCATTGGCCCGTACAAAGGCGGTATGCGTTTCCACCCTTCCGTGAACCTGTCTATCCTGAAATTCCTGGGTTTCGAGCAGACCTTTAAGAACGCCCTCACCACGCTGCCAATGGGCGGTGGTAAAGGCGGGAGCGATTTCGATCCGAAAGGTAAAAGCGAAGGCGAAATCATGCGTTTCTGCCAGGCACTGATGACCGAACTGTTCCGCCATTTAGGTCCTGATACCGACGTCCCGGCGGGCGATATCGGCGTGGGTGGTCGTGAAGTCGGCTTTATGGCCGGGATGATGAAAAAACTGTCCAACAACAGCGCCTGCGTCTTTACCGGTAAAGGTCTCTCTTTTGGCGGCAGCCTGATCCGCCCGGAAGCCACCGGCTACGGTCTGGTGTACTTCACCGAAGCAATGCTCAAACGCCATGGTCTGGGCTTTGAAGGCATGCGCGTGGCGGTTTCTGGCTCCGGCAACGTGGCGCAATTCGCCATTGAGAAAGCCATGGAGTTTGGCGCGCGGGTAGTTACCGCCTCTGATTCCAGCGGTACCGTGGTTGACGAAAGCGGATTTACTAAAGAAAAACTGGCGCGTCTGTGTGCGATCAAAGACAGCCGTGACGGTCGCGTGGCGGATTACGCCCGTGAGTTTGGTCTGACCTATCTGGAAGGCAAACAACCGTGGTCGGTTCCGGTCGACATCGCCCTGCCGTGCGCCACTCAGAACGAACTGGATGTCGATGCAGCGCGCGTACTGATCGCCAACGGCGTGAAAGCTGTCGCCGAAGGGGCAAACATGCCGACCACTATCGAGGCCACAGATCTGTTCCTCGAAGCGGGCGTACTGTTCGCACCGGGTAAAGCCGCAAACGCCGGTGGCGTAGCGACATCCGGTCTGGAAATGGCGCAAAACGCCGCTCGTCTGGGCTGGAAAGCGGAGAAAGTGGATGCGCGCCTGCACCACATCATGCTGGATATTCACCATGCCTGCGTTGAATACGGCGGCGAAAGCAAGCAGACCAACTACGTACGTGGCGCCAACATCGCGGGCTTCGTGAAGGTTGCCGACGCGATGCTGGGTCAGGGCGTGATTTAATTCAGAACTGTTGTTTCCGTAGGCCTGATAAGCGTCGCGCCATCAGGCATTGCCGGATGCGGCCACGTGCCTTATCCGGCCTACAAATTACACGCCTGCCTCTTCCGATGGCGGGCTTTTTTTCGCCGGACGTTTACGCGGCGCGCTTTTTTTCTTATCGCTACCACTACCGCCAGGTGCAGCAATTCCACGAAAGCGTCGTACCGGTGTGCTGCGCGCCTGATCGATAAGCTGATACAGCGTCCCCACCAGCGGCTGCATGAAATCCTGATAGCGACACTGCTTTTCGCTGATTTGGGTCAGGATAGATTCCCAGTGCGCTGTCATGTCCGGGCGCGTCGCCATTTCTGGCAACGAGTGGAACAGCGCTTTTCCCGCGTCAGTCGAATGGATATAACGTCCTTTTTTCACCAGGAATCCACGCTTAAACAGCAGCTCGATAATTCCGGCACGCGTCGCTTCCGTACCTAAACCATCCGTTGCGCGCAGGATCTTTTTCAGATCTTTATCCTGCACGAATCGCGCAATCCCGGTCATCGCTGACAGCAGAGTTGCATCAGTAAAGTGCCGCGGGGGCTGGGTCTGACGTTCAACTACTTCGCCTTTTTCGCACAGCAGTTCGTCATCTTTTGCCACCATCGGCAGCGGCGTCCCGTCATTATCTTCGTCGCGCTCTTTGTTGCCGAGCAGCGTGCGCCATCCGGCTTCCGCCAGAAAACGCGCTTTAGCGACAAACTTACCTTTGGCGATATCCAGCTCAATAACGCACTTCCTGAATACCGCATCTGCGCAAAATTGCATCAGATACTGACGGGCAATCAGGTTGTAAATTTTCGCTTCGTTGTCATTCAGGTTGATGGAAGAACTGCGCGCGGTAGGAATGATGGCGTGGTGCGCATCCACTTTTTTGTCGTCCCAACAGCGATTTCGCGTATCGGGATTGACCGCCGGCTGCGGGAGCAGATCCGGCGCATGGACGCTAATCGCGTTCAGTACCGCGTGACGCCCGGCAAAGTGTTCTTCCGGCAGATAACGGCTATCCGAACGCGGATAGGTAATCAACTTATGGGTTTCATACAGTTTCTGGCAGATATCCAGAACGTTTTGCGCACTTAAACCGAAGCGCTTCGCCGCTTCAATCTGCAACGCAGACAGCGAGAACGGCAACGGCGCGGATTCTGATTCCCGTTTATCGTTATAGCTGGTGACTATCGCCGGTTGACCGTTAATGCGGTTCACCACGTGTTCAGCCAGCGTGCGATTCAGCAAGCGCCCTTCTTCATCCTGATACGGCTCACACGCTTCGCTCGGCTGCCAGATAGCGGTAAACCGCTCATCGGAAGGCGTTACGATATGCGCTTTCACTTCGAAGAAGTCTTTGGCGACGAAGTTCTCTATCTCTTCATCGCGACGCACAACCAGCCCGAGCACCGGCGTTTGTACGCGCCCGACCGAAAGTACGCCCTGATAGCCCGCGTTACGTCCAAGAATGGTGTAAGCGCGCGTCATATTGATACCGTACAACCAGTCCGCACGCGCTCGCGCCAGTGCCGACACGCACAGCGGGATAAACTCACTGTTGGCGCGCAGCCGCTCAATAGCCCGCTCAACGGCCTGCGGGTTGAGGTCGTTAATCAGGCAACGCTGCACCTTCTGGCGCTTTTCAGGTGCCAGTTGCAGGTAATCCAGCACTTCATCCACCAGCAGTTGCCCTTCACGATCGGGGTCACCGGCGTGAATAACTTCGCTGGCTTCATGCAAAAAGCGCTTAATGACGTTGAGCTGTTTGGTCACCGAGGGGCGCGGTTGCAGTTGCCACTTTTCCGGGACAATCGGCAGATCGACCAGACTCCAGCGAGCATAACGACTGTCGTAGGCATCCGGCTGCGCCTGTTCAAGCAGGTGACCAATACACCAGGTCACCACTTGTCCATTTCCGCATTCGATAAAACCATCGCCTTTGCGATGCGGCTTCGGCAGCACATCGGCGATAGCACGCGCCAGACTTGGTTTTTCGGCAATAAACAACCGCATCGAGTTAACGAATCTCAACCATGGCGCGACCGCCACGAGCTTCCACTAACTCACCAATGGCGGTGAGATCGATACCGAACTGCGCCGCTGCCGCTTTCACTTCGGCTTCAGCTTCCGGCGTTACCGCCAGCAACAGGCCACCGGAAGTTTGCGGATCGCACAGCAGATCGCGTACCGATTGCGGCATTTCACCCATCAGGTGTCCGTAGCTGGCAAAGTTACGTTGGGTACCACCCGGCACCGCGCCCTGCGCGATGTATTCTTCAACGCCTGGCAGCTTAGGAATATCCTGGTAGACGATCTGCGCCTGAACGCCTGCACCCTGACACATCTCACTCAGATGCCCCAGCAGACCAAAACCGGTAACATCGGTCATGGCTTTCACGCCATCAATATCGGCGAATGCCGCACCGGCAATGTTCATCCGGCACATCACTTCTGTCGCCAGTCCTTTGTGTTCTTCTTTCAGCAGTGATTTTTTCTCAGCAGTTGTCAGAACGCCAATACCCAGAGGCTTGGTCAGGAACAACTTACACCCTGCTTCAGCGGTGCTGTTTTTCTTCACGCGTTCGGTCGGCACAACGCCGGTTACCGCAAGGCCGAAGATTGGCTCTGGGGCATCGATAGAGTGACCGCCCGCCAGTGCAATACCCGCCTGACGGCAGGCAAAGCGTCCGCCTTCGGTTACTTCGCGGGCGATTTCCGGTGCCAGCTTATCCAGCGGCCAGCCCAGAATAGCAATTGCCATAATCGGTTTGCCGCCCATAGCGAAAATATCGCTGATGGCGTTAGTCGCGGCGATGCGGCCAAAATCAAACGGATTATCGACAATCGGCATAAAGAAATCGGTGGTGCTGATAACGCTGGTGCCGTTTCCCAGATCGTATACGGCCGCGTCGTCGCGGGTTTCATTACCCACCAGTAAGTTCGGATCAACAAACTTCGCCTGCTCGCTGTGCAGGATGGTTTCCAGCACTTTTGGGGAAATTTTACAACCGCAACCGGCTCCGTGGCTGTATTGCGTTAAACGAATAGCTTGCTCGCTCATGGACATCTCCTGTCATTGCAATCCGGATATGGTAGCGCTCATTCCATGATGTGGTAAGAGTGACTGTCTGAATTCGGGTGTCTTTGCTCAGAATCCAGACAGTTTTGCCGTTGAGATCAGAAATAACGGACGAATGCGCCCGGATCGGCAAGGTTAATCGTCGTGGATGCTTTTAGCTGCGGCGTGCCCAAATAGAGGAAACCGACGATTTTATCTTGCGGGCGACAGTCGAATGCTTCGCGAACGACCGCACTTTCGGTTAATGCACCACTGCGCCAGATACCGCCAAAGCCCTGGGCAATTGCGGCCATCTGCATAGCCATCACCGCACAACCGGCAGACATTTCTTGTTCCCACAGAGGAACCTTGTCGTTTTCTTCACATTTCGCCACCACGGTAATAATTAGCGGCGCGCGAAACGGTGCGCTGCGGGCTTTGTCCTGGGCTTTCTCGTCACTGCCTGCGGCAATCGCCCCTTTTTCAAGCACCGCGCTAAAACGCTCACGCCCTTCGCCCTCAATGACAAAGAATTGCCACGGTTGCAGCGTTTTGTGGTCTGGCGCGCGCATACCCGCCCGCAGAATGTTTTGCAGTTGCTCACCTGTCGGGGCCGGCTCGACGAGACGAGAGGCGCTACGACGGGTAATCAGTAATTCGAGTGCATCCATTTGCTTAACTCCAACAATGAGATTTGTTCACAAAATTAACACGTGAGCGGATTTTGTTACAGCACAGGCGGTGATTCCTGCTGACAAGTGCCTGTCGGGTCATTACGATAGCCTCATCTTATCGCCTTTCTCCGGAATTTCGGGGTGGCGTGTTGTTAATCGGTAGGGAGAATACATGCGAACCCTGTGGCGATTTATTGCCGGATTTTTTAAATGGACATGGCGATTACTGAATTTCGTCCGTGAATTTGTGCTTAACCTGTTCTTCATCTTGTTGGTGCTGGTGGGTGTGGGCATCTGGATGCAGGTCAGCAGCAGCAATACCAGTGAACACGCTGAGCGAGGCGCACTGCTGCTGGATATCTCGGGGGTGATTGTCGATAAGCCTTCGAGCACCAGTCGTTTAAGCGTTATTGGTCGTCAGCTGTTTGGCGCCAGTTCCGATCGTCTGCAGGAAAACTCCCTGTTCGATATCGTGAATACTATTCGCCAGGCAAAAGATGATCGCAACATCACCGGCATTGTGATGGATCTGAAAAATTTTGCCGGGGCCGACCAGCCTTCCATGCAGTATATCGGTAAAGCGCTGCGGGAATTCCGCGACAGCGGCAAACCGGTCTTTGCCGTGGGCGATAACTTCAGCCAGGGGCAGTACTACCTCGCCAGTTTCGCCAATAAAATTTATCTCTCTCCGCAGGGTTCCGTTGATCTGCACGGCTTTGCCACCAACGGTTTGTACTACAAGTCCCTGCTCGACAAGCTGAAAGTTTCCACACACGTATTCCGTGTCGGGACTTATAAGTCTGCCGTAGAACCGTTCATTCGTGATGATATGTCTCCTGCCGCGCGAGAGGCCGACAGCCGCTGGATCGGCGAGCTGTGGCAGAACTATCTCGACACGGTCGCTGCCAACCGCCAGATCCCTGCTCAGCAGGTGTTCCCGGGCGCACAGGCCATGCTGGACGGTTTGACAAAAGTCGATGGCGATACCGCGAAATATGCGCTCGACAACAAACTGGTGGATGCACTCGCTTCCAGCGCTGAAGTCGAAAAAATGCTGACCAAACAGTTTGGCTGGAGCAAAACGGATAAAAATTATCGCGCCGTCAGCTATTACGATTACTCGCTAAAAACGCCAGCGGATACTGGGGACAGCATTGGCGTCGTCTTCGCGAATGGCGCAATTATGGACGGTGAAGAAACCCCTGGGAACGTGGGCGGAGACACGACTGCCGCGCAGATCCGCGAAGCGCGTCTTGATCCGAAAGTGAAAGCAATTGTCCTGCGCGTGAACAGCCCTGGCGGCAGCGTCAGCGCTTCCGAAGTCATTCGCGCTGAGCTGGCTGCGGCAAAAGCGGCAGGCAAGCCGGTTGTCGTGTCCATGGGCGGCATGGCGGCATCCGGCGGGTACTGGATCTCCACCCCAGCAAGCTACATTGTGGCGAACCCCAGCACGCTGACCGGTTCAATCGGGATCTTTGGCGTGATCAACACTGTGGAAAACAGTCTGGATTCCATTGGTGTACACACCGACGGCGTGGCGACATCCCCACTGGCGGATATCTCCATCACCAAAGCGTTACCACCTGAAGTGCAGCAAATGATGCAACTGAGCATCGAGAACGGCTATAAGCGCTTTATCACGCTGGTCGCAGATGCGCGTAAGACAACGCCTGAGCAGATTGACAAAATCGCGCAGGGCCACGTCTGGACCGGCCAGGATGCGAAAGCCAATGGTCTGGTAGACAGTCTGGGTGATTTTGATGACGCCGTGGCGAAAGCGGCTGAGCTGGCCAAACTGAAGCAATGGCACATTGAATATTATCAGGACGAACCGACATTCGTTGATATTGTGATGGACAGCATGTCCGGTTCCGTTCGTGCCATGCTGCCTGAAGCGATCCAGGCGATGCTCCCGGCGCCGCTCGCTTCTGCGGCGAGTACGGTTAAAGCAGAAAGCGAAAAGCTGGCCGCGTTTAACGATCCGCAAAACCGCTATGCGTTTTGCCTGACCTGCGCCAACGTTCGCTAACTATTGACCCCTCTTCGGGATGAAGAGGGGTTTTCTTTGAGACAGAAGAAAAGTCATGCAAAAGAAATCGATTTACGTTGCCTATACCGGCGGTACCATTGGTATGCAGCGCTCAGAACAGGGTTATATTCCTGTTTCCGGTCATCTCCAGCGTCAGCTGGCACTGATGCCTGAATTCCACCGCCCAGAGATGCCAGACTTCACCATCCATGAATACGTTCCGCTGATGGATTCCTCCGACATGACGCCAGAAGACTGGCAGCATATTGCGGAAGACATTAAAGCGCACTACGACGATTACGATGGTTTTGTCATTCTGCACGGCACTGACACCATGGCGTTTACGGCTTCGGCACTCTCATTTATGCTGGAGAATCTGGGCAAGCCAGTAATTGTGACAGGGTCACAAATCCCATTAGCAGAGCTACGTTCTGACGGACAAATCAATTTGCTGAATGCGTTGTACGTTGCAGCAAATTATCCGATCAATGAAGTTACCCTGTTTTTCAACAATCGATTGTTTCGCGGCAACCGGACCACTAAAGCGCATGCTGATGGTTTTGACGCGTTTGCCTCACCCAACCTTGCACCACTGCTGGAAGCCGGGATCCACATTCGCCGGCTGGGAACACCGCCCGCACCTCACGGCACAGGTGAGTTGATTGTGCATCCTATCACTCCGCAACCGATTGGCGTGGTCACTATTTATCCTGGGATCTCCGCTGATGTAGTGCGCAACTTCCTGCGCCAGCCGGTAAAAGCATTAATTTTGCGCTCCTACGGCGTGGGCAATGCGCCGCAGAATAAAGAGTTCCTGAAAGAACTTGAAGATGCGAGCTCGCGTGGCATTGTGGTGGTGAACCTTACGCAGTGTATGTCCGGCAAGGTGAACATGGGGGGCTACGCGACAGGGAATGCGCTGGCACATGCTGGCGTGATTGGCGGCGCGGATATGACCGTCGAAGCCACTCTCACCAAACTGCACTATTTGCTGAGTCAGGGACTGGATACGCAGACAATTCGTGAAGCAATGACGCAAAATCTGCGTGGTGAGCTCACACCTGACGATTAAAGGAGTCTATGCCCATGGCCCGAGCCTTACTGTTGGTCGATTTACAAAATGACTTTTGTGCCGGCGGTGCCCTCGCGGTCCCACAAGGTGACAGCACAATCGATATCGCCAACCGCCTGATTGACTGGTGTGCCCTACGCGGCGACACGGTCGTTGCCAGTCTGGACTGGCACCCGGCGAATCATGGTAGTTTTGCCAGCCAGCATCAGGTCGAGTCCTACAGCCAGGGACAACTCGATGGCCTGGCGCAGACGTTCTGGCCCGATCATTGCGTACAAAACAGCGAAGGTGCTGCCCTGCATCCGCTGCTGAACCAGCGTGCGATAACTCAAACGTTCACTAAAGGTGAGAACCCGCTGGTCGACAGCTACAGCGCGTTTTTTGATAATGGTCGTCGTCAGGCTACCGCGCTGAATGCATGGCTACTCGAACACCGCATTGCCGAGCTCATCATCATGGGTCTGGCTACCGACTATTGCGTTAAATTCACCGTTCTGGATGCGCTCGATCTTGGCTACACCGTCAGCGTTATAACCGACGGCTGCCGTGGCGTTAATATTCAACCCCAGGACAGTGCAAACGCCTTTATGGAAATGGCAACTGCGGGCGCAACGCTGTATACGTTGGACGACTGGCTGGAAACCCAGCCGTAAGCGATGCCGACAGGGTCTCTCCTGTCGGCGCGTTATCTCAGGCCAGCGCTGAAATCTCTTCCAGCGATACTTTGCGCGTTTCGATGCCGAAACAAAAAAGAATCAGCGCACATAGTACCAACATTACTCCTAGCACGATAAAGACCGTAACCGAGCCATAGCGGGTCAACAAAATAGCGACACCATAAGGCGTAAACACAGCGACAATCCTCCCCACAGCATTCACAAAACCCGATCCTCTCAATCTAAGATGCGTGGGCCATAGTTCCGGGACATAAACTGCAGAGGCAAAGCAGACATACATATACAGAAAAAAAATCATCACCAGCCCGTAGCTCAGAATTGCCCACTCTTCAGTTTGAAGCGAATAGAAATACCCAAGCAAGGCGATAATAATCAACAAGAATGAGCCAAACAATCGCCGAGGAAAGCGATCGATAATTAACGCGGCAATAAATATCCCAACCGGCGCGCCAATCATAATTATCGCGGTCATAAATATGGATTTCGTTACATCGATTCCCGAATTAACAAATATCGTCGGGATCCATACAGTAATGGTATAGAGCGAAATATTCATTGCGATAAGCACCGTGATCGCCACCAATGTACAGCGTAACATTGGCCCCTTAAATAAGAGCCAAAATGAACCACTTATCGTACTTAAATCCGCCGACGAGCATTCGCTCCGGCAGGATGGTAAAGTGATGTTTTTTTCTTTCTCAATTTGCGATTCCACCTGCATAAGATGTTTTTCAGCTTCGCTTCTCTGCCCTTTGCCAGCCAGCCAACGCGGGGATTCAATATAGTATTTTCCCGACAGATACCAGGCCAACAGCATTGCCATGCCGCCGAGCAGAAACATCACCCGCCAGCTTAAAAGTGCAATAATCACGACGCCAATTGCCGCAGATAGCATTGGTGCCCAGTTGCCGACAAATGACAGACGGGCAGACCATTTCCCACGAACCGCGGGTGGAATGAATTCTGTAAATGAGGCATAGCCCACCATAATTAGCGCCCCCATTCCAATCCCCATCAGACAGCGGAAGAAAATAAGCCAGTACATGTTGGGCACAAACGTTGCAGCGCAGGCTGAGGCCCCGACGATTAACAAATTGACGCGGAACGCTTTGCGTCGACCGAGATAATCACCAATAAACCCACCGGCTAGCGAACCGATAAAGTAACCAAACATCAGCGCTGAGGTAAACGCGGCATTTAGATAATTGTTTGACCAGCCTGTGCTGACTAGTTTTGCTAATACCACATTTCCGGAATAGCTGAGAAAACCAGTGATTAACAAACTAAAACTAATAATTCCAAAAATACGAAAATGAAATCGTGATAAAGGTAAGCGATCTAATCTTGCGCCGATAGGGTCATATTGTTCCATCTGGATGCCTCAAATTCAGCTAAATAGAAAGTATGGCGATCGCGGCAGAAAAATTTTGCCGCGCCATCCATCATCATTAGATTCTTATGGCATTTACCAGGTGCAAACTTAAAATAATATCGACACAACCCTCGTTATAGCTAATAAACGAGTTGAATATTATTCTCTTTGCAAAATGCAATCCACTCTGCACCCGGTGCCTTATTGGTTATTAGGTAATTAATATGGCTAAAGTCCACGAGCTGAACGAAAGCTTTACGGTCAAACTTTGAGTGATCAACTAACAGGGCCACCTCAGCCGCCTGGCGGATCATGGTTTTTTTGATTTCCGCTTCCGCTTCATTAGAATCAAGCGCCCCACTCTGCATATCCAAACCTTTGCAGCTCATCACCATGATATCAACATGATAACGGCTGATAATCTCCTTGGTGATTCTTCCCTGCAGCGACAGCGTATTCTTATTCAGCTCACCGCCGGTAGAAACCACGTTAATTTCTGACTGCGCCAACTCATGAAATGCTTCAGCCGAATTGGTAAGCAACGTCAGATCGTTTCTTTCCTTCAACAGCTTTAATAATTCCATCGCGGTACTGCTGGAGTCGGCAGCCATTGTGGTCTTATTTTTAATAAACGGTAATGCATTACGGGCAATGATCTGCTTTTCTTCGAAGAAAGATTTTGCACGCTTATAAAAATGAATATTGTCGGACAACGCGGTGGTATTGAGCACTGCACCGCCATATGTTCGGGTCAAAAAACCTTCATCTTCCAGTTTTTCAAGATCGCGGCGAATCGTTTCCTCAGTCACCTGAAAGATTGAACTTAAATTAGATACCGCCACTTTCTTATCGTTAGCCACCATTTGCTTAATGGCTTGAATCCTGTCTTTTGCCGCCACGATGACACCTCTGTTTCCTGCAAAGTAATAATAAGACCCTAGTATCTCACAGGCTATGTTTATTTTCAAAAGAACATGTCTAAATCACAGATTTCAATACTTTTTTACGCAGAAACAGAGGTCAATTCTATCCGACTTAATTTATATCCAACGCTTCCGCCATTCGCCTCATCAATAATGAATCATCATCTGTCAGGGGAATGGTTAACGCCTCGACGTTCTCGCGAACCTGTTCAGGTGCGGTTGCACCACTCAGTAAGGTGATCAAATCGCTTTGCTTTAAAATCCACGCCAGAGCTAATGCGGGGATTGTGCAGCGGTATTTTTCACACAGTGGCTGCCACTGCTCTAGCATATCAATCACCCGCAGCATATTTTCCCGCTGAAACCAAACCTTGTTAGCCCGTGCGCCGCCAGGAACATAATCTCGGGCGATAGTACCGGTCAACAACCCCTGCTCAAGCGGTGAATATACCTGCACGATGATGCCATTCTGCTGGCATAGCGGCAGCAGATCAGCTTCCAGCGCCCGGTCAAGAATGCTGTACTTGGCCTGGATGATATCCAGCTCACCGTGTTTGAGATACTCTTTGATATGCCCGGCATCGACGTTCGCCGCACCAATCGAACGGATTTTCCCCTCTTTTTTCAGTGCATTCAGCGTGTCTACGGTTTCCGCAATCGGCGTAAAACAGGGTTCGACCGACTGCCAGTGGGTCATATAGATATCAATACTGTCGATACCCAATCTTTGCAGGCTGGCATCAACCTCCTCACGAATAGACTCAGGCGTGAGGTTTTTATACAGCTGGCGATCGCCCACTTTGTTAAACAGGCTGCCTGTTCGCTCCCAGACGATGCCGCATTTGGTTTCAACAACTACCTCGCTGCGCTGCAGCTTTTTCAGCGCCTGACCGACAATCACTTCACTGTTGCCAAAGTTGTAGCCTGGCGCGGTATCAATCAGATTAATACCGCAGCGATGCGCCTCAACAATGGTATCAATACAAATCTGCAAATCGAGATCGCCATTCCATGCCGGACCGCCGCCAATGGCCCATGTACCTAATCCCATGCGGGAAAGCGTAATATCCGTACTGCCTAAAGGAATCATTTTCATCTGCCGCTATTACCCTTCGTATTCGTCAAGAAGTTGTTCAACCAGCTTTCTGTTCTTCACACCCGTCGTCGCGCCCACGCTCAGTACCGATATTGCCGCCGTTGCATTAGCAAACAGCGCGCAGTCGCGAAGCGGCTTACCTTCAAGCAGCGCGGAGATAAATCCTGAAGCAAAGTTATCCCCCGCGCCGATGGTGTCGATGGCGGTAATCCCCGACACGGCCGGGACTACCATTTTCATATCGACACGTTTGATAAAGCAGCCTCTTTTGCCGGTCTTAATCACGACGGTTTTCACACCACAGTTCAGGAAACTGTCGGCAATCTCATCCAGCGTATCTTTCCCGGTGAGCAGTTTTGCCTCTTCAAAATTGGGAAACAGATAATCCACGTAGCTCAGCGCTTCACGGATGTCGTCCAGCGTTTCATTCAGTCGCGGTTTAATCATATCCGCGCAGATAATGAGCTTATGCGCTTTCGCCTGTGTGAAAATTGCCGTCAGTGCATCACCATCCAACAACGGGCTATTAAAAATACTCGCTAGCGACAGCAGCTTTGCCTGAGAAAAACGGTCGAAATCAACATCGTTTATATTCAGTTTCCATAAACTGCCGTTACGGTTAGTCACAAAGGTGCGTTCGCCATCAGCGGTGACTAAACCTACGTTAATGGAAGTATCAATATCAGCATCCTGCTTCAGGCTTTTAATATCAATATTCTCCCGATGGCAGTGGTCGACAATAAAATAACCGGCTGCATCATTACCTATCCGACTCATTAACGCCGTGCGATGGCCAAGGCGAGAAATAATCGTCGCCTCATTAATAGCGTCACCTCCCGTGGTCATTGCTATTCGTTCTAATGGATAAGAGTCAACATCAAAGATATTTTTACTCACTGGTTGCAAGGGAATATCAACAATTGCCGCCCCTATACAAATAACCTCGATATTATCCATATTGTCATTCCGCTTTACCGTCAGAGCCAAACAGTTTGATTTTCTCCAGCGCGCGCTCTTTTACCGCTTTGCGAACTTCACGCTCAACGTGCAGGAACGGCTGATTCTGGTTCTCCTGCACCGCCGCCATTGCCGCCTGGCACAGTTCGGTATGAATATTGATTTTCGAAATACCTAATGAAATGGCTTTTTTGATATCCGCATCGCTAATGCCGGACGCGCCGTGCAGCACCAGCGGAACGGATACCGCCTCGCGCACGCGTTTGACCACATCGAAATTCAGTTTCGGCTCAGAGGTATAAACGCCGTGCTGGTTACCAATCGCCACCGCCAGAGAATCGCAGCCGGTACGCTCGACAAATTCCGCCGCCTGACTCGGGTCGGTATAGTGATAGCCCGCCAGCGCTTCTTCATAAACCGTTTCATTCCCCACGTGGCCCAGCTCCGCCTCAACCGGAATACCCAACGGATGGAAGAAGTCCACCGCCTCTTTAGTCAGGCGAATATTCTCTTCGAAATCAAAAGCGGAGGCATCGCGCATCAGTGAATTCATGCCGTGAGTCCAGGCGTTATGAATAATTTCCATGCTGCGCCCGTGATCCCAATGGGTAATAACCGGCACCGAGGCTTTTTTCGCCATCGAAACCATCATATGTGAAAAATCTTCAAACGAGGTATTACCCACAAAACCGGTGCCGAATGAGATAATCACCGGCGATTTAGACTCTTCCGCCGCATCCATCACCCCCATTAACATTTCCGCATTCCACACGTTAAAGTGGGCAATCGCATAATGTTTATTCTGGGCATCATTTTCCCAATATTTAATATCTGCCAGCATAGTTGTTTCTCCCTTTTCAATAAATTAATGGTTAACTTTAATAACGCCTTTGATAATTTCACGTTTGTTGTTAACTGACTCATCAAACGCGCGCTGAACATCTTCATAATCATAAATATGCGTCACCATCGACTTGACATCGAAACGCCCGGAGGAAATGGCTTCAATAGTGACCGTATAGCGGTTGGCGTAGCGGAAAACAGTCTGAATGGAGACTTCACGGTTAATTTTGAGGAAATTAATTGCCGAATCACCAGGAACCGTCCCAACGATCATGATTTTCCCACCGCGCATCACCAGGTACGGAGCCTGCTTAACGGTGATTGCCGAGCCGGCAGTTTCAAAAACAATGTCAGCCCCCATATCGCCGGAGAACTGCTGACAGCGGGCAACGGTGTCCTCTTTCGCCCCATTGATCACAGTCGTCGCGCCAAGCTGCTCGGCCATGGCCAGACGCTTTTCCAGGACATCAACAACGGCGATGTCGGTAGCACCCAAACATTTACAGGCTTGCAGGGTCATTAAACCAATACAGCCCGCCCCCAAAATGACGATTTTCTTGCCCGGTTTAACGTCCGCCAGCATTGCGGCATGCATCCCTACCGCCGCAGGCTCTACCAGCGCGCCTTCCATGGTGTCCATGTTATCGGGCAGCTTGTAAGTGAAGCTCTCCGGATGGCACAGATAGTGGGTTAGCGCGCCGCGATAATTAGGCTGCGTGGCCATAAAGTCGACATCAGGACAGATGTTGTATTTGCCCTCCAGACAGTAGCGGCAGTGACCGCACGGCACGCCGGGTTCAATGTTCACCCGGTCGCCCGGTTTAAATTTACTGACGCGATTTCCTACCGCCACCACCGTACCGGCACATTCATGTCCGAGGCCAATTTCCTGGTTCGGGTCTTTTGGCGGAATAAAGGGACCTGATTCGAAACCGTGAACATCTGAACCGCAAATACCTACGTATTCAATTTTGATCAGTACTTCATGCTCTTTGGGTACCGGGATATCGGCGGCAATAATTTTCATCGTGCCCGGCGTTTTTAATATCGCTTTTGAATTTTTCATTTTATTTCCCATCAATATTATTTGCTGGTAACTGCATCAATACCGAGACTTTCGACAGAGACGCCTTTGGTTTCAATTCCGATGGTAGCAATGGCGACAGCGACAATAATGGAGACCGCACCCAGCAGTACAAATACACCCGTCACTCCATAACCGTTAAGCAATACCGCGACCGCATAAGGCGCGGCGATACCGCTGATACGCCCTACCGCATTCGCCAGACCAGAACCGCGAAGTTTCGCTTCGGTCGGCCATATTTCCGGAACATAGACTGCCGAGGCGTAACAAACGTACATATAGACAAAAGTAATCAGGAAGAAACCAATTAGCGTAATCAGTAGCATGCTGGTTTGCAGTGAATAGATATATCCCAGCACGGCAATTAACACTAATAATCCCACACCCATTGTCTTTCTGGGAATTTTATCCATTACCAGCATGGCGATAAAAATCCCAAACGGCGCGCCGAACATACTCATGGTATTTAAGACAATGGAGTCTTTCAGATTAATACCCTGAGTCATAAATATTGTCGGTAGCCAATTAATTAAGGTGTACTGGACGACGTTCATGGCAATCAGAACAAAGGAACCCAAAATAACTCGCTTCAGTAATACCCCGGTTAATAATGCGGAGTACGGAACAGAACGCGGTTGTTTGCCATCATCATCGATTACGACTGGTGGCAGCGGTTTGCCGGTCTGTCGAATAACGCCATCCTCAATGACCCGCATCACCTGTTCAGCTTCCTGGTAACGTCCGCGAGATTCCAGCCAGCGAGGCGACTCAGGGAAACTGCGCCACGCAATAACAGTTGCTATGAGCGATAGCACAGCAGGAATCAACAACTGTACGCGCCAGTTCCATTCCGCGCTGATAAGTGGCGTCAGCCCCATCGCAATCAGTGAACAGAGTGGATAAGACCAGTTGCCAATAAACGATACCCGACTGGACCAGGTTCCACGATTTCGGCCTGGCATATACTCGGTAAACCCTGCAAATAAGGTCACTAACAGTGCGCCTAATCCAACTCCCATTACAAAACGGCAGGCGATCAGGAAAGTCATATTGGGTGAAAACGCACCAACGATCATAGAAATAATATGAATCGCTTCATACAAGATAAATGCATTTTTACGTCCGGTTTTATCGCCGATTATTCCCCCACCGAGCGCACCGAGAAACATTCCCGCCGTCGTAATGGCAGAAAACGTGGCGGTGGTGGAATTATCGGTCCAACCAAGTTCTTTTAACTGCGCGAGAATTAATCCGCCAACGGCATTACTCCAACAAACCAGTAATCCAAAGGCAACCATCGCAAACATCGACGTGTGCCAGCGGCAGTCAGGTAGCCTGTCCAGTCTGGCGCCGCAGTGCGGTTTTGCTATTTGTTCCATGCGATAACGTCCTTTTAATAAACATGTTATTCATCAAAGTCGTAAGTCATGATGACTTTAATCGCGGTTTTATTGACCATGGCGTCAAACCCTTCGCGCCATTGCGACAGGCCGATACGGTGAGTGATCATCGGTTTAACGTTGATTGCGCCGCTGGCCAGCAGGCGTATGGCGTTGCGCCAGGATGTGGAATCGTAGGCCATATGGCCAATGATGCTTTTATTCCATGCGGTGATGTCGTTGATGGAGAAATCGAGAGGTTTAAAGCCCATGCCGACGCGAACGACTTCACCATTCGGGCGCAGCATTTCGATCGATTGTTTAAGGGCAATATTGGCACCAGAGCATTCAATGACCAGCCCCAGATTGTCTTTACCGCAGATTTCCTGGCAGCGTGCAACCACATCTTCGGTCGAACCGTTAACGACAGCTGTCGCGCCCAGCTCTTTGGCGATCGGAAAGCGTACGGCAACATCCTCTTCCAGCCCAACCATCACAATATTAACGGCCCCCATAATGCGCGCCATTTGTACAGAAAAGAGTCCTAATGGACCGGTACCAAAGACCACCACATCCTGGCCTGGAAGAAATTTGGATTGCTGAGCGATAGATTTGTAGGCATTGCAGATAGGATCCAGTACAGCCGCCTCTTCATAATCTACCCCGGCCGGGATTTCCCACAGAGCATGACGGTGAATTTTGAGGATTTCACCAGGGACCAGACAATATTTCGAAAACCCACCGCCCCAGGTATTGTTGTCCAGACCTAAATTCACCTTTTCTGTACAACAAAGAAAATCGCCCTGTTCACAGGCCGGACAAACGCCGCAAACGTGCCCGCTGTTATCAGACACGACTCGCTGCCCCACCTTCCAGTCCTTAACCTTGTCGCCAACCTGCACAATTTGACCCGCAAATTCATGACCACGAATCGAATTAAACTGGTCGGATCCACTGTCGACATTGTAGTGTTTCATGTCAGCGCCGCAGATTGCAGCAGCCTTAATTTCAATCACAACGTCATCCGGACCACATACCGGTTCCGGAACATCAATCATCTTGTAGCCGCCAAAGGCCTTGCCAAATCTTGCCAGTGCTTTCATGGAATTTTCCTTTGTGTTTAGTTTTGCATCAGTGACCATCATACTTATCCATATAATTTTTGAGGTCAACACCAAATCTTTAAAACACAGATTTTAATCTGTATTTCACAACCAAGATCACAAATAAATGCAAAGTTGAACTGAAACCCAAGTGAACGTGGCTGCCGCTTCGCTAAAATGGCGTGAACCCCTTCGCATTTTTCCTGTTATGAAACTGTTAACCTGTGGGTGCTGTTTTTTTCGCCACGCCATTTCCGTGGCGTGTTTGCTTGTTTAAATGTCAAAGAGGAACACCGATGAAACTATTGCCTTTGTTGGCAGCACTACCCCTGCTCTGCGCCAGCGTTGTTTCCGCCAGTTCACTGATGTCAGTTGGCTACTTTAATGGTGGTGGCGACGTCACTGCCGGTCCCGGTGGCGACATCAATAAACTGGATGTTCGCCAGATAACCCATCTCAACTATTCGTTTGGCCTTGTCTATAACAACGAAAAAGACGAGACCAATGACGCCTTAAAAGACGCCAGCAAACTGCATCAGATTTGGCTTTCACAGAAAGTGCAGGATGATTTGCTGAAAATTCCACAGCTGCGTAAACAAAATCCAAACCTGAAAGTTTTGCTTTCCGTCGGCGGTTGGGGAGCGCGTGGATTCTCTGGCGCGGCAGCAACGAAGGAAACACGCGCAGTGTTTATTCAGTCTGCGCAGGAGATAATTGCGAAATATGGTCTGGATGGCATCGATCTCGACTGGGAATATCCGGTTAACGGCGCCTGGGGACTGGTCGAAAGCCAACCGGCTGACCGCGCTAACTTCACCGCGCTATTAACAGAGCTGCGCGCCGCATTGGGGCATAAAAAACTGCTGACCATCGCCGTGGGCGCAAATGCAGAAAGTCCGAAAAGCTGGGTGGATGTCAAAGCCATTGCACCATCGCTCGACTACATCAACCTGATGACCTACGACATGGCTTACGGCACCCAATATTTCAACTCGAACCTGTATGATTCGACGCAATGGCCGACGGTCGCCGCAGCGGATAAGTACAGCGCCGATTTTGTGGTCAATAACTATCTCGCCGCCGGTCTGAAACCGAGTCAAATGAATCTGGGCATTGGCTTTTATGGTCGCGTACCAAAACGCGCCGTTGAGCCAGGTATTGACTGGAGCAAACCTGACGCGCAGAAAAACCCGGCTACCCAGCCCTATTTCGAGTCAGCTCAAATTGAGTTGTTCAAATCACTGGGCATCGACCTGAGCAAAGATACCTACGTGAAGTACAACGATATTGTGGCGAAGTTGATTAACGATCCGCAAAAACGCTTTAGCCAACATTGGGATGATGAAGCGAAAGTGCCGTGGCTGTCGGTACAGTCTGCGGATGGAAAAAAACTCTTTGCCCTCTCCTATGAAAACCCGCGTTCAGTGGCGATCAAAGCCGACTACATCAAAAGCAAAGGGTTGGCAGGCGCCATGTTCTGGGAGTACGGCGCAGATGACAATAATCAGTTGGCGAAGCAGTTAGCCGATTCGTTAGGCATCAAACACTGATCCCAACACCTGACACAATAGGTTATGATTAGCGCATTCTGCTGCGCCAGCTTTTGGCGCAGCTCTTCATTTCTACTGGAGGCATGAGCTTTATGGCTTTTATCCCTAAAAATTACGCCCGTCTGGAAGTCGGTTACCGGGAAAAGGCGCTTAAACTCTTTCCCTGGGTCTGCGGACGCTGTTCCCGTGAGTTCGTGTATTCAAATTTGCGCGAGTTGACGGTACACCATATCGATCACGATCACTCGAATAACCCGGAAGATGGTAGCAACTGGGAAATGTTGTGCCTGTACTGCCACGATCACGAGCATTCCAAATATACGGAAGCGGACCAGTATGGTTCAACGGTGGTTGCAGGAGAAGATGCGCAAAAGGCCGTAGGCGAAGCGAAATACAACCCATTCGCCGATCTGAAGGCGATGATGAACAAGAAATAATATCAACTGCAGGCCCGACACAGATGTTTGCCGGGCCTGGGTAATCAGGATTTAAACGTCGCAATCGGTTCTGGCGTAATACCAAACTCAACCTTCAACTGCTGCTTGCTCTTCATAACCATCTCACCATTGGTATCAATCGTCATATGCTGTGCGTCAATATTGTTTCGCGCCTGCCATAACATCACCAGCTGTAAGCTATTCTCTTTTTGTTCTGCCGTTAGCGCTACGCCATCCGGCCATTTCCCTAGCTCAACGGCAGTCGATAAGCGCTGATAAACTTCCGGCGTCATGCTGTTGATCATCTCATCAAGATTCATGTTAAATCCACTCTCCGTAGAATAATTTGCTGAATCGTTTCTTCAACCCTTGGTTTGCTCACCGTTTTCACCATCGGTGAAGTTCAAAGACGCTGAGTTAACGCAGTACCGTTCACCGGTAGGTTTCGGACCATCCGGGAAGACGTGTCCCAGGTGCGCATCACAGTTTCCGCAGCGGATTTCAATGCGCTGCATGCCGTGTGACGTATCTTTTATGTAACGGATAGCCTCATCGCTGACAGGCTCGTAAAAGCTGGGCCAGCCGCAGCCAGAGTCATATTTTGTCTCGGAACGAAATAGCGGATTGTCGCAGATCAAACAGTGGTAGATGCCGTCACGTTTGTTATGTAGCAAACGTCCGGTAAATGGCGGTTCTGTCCCGTGATTCTGCGTTACGTAGAACTGCATTTCGGTTAAATTTTTTTTCAGTTCTTCTGGAGAAGGTTGATTAGCCATTTGCTCACATCTCGCTTTATCTAAACTCACATCGCGAGACAGATTCTAACAAAACATTAACACCGGAGTGCGAACTTTTGTTCTAAACTTGATCCTTGCGAAATGGCAGCCTGCAATTCGTGATCAGAATCACGTTTTTATCTTGATTGCCCTTTAAAATTCGGGCCGCCGACCCCATGTGGTTTCAAGCCCAAAGGAAGAGTGAGGCGAGTCAGTTGCGCAAAGCTTAGGCAGCAGATTGATTTGTCGCAATGATTGACACGATTCCGCTTGACGCTGCGTAAGGTTTTTGTAATTTTACAGGCAACCTTTTATTCACTAACAAATAGCTGGTGGAATATATGACTATCAAAGTAGGTATCAACGGTTTTGGCCGTATCGGTCGCATTGTTTTCCGTGCTGCTCAAGAACGCTCTGACATCGAGATCGTTGCAATCAACGACCTGTTAGACGCTGACTACATGGCTTACATGCTGAAATATGACTCCACTCACGGCCGTTTCAACGGTACCGTTGAAGTGAAAGACGGTCATCTGATCGTAAACGGTAAAAAAATCCGTGTTACCGCTGAACGTGATCCGGCTAACCTGAAATGGGACGAAGTTGGTGTTGACGTAGTAGCTGAAGCTACTGGCCTGTTCCTGACAGATGAAACCGCTCGTAAGCACATCACTGCTGGCGCGAAAAAAGTGGTTCTGACTGGTCCGTCCAAAGATAACACTCCGATGTTTGTTAAAGGCGCTAACTTTGACAAATACGAAGGTCAGGACATCGTTTCTAACGCTTCCTGCACCACTAACTGCCTGGCTCCGCTGGCTAAAGTTATCAACGACAACTTCGGCATCATCGAAGGTCTGATGACTACTGTTCACGCGACCACCGCTACTCAGAAAACCGTTGATGGCCCGTCTCACAAAGACTGGCGCGGCGGCCGCGGCGCATCCCAGAACATCATCCCGTCCTCTACCGGTGCAGCTAAAGCTGTAGGTAAAGTACTGCCAGAACTGAACGGCAAACTGACTGGTATGGCGTTCCGCGTTCCTACCCCGAACGTATCCGTTGTTGACCTGACTGTTCGTCTGGAAAAAGCTGCTTCTTACGAAGAAATTAAGAAAGCAATCAAAGCTGCTTCCGAAGGCCCGATGAAAGGCGTTCTGGGTTACACCGAAGACGACGTAGTATCTACCGATTTCAACGGTGAAGTTTGCACTTCCGTGTTCGATGCTAAAGCTGGTATCGCACTGAACGACAACTTCGTGAAACTGGTATCCTGGTACGACAACGAAACCGGCTACTCCAACAAAGTTCTGGACCTGATTGCACACATCTCCAAATAAGTTGAGATGAAACAGTAATCTGTAAGAGCGACTCAGGTCGCTCTTTTTTTTGCCTGAAGAAAGGATTGCGTAATGATTAATAAAATTTTTGCACTTCCGGTAATCGAACAAATTACCCCTGTCCTCTCCCGCCGTCAGCTTGATGAGCTTGAGGTTCTTGTTGTCGATCACCCACAGGTTAAAGCTTCTTTCGCACTGCAGGGCGCACATCTTCTTTCCTGGAAACCAAATGGTGAAGAGGAAGTCCTGTGGCTAAGTAATAATACCCCGTTTAAAACCGGCGTAGCGCTGCGTGGCGGCGTACCAATTTGCTGGCCGTGGTTTGGTCCGGCTGCTCAGCAGGGCCTGCCTTCGCATGGTTTTGCCCGCAATCTGCCATGGACGCTGAAAGCTCACAACGAAGACGACAATGGCGTGGTGCTGACGTTTGAACTGCAGAGCAACGCTGAAACGCGTCAGCTTTGGCCACACGAGTTTTGCCTACTGGCCCGCTTCAAAGTGGGAGCCACCTGTGAGATGGAGCTGGAAGCTCATGGTGAGTTTGAAACCACCTCGGCACTGCATACCTATTTCAACGTTGGTGACATTGCGGCAGTGAAAGTCAGTGGTCTTGGCGATCGCCTGATCGATAAAGTGAATGATGCTAAAGAAGATGTGCTGGCTGATGGTATCCAGACCTTCCCGGACCGCACCGATCGCGTTTATCTGAATCCGGAAGCGTGTAGCGTGATTCATGATGATGCGTTGAATCGCAATATCGACGTTGTCCATCACCACCACCTGAATGTCGTGGGCTGGAACCCTGGCCCGGCGCTGTCCGTCAGCATGGGCGACATGCCGGATGATGGCTACAAAACGTTTGTTTGTGTAGAAACGGCTTACGCGACCGCTCCGCAGAAAACCACCGAAGAAAAACCATCTCGCCTCGCGCAGACTATTCGTGTAGCTAAACGCTAACACAGCTCTGCGCACCGTGCCGGATGCGGCCAACGCCTTATCCGGCCTACAAACTACATGCAGCCATAGGCCTGATAAGCACAGCGCCATCAGGCAGTTCCGCGCACCGTG